>JBPCKO010000288.1:0-4502 GCA_051004215.1 Streptosporangiaceae bacterium | reverse complement strand
GGGCCGGCCGGAGCCGTTCCGGCCGCGGTGGCCCCGGGGCGGACCAGGACCTGGATCAGCGTCGCCATCGCGGCCGCGCTGCTCGTCGTCGCCCTGGCCGCCGGCATCTCGATCGGGCCGGTCGCGATCCCGCTCGGCACCGTCCTGCGCGCCGTCGCCGAGCACCTGCCCTGGCATCCTCAGCTTGCGGTTTCCCCGATCGAGGCGGCCATCATCTGGCAGCTCAGGGCACCGCGGGTGGTGCTCGGCGCGCTGGTCGGCTCGATGCTGGCGGGCGGCGGCGCGGCCTACCAGGGAGTGTTCCGCAACCCGCTGGCCGATCCCTACCTGCTGGGCGTGGCGGCCGGCGCGGGTCTCGGCGCGACCGCAGTGATCATCAGCGGGGCCAGCCCGGCGCTGCTGCCGCCGGCGGCCTTCGGCGGCGCCATCGGCGCGGTCGCGCTCACCTACTCGCTCGGCGCCCGGGCCGGGTCGCGCGGCGAGGAGCCGGGCCGCCCGGCCAGCGCCGGGACGGCGTCGATCCTGCTGGCCGGCGTCGCCGTCGCCGCCCTGCTGACCGCGGCCCAGACGTTCCTGCAGCAGTCGCACGCACAGACGCTGCAGGCCGTCTACGCCTGGATTCTCGGCGGCCTGTCCGGCGCCACCTGGAGCCAGTCCGGCCTGATCCTGCCATACGTAATCGTCGCCGCGGTGGCGCTGCTGGCGCACCGGCGGCTGCTCGACGTGCTCCGGGTCGGCGAGACCGAGGCGGGCACGCTCGGGGTGAACGTGCCCAGGCTCCGGCTCATCGTGGTCATCGCGGCGACGCTGGGGGCGGCCGCCGCGGTCTCGGTCAGCGGGCTGATCGGCTTCGTCGGCATCATCGTCCCGCACATCGTCCGGCTCACGGCCGGGCCTAGCTACCGCCTTGTGCTGCCGGTCTCGATGATCGGCGGCGCCGCGTTCCTGGTGCTGGCCGACATCGCGGCCCGGACCGCGCAGCCTGGTACCGAGGTGCCGATCGGCGTGATCACGGCCGCGATCGGCGCGCCGTTCTTCCTGTTCGTGCTCCGCTCCCGGCGCGCCCGGGCCGGCTCGTCGTGATCGGGATCGACGGGCTGCGGGTCCGGTTCGGCGCCACCACGGCACTAGCCGGGGTCAGCCTGAACGTCGCCGCGGCCGAGTGGGTCGCGCTGATCGGCCCGAACGGCGCGGGCAAGACCACGCTGCTGCGCGCGGTGGCCGGGATGATCAGCTTCGAGGGCGGCATCCAGCTCGATGGCCGTCCGGCCGCGAGGCTGAGCGCCCGGCGCCGGGCCCGGCTGATCGCGTACGTACCGCAACACCCGCAGCTCCCGCCCGACATGACCGGCCTGGAGTACGTGCTGCTCGGCCGGACCCCGCACCTGAGCTACCTGGCGGTCGAGTCGGCGGCCGACCGGCGGATCTGCCTGGACGTCCTGGACCGGATGGCCCTGGCCCACATGGCCAGCCGGCCGCTGGCCACGATGTCAGGCGGAGAGGCGCAACGCCTCGTCCTGGCCCGTGCCCTGGCCCAGCAAGCCCCGGTCCTGCTGCTGGACGAGCCGACCAGCGCACTCGATCTCGGCCGCCGGGTCGACGCCCTGGAACTCGTCGACGACCTGCGCCGGGAGCGCTCCCTCACGGTGCTGTCGGCCGTGCACGACCTGACCCTGGCCGGGCAGTTCGCGGACCGGCTGGTGCTGCTCAGCGAGGGCGCGGTGGCCGCGGCCGGCCCGCCCGCCGCGGTCCTGCGCGAAGACCTGCTCGGTCCCGCTTACGGCGCCCGCATCGAGGTGCTCAGGCTGTCCGCCGGCGAGCTCGCGGTCATTTCGCACCGCCGGCGCTCCTCCGCCACCGCCTAACCGACCCGACCGACCAGGCCGGACTGACCGACCCGGCCGGCCTGACGCGCCTGACCGCCGTCCAGCCGCAGAGCTAGTCCGTGACGGCGCCTCAGCCGAGGGTCTTGACCATGATCAGGCACGGGTTACCTGGCCACAGGCCCGCGATCTCCTCCAGCGGCTCGAACTCCATGGCCCGGTAGAACTTCCTGGTCCGCTCGTACCCGGCATCGGGCAGCGACGGGCCCTGGGTCTTGACCTGCAGCAGCCGGACCCCGTCGACGACCAGGTCACGCTCCAGCGCGGTCACCAGGGCCCGGCCTGCTCCCCGCCGGTGCTCGGCCGGGTCGACCGCCATCAGGTAGATCTCCGCCGCCCGCGGGAAGTGCCGGACCGCGAGCAGGACCCCAGCCGGCTCGGGCTGATCGCCAGGGCGGAAGGCCTGCTGGCCGGCCGGAGGCGGGCCAGCGGGCCAGGCCAGGTAGGCCGGCAACTGGGCGGCCATGCGGATGTACTCCGCCGTCGACGACTCGATGCCGAACCACTGCGGGAGCGACCTGAGCAGGCGCTCGACGGCCGCGGGGGCCGGCGGGCCGGCGGTGACGCGCCACGCGGCCGGTTCCGCTTGGGCCGGGATGATGGCCACCAGCCGAGGCTAGCCGCGACGTGGCGTTCCGGCTAAGGATTTCGGGGCGTGGCCCGCTCGCACGCTCAGTACCTGGCCCGGCCACCGGACTGCGGCCAGGCGAACGCCATCGGGGACAGCGCGGCCAGGTCGATCGCCGGTTCCACCGTGGAGTAGGACTGCACGTTGTCGCGGAACACCGCCTTGTGGCCGCGGAACACCGAGTACGGCACGTTGCCCGGGGCGTTGCGCCAGCACGGGCGCATGTTCGGGACCGAGCCGACGGCCGCGAAGCTGTTCGGCCCCTCGACCACGGCCCCGGCCAGGATCGGCGGCCGGCCGTCGTGCGAGCCGGCCAGGTTCGTGACCTGGTGCTGCATGCAGTCAGGGAACACCGTGCCGTCGCCCACGACCAGCGAGACGCCCCAGGCGTTGGTGCCCAGTACGTCGTCGAGCCAGCGCTGGCCCCAGGCCGCGTAGGCGTGGCCTCCGGTCATCTCGTCGTACTCGCCGGCCATCACGGCCAGGCCCAGTCCGTGCGCGGTGGTGTCCCACTGGTCCCAGGCGAAGCCGAAGCCGAACGGGTCGCCCGCCGCGATTGCCGTGGCGTGGTGCAGCTGACCGCGCAGGTTGGCGAGCAGCGCGGCCCGGGTGACGGCGAGCCGCGGATGCGGCGCCGCCATGGCCCGGTACAGCTCGTAGTCGCCCAGCGCGCTCACGTCGTACAGGTTCAGCGTGTCCTGGCCCGATGCCGGGCTGGCCATCCACTGCGCGGACCAGCGGGCCGCGTCGGCCAGGTAGCTGGCCGACGAGCGCACCGGCAAGCCGGCCGGAAGGCCCGCGGGCCCGGCCGCGCGCAGGGCCAGCGCAAGCTCGGTCGCGCCCAGCATCATGTCGTCCCGCCAGCTCGACTCCGGGTAGAAATCCCAGGGCAGCACCGTCTGCAGCTTGCCGTGCCAGTGCGTCCCGGCCAGGGCGTACACGGTCTCGGCCGAGCGCAGGCAGCGGGCCGCGTAACGGGGGTCGCTGGTGCGGAAGACCCGGTAACAGAGCGCGAAGTCGGCGGTGAGCCGGCCGGCCAGGTTCGGGCTGATGGGGGCGCCAGGTTTTCCGGCCCGGAACACCGGCGGGTGCCGGATGTACTGGTAGCGCGGGTCGGTGCCGTGGTAGCGGTCATCGGCTTGCGGCAGGCGCCAGATGTCATGGTCACCGAAGTAGCGGCTGTTCGCCGCGCCGGTTCCCACCTGCAGGTACAGCGTTCTCGTCCGCTGGTTCCACATTCGCTGCAGGAAGTCCAGGCCGAACTTGGCCTCGGCGCCGAAGTGAACGCCGCGCCCGCCGAGCTGGCCGGGGAACGTCGCGATCCCCTGCAGCATCATGGCGACGGTGTAGCTCGTGGTCTCGGTGAACTTCAGGTAGTCCCCGGCGTCGAACCAGCCGCCGGTCGCATTGATCCGCAGCCCGGTGGCGTACGGGCGCAGGCTGCCCTTGAAGTTGCCGTTCTGATTGACCTTCGGGGCCCGGTAGGTCATCGCGTGGGCGTCGTTCAGGTGCCCGGGAGCGGTCCGCAGGGCGCTGCGGACGAAGTCCGGCCCGTCCCTTTCGTTCTGGTAGAACGACAGCGCGTTGGCCAGCGGCCTGGCATACAGCTCGGATGCGGGCGCGATCTTGAACCAGGGCGACACGGCCCGGGCACCTCCGGTGACCAGGAGCCGGTAGGTCCCGGTCCGGTGCGTGCCGCCGAACCGGATCGCCCACACCGCCGGGTAGGCGTGGCTCCATGATCCGAGGTCGGAGCGCGCGACGCCGGTGGCGACGACGTGGCAGCCCCGTCCGGTGATCAGCGCCCAGCGCAGCCCGCCGTGGCTCGTATGCGTCATGACCGCGGCCAGTTTGGCCGCCCCGGTCGGGTAGCCGACCTGGTCGACCCGGATGACGGCGGCGGGCGCCGCCCCGTCGGCCCCTCGCCGGGGGCCGCTGGGAGGTGCGTGACAAGCCGCAGCGGCCGCTGCCTGGACCAGGGCGGCCGGGGC
>JBPCKO010000287.1:0-3494 GCA_051004215.1 Streptosporangiaceae bacterium | reverse complement strand
GCCCGGCGCATCAGCTCAGCCCGCTCATCTTCAGACAGCACGATCTGCACGGCAGAAGGACCCGGATGCGACATAGCCATATACTAGCAAAAATAACACTCAAAACTTCAGGCGCGGGACACTAGTCCCGGTCCCGGGTGGCCAGGTGCCCGGTACTCATCACGCCGGTACACCCGCCGTCCGGCCAGATGATCCGCATGGCAGTGCCCGCCGGGCGGCCGTCCGGGCGCCAGTCGGCCGGGCGGGGGCCTGCGCGCCGCCACGGTTGGCTGCGGCAGGGCGCGGGGCGGCGACTAGCGCCCGCGGCGGGGGAATGTATCGGCAGGCGGCCGGGCTGCATGCCTCGATGATCAGCCGGTCGGCAGGCGATAGATTCCGGTAATCCTGGGTGTCCAGGAGATCAGGAATGCCAGCGCCGTACGTCCTTGCCAGCAGCGCCAGAACATAGGGCGTGGGCTTTCGCCCGGTCGTCCTGCTGCCGGGTCCGGGCCAGTTCTCGTGTTCCCACAGGTGCGAGGCGGTCATGGCGACAGCCCGGCCGTCCGGGTGCACTCCCGCCGCAGCGGCCTCGCTGCTGATGTGCCCGGCGGCCCGGGTGAGCGCCCACCCGTGGGCGTGCCGCCAGGCCGCGCGGGGGCGCAGGCCGTACCGGGACGCGAACTCGGCCGCGATGACCTCAGCGCCCATGCCGGCGGTTCGCAACTGCTCGCGCAGCCGGTCCTGCTCGGTCCGGAGACTAGGCATGACTAGCCCCGGCCGAGATGGTGCTCGTGATCACGCCGATGATCCGGTCCGCGGCTTCGCGGTGCCGGCGCCCACCCGGCTGTCCCATTCCCACTTCAAGCACGCCGTCGTCACCCGGCTCGCCCGCGCTGACCGACCACCTGCCCTGATCACTGTTCGTCCTGGGTCACGCACATCCCGTGGCCGGTTTGCTGCGTGCACGATCAGGCTCCTATCCTCGGGTTCCGACGGGGCCTGGCCGGGATACGATCATGTCGGCCTAGACTGCGCGGCTGGAGGTAGCGTGCACCATCATGGTGCAATTTCTACTTATGCGCAATATCTAAGGTAGAATTTGCGCCAAACTGATCGGAGGGGCGGCCCACATGCCCGCATCGCCGAGCCTGCGCCGCCGGCGACTCGCTGCCGAGCTGCGCAGACTGCGTGACCAGTCCGGCTTGTCGACCACCGACGCGGCGAGAAGGCTGGGGTGGCAGGCATCCAGGATCTCCCGTATCGAGACACGCCAGTCCGGGATCACGGCTCCTGACCTGCGGCAGCTCCTGAACGTGTACGAGGTCGAGGATGAGGGATACCGGGCCTCCCTGGCCGAGCTGGCCCGGCGGGTGAACGAGCGCGGCTGGTGGCAGAAGTACGCGGGCCTGATCGGAAGCGAGTACGCCGACCTGATCGGTCTGGAGGCGGAGGCGCGGACTATCCGCACCTACGAGCAGGAGCTTGTGCCGGGACTGCTCCAGACACCTGACTATGCTAACGCAGTTGTCCGGGTCAGCCGTCCCACCGACACGACCGACGAGATCGGCCGCCGGGTGGAGATCCGGCTGGAGCGCCAGGAAGTCCTGACCAGGGTGGACCCGCCGCCGCCCCGGGTCAGCGTGGTGCTGAGCGAAGGAGCGCTGCGGCGGCCGGTAGGCGGGTCTGACGTGATGCGCCAGCAGCTCGAATACTTGATGCGGCCGCGGGACCGGGCGAACGTCACCGTTCAGGTGCTGCCGTTTGATGCGGGCGTGCACCCGTCCATGGTGGGGCCGTTTACGGCGATGACCTTCCCGGACCCCGACGACCTTGGCATTGTGAACGTCGAGAACGCTACTGGCGCGCTGTTCCTGGAGGAACCCGGCGAGCTTCGCGTCTATGAGGTGCTCTGGAGCACACTTCAGGCCAGCGCGCTATCAGCCGACGATTCGCAGGCCTTTCTGAAGAGTACCTCTTTTGGGTACCGGCTTAGGAGGGAATGAAGTGACCGATTCAGTGAAGAGAGCAGGAAGCGTGAAAGAAGATCTCGCTCGCGCCGCGTGGCGCAAGAGCAGTTACAGCGGAGGCTCGGGGAACTGCGTCGAGATCGCCGACAACCTGCCGGGCGCCGTGGCTGTCCGGGATTCCAAGAACCCCGCCGGGCCGGCACTGATCTTCCCCCCCGGCGCATGGAGTGCCTTCATTCTAGGGGCGAAGAGCGGCGAATTCGACGAGCAGTAGCCTTAGCCCCTGGGCAGCGGCCCTTCGTCTCCCAGCAAGAAAGTGGATAAACTCAGGATGCAGCGGAACGAGTTTTCCGACATTGACACCAAGACAGCCAGCGGCGCCCGCGCTTACGACTACATGTTAGGCGGGACGGACAACTACGCGGTCGACCGCGTCGCGACTGAGCAGACGGAGGCCATGCTTCCCGGGACCAAGGCCATGGCGCGCAACAACCGCCGGTTCCTGGAGCGCGTGGTGCGCTACCTCGCCAGCGACTGTAGCATCCGCCAGTTCATCGACAACGGCTCGGGCTTGCCGACCCAGAACAACGTACACCAGATCGCCCAGGCCATCGCCCCCGAATCGCGGGTCGTCTACATTGACAGCGACCCGGTCGTACTGCGGCACCAGAAAGTCAGCGCGCTCGCAGAAAACGAGAACACCGCATTTATCCTGGACGACGCCCGCAACGTTGACGAGATCATGAACCACACGGAAGCCTCCCGGCTCCTCAACCTCAATGAGCCGGCAGCAGCTTTGTACATGACCTTCCTTCACTTCATCCCCGACAAGGACGACCCGCGAGGCATGGTCCACCAGATGATGAGCCGCCTCGCCCCTGGAAGCTACCTGATAATTTCCCATGTCGTGTCCGACGATCCCGAGGTGCGGCAGACGATGACTGAATTTGCCCTTACTGCCACTAGGGGAAACTTCGGCCGGATACGGAAAAGGCAGGAAGTCCGGGAATTCTTCAAAGGCCTGGAACTGGTGGAGCCCGGCCTGGTGGACATCACAGGCTGGCGCCCGGACGGCCGGGAGGAAGAGCAAAGCCAGCAGTGGATCAATTCGGCGGCGTCGCCCGCAAGCCAGCCTGATCACGCATCGCCCGTACAGCGAGCCCGCCTCTGGTGGCCGTCGCATGGACGAGTACCCCAGGAAACGGCACGGACGCCGGCCATTACCCCAGCATCATCAGGCGGCTGAGCGTAACGGCCCTGAGGCCGGTGCTCACCACCTTCACTCCGCCTTCAGCGGCGACCGCAGGATGGAACGGACCCAATCGCGAACTGCGACAACGGCGGCGGCCCGGATCTGGCCCGGCTGGCCGGGCGCCGGCAGTCCCGCCGACCATAGACCTCATCATGGACTTGGGCGGGCCTCCGACCTGAGTTTGGTCTTTTCGTTAGTGCCTTGAATCGCCGACTGCGATCGCGTCCAGGAGTTGCTGCTTGCCGGGGTCGATGGCGGGCGGGAAGGTCTGTGTCGCGCCGTTGATCGCGATGGTC
>JBPCKO010000286.1:0-3909 GCA_051004215.1 Streptosporangiaceae bacterium | reverse complement strand
ATGGGGATGGAGCTGTCGTGGGCGGTGCGCGTCTCTTCTGGGGTGAGGTCGGGGGGGGGGGGGGGGGGGGCGGCGCCCGCCCCCCCCGAGACCGCCGAGGTCCTGGCGCGGGAAGGCATCGAGGTTCTCCGCGGCCAGGCCGTGTTTACCTCCCGGAACGAGGCCAGCGCAGCGGGGCGCCTGCTGCGGGCGCGGGGATTCGTCATCGCCACCGGGTCCCGGACGGCTGTCCCGCCGGTGCCCGGCCTGGCGGAGGCGGGTTACCTGACCAACGAGACCGTCTTCGGGCTGGGCGGGCTACCGGGACGGCTGGCCGTGCTGGGCGGCGGCGCGGTCGGCTGTGAGCTGGCCCAGGCGTTCGCCCGGCTCGGCAGCCAGGTCACGATCATCGAGGCCGCGCCCCGGCTGCTGCCCGCCGCCGACCCGGCGCGTCCGCTGTCATCGAGGAGGTGTTCCGCGCCGGGGGGATCAGCGTGCGCACCGGAGCGGCCGCCGCCGGCGTCAAGCCCGGTGAACACGGCGTCACCCTCTGCCTGGCGTCCGGGGAGGAGTCCGAAAAGGACCGGCTGCTGGTGGCGGCCGGCCGCCTGCCCGCCGCCGGGCGTCTGCGCCTGGAGAACGCGGGAGTCCGCGTGGATGAGCGCGGCTACGTCGTTACGGACCGGCACCTGGCCACGACCACGGCGGGGATCTACGCGGCAGGGGATGTGACCGGGCGGATGCCGTTCACCCACGCCGCGTTCACGATGGGCCGTCTCGCGGCACGCAACGCGCTGCGCCGCCGCTGGTCGCCACCGGGCGCTTTCGATACGCGGGCGATCCCGTGGGTGGTGTTCACCAACCCGGAGGTGGCGCAGGTCGGGCTGGCTGCGCCGCAGGAAGCCGCCCTTCATGCGGGCGCCCGGGTGGCGTACCTGCCGATGGCGGAGGTCGACCGGGCGGTGACCGCGGGGCGCACCGAGGGCTTCGTGAAGATCATCGCGGGCCGGCGGCGGATCCTGGGGAACACCGGGGGCGGGCGAGTGCTCGGGTCCACCATCGTCGCCGCCCGTGCCGGGGAGATGATCCACGAGCCCGCACTGGCCATGCGCACCGCCATGTTCACCGGCCGGCTCGCCCAGGCGGTGCACGCCTACCCCACCTGGTCCCTGGCCATCCAGCAGGCCGCCGCCCAGTTCTTCGGCCAGTTTGGCGGCCGGACCGCCCGCCCCGCCGAGCCTGACCCGCGCTGAGCCGGGTGCTGCACCGCGGCACCATGCGGGACCCGATCCCGGTGCCGTTCCGCAGGGCGAAGCTCCCGTGAGAAGAGCGCGGGACCTGGCGTCTGCGCTGGCCTTGATGACGATTGGCGTTGCCTGGGCAGGACCTGTAACCAGGCTGCAGCGTGCGCTGCGCCTGTGCGTCAGAGCGCGATCAGGCAGCCGTCCCAGTAGGCCTCGACCCGGGGCCGCCGCCTGCCCCGCAGGCCGACCTCCAGCACGTCAGGAACCCTGCCCGCGGGGGCGCGGAACCAGATTTCCACCCCTTCGCACGGCACCAGGCTGAACTCGGACAGCCCGGACGGCCGCTCGGTCGCCGCGTGCATGTAGGCCGGTGTCCCCCAGCAGCACACCCGCGGGCGGGCGGCCCAGACCCAGAGCCGCCCGCCGCGCTGGCGAACCAGCACGGCGGCCTCGGGGCTCACGTCCACCCGCATGATCTGTCCTCTCAGACCCGCCAGCGGGCCGGTGTGCCCTGGGCAGGCCGCGCCGGGGGGTCATGCCGCGCTGCGGCGCCTTCCCGGTCAGCCTGACCTGGTTCCGTGCGGCTCGTCAACCGGCGCCCCCGCCGCAGCCAGCGGCGCGTCAGGAAACGCGCGTCCGCGCGGGCCACGACGCGGGCTGTCCTCCCTCTGCCAGGCCGAGTGCGGGTTGCCCGGCGCGCACGGCCAGGATGACCTTGCGGGCCGACGGGTTGACCAGCGCCCGGGGTTCCGATCACGACGGTGGTGACGGTCTGGTCGCCACCGGTGATGGCGCGAACCCGCGCGGTCCTCCCATATGTTGACCCACTCGGCATGAACACGTGTACCGCGCAGCCCCAGCCGCAGCATGGCGCAGAACAGGCATCCGGGCCGCCAGTACACCCGCACGGCAGCGGGAGTCCCGGTCGCTGATGTCATGATTGCGTCCCCTCCCTCGCAGCCGGGTAAGGGAATCCGGCCAGCCTGACCATGATCTTCGCCACGATGGGTGGCACCTGACCGATGACAGCACACGCCCTGGCCGCCCTGGTGACGCAGTGTCAGCCAGGTGACAAGATGAGCGCCATGAGTTTCCGCAGGCTTCCCGCCACGGCGGCCCAGCGCGCGGCCCAGTTGCTGCCCGGGACGGCCGGCCCGGCAGAGGCGCAGATCCGCCACGCCGCCTGGGTGGCCCGGTGCGTGGGCCGCGGCCAGTCCGCGCCGCTTCGGCCCGGCGATGTGACCGCGCTCGCGTCCACGCTCACTGTGCGCACCGTCCCGCCGGGCTCGGTGCTGTTCGGAGGCGGCCAGCAAACCCCGGGGGTGTGGATCGTCCGCGACGGCCGGATCGAGCTGTCGGTGGGTTCCGGACGCCGCCGGGCCGTGGTGCAGCTGCTGCGGCCCGGTGATGTGGACGGCGACATCCAGCTGCTGCTGGAGATGCCGCTGCCCTATGCCGGCCGGGCCCTGTCCGAGGTCACCTGCCTGTTCCTGGCCCGGGAGGACTTCGAGGAGCTGCTGGCCACCCGCCCGGCGATCTCCCGCCGGTGGCTGTCCAGCGTGGCCCAGCGGCTGGCCGCCAGCCAGGCCCGGATCCTCGCGCTGCTGGGCGGGTCGCTGACCGCCCAGGCCGCCGGGCTGCTGGCCGAGGAGGCGGTGGACGGACGGGTGGAACTGCCGCAGCGGACCCTGGCCGCCATGCTCGGGGTGCAGCGGCCCTCGCTGAACAAGGTGCTCAAGGACCTGGAACGCGACGGGCTGATCCGCGTCAGCTACGCCGCCGTCGAGGTCCTCGACCGCGCCAGGCTCACCAGCCGCGCCTGACCCCGCGCCCCCCGGGGCAACCGCATGCAGCGATCGTGACCCAGCAGCGGAAAGGGCGCCCTTCCCTGCGAGGGAAGGCAGAGGCAGGGGTTGCCTGCAGGCTGGGAACGGGTTTCCAGCGGGTCAGGCTAGCCAGGGCCGGGCCGCGGCCATTACTTGAGCAGCCGGCGGCCGGTCGTTAGGGGTCCGCGGCAGCCACAGTTGCCGCACCACCCCGTTGACCATGATGGCGTCGGCGCCGAGCTGCCGGGTGTCTTCGACCGGCCGGGCCGGCCGGTGCCCGCGGGCCGCGGCGGCGGCGTAGGTCGCGAGCGTGCCGGGTGAGTAGACCCGCCATAGCGGCGCGCGCCCCGCGCCCAGGCGCCGGTAGAGAACCCGGCTGGTGTCGGCGAGAACCGGGCCGGGCCAGCCCAGGTGGCGGGCGAGCGCGGCGAGCCGCTCCGGCGGGCTGAAGCCGACCAGGACCAGCCCGGCGCGGTGGTCGTCACGGGCTCGGTGCACCTGGACCAGGTGCTGCTGGCAGGGCAGTCAATGCCGGTGGCGCAGCAGCACGAGGATCTGCACGCCGCTGATCTCGCCGAGGATGATGGGCTGCCCGTCGGTTGTGTCGGTAAGCAGGACACTGGCTACGTCGATCCGAACGGTGTCTGGGTGCGGCACTGGCCTGGCTTTCCTTTCAGAGCAGCGGGCGGTTCTGGACGGCGGGGTGGCGGCGGGGCCGGGTCATCATCTGGGTGGCCTGGGACGGGCGGCTGCGGCCGTGACCGCCAGCAGCCGGGACTGGCGCATCCGGGGCAGCAGGCCGGGGGTGAGCAAGACCGCGGCTCCGGCGATCACGCTGGCGGCGGCGGCCAGGACGACCC
>JBPCKO010000285.1:0-44431 GCA_051004215.1 Streptosporangiaceae bacterium | reverse complement strand
AGGCTGTCCGTGAGCGCGACCAGCTGCCTGGCGGCTGCGCTGGGCTTGATGCCCGGCCGCAGCGAGGTATCGGCGCGCAGCGGCTCAGAGGCCCGCTCGACGGTGCGCACCGTGGTCCGGTAGCGCTGCACGAAATACGCGTGCGCGGGGTGGTCGGGCGCCGTGGCCTCGGCCGACAGCACGGCGAACAGCTCGACGATTCCCGGCCGGGTGGAATTCAGCCCCGCGAGGCCGACCAGCCCCTGCAAGACGGGCAGCCCGGTGCCGGACAGGCCGGCCTGGTCTACCTCATCGCGGTGCGCCAGGACCGCCAGCAGCAGGGATTCCTTGGTCGGGAAGTAGTGCAGGAGCCCGGGATGGGACAGGCCGCAGCGGGCGGCCAGCTCCCGCAGCGAGGCACCCCGGTATCCGGCCTCCCCGAACAGCGACATCGCCTGGCCGAGGATCTCCGCCCGCTTCATCCGGCCCTTGGCATAGCCGTGCGGGGCCTGCACCGGCACGCCTGCCTCCTCGGTCTGAAACAGCCAGTCCCTGCGGTTCAGCAAAACTTACCATCTGGTCGGTATTCGGGTACGGTCGAGAGAGCCGTGCCTGCGTTCGGACCGGAGAGCCACTCGATGACAGATACTGTGCCCGGCAAGGACGTGCTGGCGACCCGGCCCGGGCCCGCCGAGCTGCGCCGGGCCCGGGTGGCGACGGGCGCGGTCTTCGCGGTGCACGGCAGCGTCGTCGGGACGTTCGCGGCGCGGATCCCGTGGGTGGCCCAGCACGTCGGGGTGGGAGTCGGCGGGCTGGGAGTGGCGCTCCTGATGCCCGGCGTCGGAGCAATGCTGGCCATGCCGCTGTCCGGGCGCCTGGTGCACCGCCACGACCTGCGGTCGCTGGTCAGGGCGCTCATCGTGATCTTCTGCGCTGCGCTCCTGCTGCCGGTGCTGCCGACCTCGCTGGTGCTGCTGTGCCCCGCTCTGATCGTCTACGGCGCGGCGGCCGGGGTGGCCGATGTGGCCATGAACGCTCACGCCGTCGAGGTCGAGCGGCGCTACGGCCGGTCGGTCATGTCCGGGATGCACGGGTGCTGGAGCGCCGGTGCGCTGGCCGGCTCGTCGGCCGGGGCGCTGGCCATCCGCCTGACCCCGGACGCGCAGATCCAGTTCGTCGTGACCGCGAGCGTGCTGGCCGCGGTCACAGTGGCCGCCAGCACCTGGCTGCTGCCGCACCGGCCAGAACCTGAGCTCGACCCGCCGCCGGCCTTCGCGCTGCCGTCGCGCGCGGTCCTGCTGATCGGCCTGGTCGGGCTGTGCGCGGTGTTCGCCGAAGGCGCCGGGATGGACTGGTCGGCGGTCTACGTGCGCAGTGTCCTCAGGCACCCGGCCGGCACCGCCGCGCTGACCGTGGCCACGTTCTCGGTCAGCATGGCCGCGGCGCGATTCGCCGGGGACCGGGTCGTCCGCCGGATCGGCCCGGTCGCCACGGTCAGGATCGCGGGGCTGTGCGCCACGGCCGGGGCGCTGGCCGTGGTCCTCGCCCGCAACCTAGCCCTGGTCATCGGCGGGTTCGCGCTGATCGGCATCGGCATCGCCGTGGTTGTGCCGCTCGTGTTCGCCGCGGCCGGGCGCCTCGGCGCGCACCCGGGCCGCAGCATCGCCGGCGTCGCGGGCATCGCCTACGGCAGCGGCCTGCTCGCGCCCGGCGTCATCGGCGGCATCGCCCGGCTGTCCTCGCTGACCATGTCGTTCGTGGTCGTCGTCATCCTCACCGCGGCGATGGGGGCCGGCGCCGGGGTGCTGCGGCCGCCACCGCGGTAACAACCCGGCCTTCCGCTGCCTGCTAACACGACCATAACCCGGCTCGAGGTTGGCTATTCGGCCCGGTCAGGATCGGATCTTCGCCTTGCTTGATCCTCTCCTTAAGGTCCGGGCGGCCGAGCCGCGCCGTGGCGAGGGTCCCGCTGCCGTACGCTCAGGGGCCATGGTTTCCGAGATCTTCGACCCAGCCGCGTGGCGCGCCGTCGCGGACTTCGACTTCACCGACATCACCTATCACCGCGCGGTGGACCGGGGCACGGTCCGGATCGCCTTTAATCGCCCCGAGGTCAGGAACGCCTTCCGCCCGCACACGGTCGACGAGCTCTGCCAGGCACTGACGCACGCCACGCAGTCGGCCGATGTTGGCTGCGTGCTGTTCACCGGCAACGGGCCGTCACCCAAGGATGGCGGCTGGGCCTTCTGCTCCGGCGGCGATCAGCGGATTCGCGGCGCGGACGGATACAAGTACGACGGCGCCGAGGGCGCTCCGGCGGTGGGCCGGCTGCACATCCTCGAGGCGCAGCGGCTGATCAGGTTCATGCCGAAGATCGTGATCTGCGTCGTCCCCGGCTGGGCGGCCGGCGGCGGCCACAGCCTGCACGTCGTCAGCGACCTCACGCTAGCCAGCGCGGAGCACGCGCGGTTCAAGCAGACCGACGCCGACGTGGCGAGCTTCGACGGCGGCTTCGGGTCGGCCTACCTGGCCAGGCAGGTCGGGCAGAAATTCGCCCGGGAGATCTTCTTCCTCGGCCGCACCTACACGGCTCAGGACGCCTGGCGGATGGGCGCGGTCAACGCCGTCGTCCCGCATGCCGACCTGGAGCGGACCGCGCTGGAGTGGGCGGACGAGGTCAACCGCAAGAGCCCGACCGCGCAGCGGATGCTCAAGTACGCGTTCAACCTGATTGATGACGGCCTTGTCGGGCAGCAGCTGTTCGCCGGCGAGGCGACGCGGCTCGCCTACGGCACCGGCGAGGCCAGCGAAGGGCGGGACGCGTTCCTGGAGCGGCGGCCGCCTGACTGGTCGCCCTATCCCTGGGCCTACTGACGGTTCGCCCGGCGGGGCCGGCCGACCGCGGCAGCACGGGAACGGGAGTTTCAGCTGGTAACCGAGGGGCACTGCCTGTGACGTGCGACTTCTGATCGGGTCCAACTCCAAGGTCTTCGACGCCATGCGCGAGGCCGGGATCAACGCCAGGACGTTCCGTGCGTATCGCGATCAGTACAACTTCATCCCCACGGTCTGGCCGGTCAAGGAGTCCGTGCCCGATGCGCCGGTGACGCTGTCGGTCAGGCCCGTACCCGCTGACCTGCTGGCAGGCCGCCTCGATGACAAGCTCAGGGCCCTGATCGCGGCCGCGCCACCCGGAGTGAAGCTCTCGGCCTGGCACGAGGCGTCGAATCTGCCCGGTTACCCGGACTTCGTCAGGGCCGACGCCATCGGGCCGGTACACGAGTACATGCAGGACCTCTGCCGGGGGTCGAACGTCCGCTACGGATCGATCATCTGCGCCGTCCCCAGCGACGTGAAGCCGTGGATGGGACGCGGCCTGGACTGGTACGGCCTGGACGTCTATGACTTCGGCGAGGGCCAGTTCCGGCACTGGGCCGGCGGCGTGAGCAAGGCCAGGCTGTTCGAGCGGCTCGACGACATGCTCGGTACCTGCCGCGAGCTGTCGGGCCGCGATGCCCCGGAGATCGACATCTGCGAGACCAATAGTCCCCGGCCTGAGCACCGGGCCGAGTGGTTCACGCTGCTGGCCGAGTGGATGTCGGCCAACGGCGCCGAGCGCCTGCAGACGTTCTGGAACCCGTCCGGTTCGCTCAGTGGCCCGTGGCGGCCCGACGACCAGAAGACCATCGACGCCTTGCGGGCCATCGCCGGGACCTAGCGGGCCGCAGCGGCCCTCGGCTTCTGAGCCGGGGTGCGGTGGCGCTTGTCGCGGATATAGATGGTGCCGCGCCGGCTGTCGCCCGGGCTGCGGCGCTCCAGTTCGAACAGGGTCGTGGCGGCCATCAGGTCGCTCAGCTTGGCGTAGCCGTAGCTGCGCGAGTCGAAGTCGGGCTGCTGCTTGGTGATCAGGGTGCCGACCTGGCCGAGCGGTGCCCAGCCGTCGTCGTCGGAGGCTGCCTCGACCGCGTCGCGGAGCTGGCCGACGAGGGCGGCATCGCCCTTGAGCTGGGTCGCGGTCGAGCGTCTGGCCGCCTCCGGGGCGGCGCTAGCCGAACCGGCCGGCGCGGCGTCGCGGCGCAGGTTCTCGATGTAGATGAACTTGTCGCAGGCGGCAACGAATGCCTTGGGCGTCTTGCGCTCGCCGAACCCGTACACGATCAGCCCGGACTCGCGCAGCCGCGCGGCCAGCCTGGTGAAGTCGCTGTCGCTGGAGACCAGGCAGAATCCGTCGAACCGGCCCGAGTAGAGCAGGTCCATCGCGTCGATCACCATCGCCGAGTCGGTGGCGTTCTTGCCCGTGGTGTACGCGAACTGCTGGATCGGCTGGATGGACTGGGCCAGCAGCCGGTCCTTCCAGCCCTTCAGGCTGGTCCCCGTCCAGTCCCCGTAGGCGCGCTTGACACTCGCCGTCCCGTACCTGGCCACCTCGGCCAGCAGGTTGTCGACGATCGACGCCTGGGCGTTGTCCGCGTCGATCAGCACCGCGAGCCGGGCCGCGTTCTCGCCTGCCACGATCATCACCTCCTGCCCGGGTCGTCCGTCTCGCTGGCTGAAGTATGCCATCACCCCGGATGCCTGCTTGCGAGCGCGGCCGGGCGGCGAGCATGCTGGCCTTGGCTTGATCCGGCCAGCAGTCCTGAGCGGCCTGCGCGCGCATGGCCGCCGTCGGCCGTTCCGGCTATGGTGAGCTGGGAGGGCTCGGTGCAGGTTCAGATCAGCGAGGAAGCGGACACCATGGTGCGGGCGCTCGGCGGCCGGCTGTGGGTCTGGGCGGCCAGGCCGCGGGTCTGCTGCTGGGGCACTCCGGCCTACATGCATGCCGCGACCCGAGCCCCCGCCGCTGAGCGGTTTCCGCCTGGTGCGGGGGACGGACGTGGAGATCTGGTTCCGGGCCCCGGCCGGGCGAGTCCCCGACGTCCTGGAGATCGGCGTGCGCGGGAAGCGGCGCCCGCGGGTCGAGGCCTACTGGGACGGCTGCTCGATGGCGCTCTGACCGAGGTGCCGCACCCGCCCGTTTCGCTCCGGAGCGACCATGACCCTGATGTCCGTGCTTAGGCCGCGCGCATGACCGTGCCGCCCGCCGGCCCCGCCCGCCCGGTCGGCCCGGCCGGCCCGGGCGGCCCGGCGGCCTGGATGACCGCCGTGGACGTGTTCCAGGTGGACGGCCGCGGCACCGTGGTGACCGGCCGCCTGGAGGGCGACCAGCAGCTGAGTCTCGGCGACACCGCGGTCTGCGAGGGACGGCGCTGGCCGGTCACCCAGATCTCCCAGCTTCGCGTAGCCAGGCCGGCCGCCGACCCGGGCACCGATGTCGGCGTGCTGCTGGGGAACGGGCCGCCCGCCGACGTGCTCAGGGGCAAGGTCGTCGTGTTCGAGCCTGGCCTGCCGCCCGACCCGCAGCCACGGTGGAAGGCGGTCGGGCCGAGGAAGCGGCTCTGGCGCCGCTGACGCTAGTGCACCAGCAGGTAGCCGCTCATGGCGAAGTACGAGCCGCCTTCCTCGGAGTCGAACGTGCCGGGCCGGATCGTGATCACGTGATGCCCGCTCCGCGGCCAGCGCCAGGCGAACAGCACCTGGTCGGGCTGCTGCCGAGCGGGGCTGCTCATATTCTGCCAGATGCCGGCCTGGCTCGCCGTGGGCACGCCGTCGACCACCACCCGGGCGTGCCCGGCCGAGCAGCAGCGGGCGCCGACCTCGCCCATGATGGCGATAGCCCGGCCGGTGAACGCGACGCGCAGGCGCCGCCCGGTCAGTGACCGGCTGTCCGGCACGAAGGCGGCCTGGGCCCAGAACGCCGAATCCGCCGGGCGCCCGGAGGGGTCGAGCGCGGCGGCGGCTTGCATGACCGCGATCCCGCCATTGATCTGCCAGGCCGTAGCCAGCACGGCGGGCGGCGGCCCGTCGAAGAACCGGCCGTACTCGCCGAGCGAGTTGACGTCGGCTCCGGCCGCCGAGGCGTTGGCCAGCAGCCAGCGGGCCGCGAACCGGCGGTGGTCGTCCTGGGCGAGCGCGTACATCGCCTCGACCAGCGGTCCCACGATGTCATTGTCGGCCTGCAGGTCGGCGAAGATCCCGGCGCCATCGCTGAGCCTGCGCTGCACAGCCCGGGCGGTCCGCACCGCCTCACGCAGGTAGGCCCCGTGGCCCGTGGCCCGGGCCAGCTGCTGCCCGGCCCAGATCATGTTCCCGTTCACGGAGGCGAAGTAGCGCCCGGGCAGCCTGCGGCAGGTGGTCCCGTTGTCGACCAGGTACGCCGTGTACAGGCCGGACGGTTCCAGGAAGTACCGCCGGACCTGCGCGTACTGTCCGAGGGAGGACGTGAGGTAGGAGCGGGTCCCGGTGATCTGATACAGCAGCAAGGCGGCCTTGATGTAGTTGGACGCCGTCTCGATCGTCTTCAGGTGGCCGCGGTGGCCGTCCGGCCACTGGTAGTCGACCGCCGGGCAGGCGCCCGACGCGAGTCCGCGGGTCGTGCCGAGCCACGCCACCGCCGCCTTGGCCTTCTCCAGCGCGACCGGGCTCCCGGTCGCCTGGTACATGCGGACCTCGGCGACCGCGTCCCACATGACGCTGTCGCTGCTGGCCGGCTCGCCCGGTGCCCACTGCCGGGCCGTGCCCGCGAGCGCGCGCAGGATCGGCAGCACGCTCCGGTCCCGGGTCACCAGCCAGCGGAAATAGAGCAGGTTGGTCAGCGAGTCCGCGCCCCAGTCCCGGTTCTTCGCGTTGCAGACAACCGGGTCGCACATGCGCCAGAGCCCGTGCCCGGTATAGAAGGTCTGCTCCAGCAGCCGGGTGGACCGGTCGGCCAGCGCCGCGTAGGTGCGGCCGTTCTGCCCGGCGGCTCCGGCGGCGGGCAGCGCGCCCGCCAGGCCCGCGATCGTTCCCGGGGAACTCGCCCGCGGGCTGGTAAACGCGAAGACGGAGGCCAGCGCGACGGCCGCGCAGGCGAGCGGGATCGCGCGCCGTCGGATGCGGCCGGGGGGATGGATACCGTCAATGCAGGGATAACTAGCGGATTACGCACTATGTTCCAGAGGTTCGTGAACCGGCATCGCGAACATTCGCCGTCCTGGCCGGCCGGACCGCCCGGTCAGTAGCATGCCTGCCATGCTGCGGCCCGGCCAGGACTCCGCGCGAGGATGAGGCGCACCGGATGACCATGCACGACGACCAGCTCGTCATCGGGGCGCGGACGGTCCGCGAGCTGGTGCGCCGGCAGTTCCCGGCCTGGCC
Organism: Streptosporangiaceae bacterium; assembly: GCA_051004215.1. Classification (GTDB taxonomy): domain Bacteria; phylum Actinomycetota; class Actinomycetes; order Streptosporangiales; family Streptosporangiaceae; genus Chersky-822. Next base: position 37,219 of record JBPCKO010000285.1, on the reverse strand, counting down.
GGAACGGCCGGTCACGCCGGTCGGGTCCTCGGGCACCGTCCACGCGATCTTCCGGCTTGGCGGCCGGCTGGCCGCCCGCTTCCCGCTCCGCCCCGGCGACCCGGATGCGGTCCGCCGCGACCTTGAGGCCGAGGCGCAGGCAGCGGCCGAGCTCGCCGGGCAGACCAGGTTCGCCACCCCGGAGCCGGTCGCGATCGGCGATCCGGGCGCTGGTTACCCGCTGCCGTGGTCGGTGCAGACCTGGCTGCCCGGCGTTACCGCGGCCGACGGCGATCCGGGCAGCTCGGCCGGGCTCGCCGCCGACCTGGCCGAGTTCATCGCCGGGGTGCGCGCGATCGGCACCCGCGGCCGGACGTTCAGCGGGTCAGGCCGGGGCGGCGACCTGGCCCGCCACGACCCCTGGGTGCAGGAATGCCTGCAACGCAGCGAGGGCCTGCTCGACGTGCCGGGGCTGCGCCGGATCTGGGCCGGCCTGCGGGACCTGCCGCGCGGGCCCGGCGGTGACGTAATGAGCCATAAGGACCTGATCCCGGGCAACGTGCTGGTCTCCAACGGCCGCCTGGCCGGCGTCCTCGACGTCGGCGACCTGGGCCCGGCCGACCCGGCCCTGGACCTCGTCGGCGGGTGGCACCTGCTCGACGCGGGCCCGCGCCAGGTCCTGCGGGCCACCCTGCGCTGCACTGACCTGGAGTGGCAGCGCGGTATGGGCTGGGCGTTCGAGCAGGCCATCGGCGCGGCCTGGTACTACCAGCACACCAACCCGGCGATGAGCCTGATGGGCACCCGGACCCTGCGCCGCATCCAGGACGCGGTTCGAGTAAGGAGCACCGATCATGACGACTGAGCCAGCGGGTTCGCGGTCGCGGGCATTCGTGCTGGTCCCCGGGGCCGGCGGCGCCGCCACCTGGTACTGGCGCCGGGTGGTGCCGTTGCTGGAGGCGGCCGGGCACGAGGCGATCAGCGTGGACCTGCGGGCGACCGACGCGTCCGCTGGCCTGCGCGGGTACGCCCGCGCCGTCATCGGCGCGATCGGCGGCCGTGACACCGTCGTGCTGGTCGCGACGTCGCTCGGTGGCTTCACCGCGCCTCTGGTCGCCGAGCAAGTCCCGCTGAGCGCACTGGTCCTGGTCAACGCGATGATTCCCGAGCCCGGTGAATCGGCCGCGGGGTGGTGGGACAACACCGGCCAGCCGGAGGCCAGGAAGCGGGCCGCCGAGCGCGGCGGCTATTGCGCCGAGTTCGACCTGGACACGTATTTCTTCCATGACCTGCCCGCCGGCGGCGCCGCGTACGGTTCGCCGGACCAGCATGACGAGCCCGATGCCGTGTTCGAGGCGCCCTGCGCGTTCATCACGTGGCCCGATGTGCCGATCCGGGTCGTCGCCGGCGCGGGCGACCGGTTCTTTCCCGCGACATTTCAGCAGCGGGTGGCCAGGGAACGGCTCAGCGTCGAAGCCGACCTGCTGCCCGGTGGTCACCTGATGGCGCTGTCGCAGCCGGAGCCCCTGGCGCGCTACCTGCTGGGCGGGTGACCCGGCCGACGCCCGGGCCAGGTGGTGCTGCCTTCGCGTTTAGATAGGACCTGTAGCCGCCCGATGCCCAGGAGGCGAGATGACCCCCGTGACCGCGGCCGCGCTGGCCGTTGTCGAACAGGCCGCGCAGGACAGGTTCGATGAGATCCAGGCCAGGTTCGCGCCCGCACTGCGATCGCTGGTGCCGCCCGATGCGCTGCGCTCGGCCTGGCAGCACGAAATCGCCGGTCAGGGAGCGCTGACCTCGGTCGGCGAGCCGGCCAGCGAGCCGGCTGGCGGCCCGGGCGCGGTGTTGGTGACGATCCCGGTGACCTTCGAACGCGGTGCTCTCGCCGTCGTCGTCGGGCTGGCCGGCGAGCAGAACTGGACGCCGCCGGCCAGGCGAGCGCGGGCCAGGCCACGGTGGCGGCGATCACCAGGCATGCGCAGGCGGTCGACGCGCTGACCGACGCTGCGACGGCCCGGGCCAGCGACCTGCCGTTCGGCGTGCCCGCCGCGTACTGGCTCGACCTTCGCGGCTATGACCCGGCCCCAGCCGCCGCGGCGCTCGGAAAGCCCGTACTGATCGTGCAGGGCGGCCGCGACTACCAGGTCACCGTTGACGATGACCTGCCGCTGTGGCGGGCCGCCTTGGACGACCGGCCGGGCGTCACGATCGCTGTCTACGAGGCGGACAACCACCTGTTCTTCTCCGGCTCGGGGCCGTCATCGCCCGTTCGCTATTGGGCGGCCTTCCAGGCGATGTTGAACGCCTTGCCGCCCTCGAGCGAGGACGGCTGGGCCATCAGCTTGCGGTGCGAGTCCTTCATCACGATCTCGCTTGAGGTCCACAGCGAGTTGCCCGTGAACGTGCCACGCGTGCCGTCGGCGCTGGTCACGGCGCCCGCGGTGAAGTTCACCAGGCCGAAGTCGGCCAGGTCGATGGCCGGCTCGGCGTTGCCCGGGTCCTCGGTGATCACCTCGGCCGAGGAGTCGCGGCAGGTGGAATGACGCGGGCACGGCTGGCTGGTCTGCAGCTTGGCGCCGGTGGTCAGGTCGGCCAGCGACAGGTTGTACTTACTGCCGTTCAGGTAGACCGAGACGCTGATCGCGTCCCCCGGGTTCACGCCGGAGAACACGACCGGGGCGAGCGGGTACATCTCGTACCAGGCGTCGTACTGGGCGGTCCTGGTCGAGTCGCAGTACGAGTCGACCCCGGTCTGCTCGACCGTGCCGCTGTTGAACCCGTCCAGCCCGACCCAGTTGCTCGCGTAGGCGACGCCCTGGCTGCCGAGGGTGCTCTTCTTGCAGTTCACGCTGGGAATGGTGAACGTGACGGCGACGTAGCGCAGGCGCACGTTCTTCTTGGCGACCGCAGCGTAACCGGACCAGTTGCTGCTGGTGACGAGCGCATGCGGGGTCAGGTGCGGCAGGTGCGTCCTCGGCAGGGTCACCCGGGCCAGTGACAGGCCGCTCACCTTGACCGTCGGTTTCGGTCCGGCCGGCGGGCCGGTTGCGGCCAGGGCGGGCGCCGACGCGGCCAGCACCGCGATCGCGGCGGCGGTGATCGAGATGACCTTGCGCATTCGGGGGGAGCTCCTTCCGTGGGGGATGGCCCGCACCGGGCCCCTGCCGCGATCCGATGGGATCGAGGGCAGGCCTGAACGGCTGAGCCGTCCCTGCTGATACGAGCATGGTCCAGGTATCAGGACTTCGCCGCCTTTTCCGCAGAAATACCGCGGATGGTTGCCGGGACCGGCCGTTACCCGCCGCGGTGGCTTACTCGGGGCCGGCCGGCCCGGCGCCGTCGGCCGCTCCGGCCGGGCTATCTGCCCCGGGCGGCCTCGTCCTGGCTCTTGCCCGAGGGGGGCGGCGGAGTTGCAATGGAAGCTAACGCGGACGCCGGGAGCGAAAGGACCGAGGTGGCTGACGGCGGCAGGCGAGTCATCGCCGGGGTGAGCGGGTCATTGCGTAGTCTCGGCGCGCTCCGGGCTGGCGTGGCCGAGGCCAGGTCGGCGGGCGTGCCGTTGCTGGCCGTGCTGGCCTGGACCCCGGTTGGCGGGGAGTACGCCTACCGGCGGGCGCCGTGCCCGGTGCTGCTGCAGGTGTGGGAGCATGCGGCCGCGGAGCGGCTGCACGATGCGTTCGACGAGGCGTTCGGGGGCTTGCCCGCTGGCGTGATCGTGCACCAGGTCGTGCTGCGCGGCAAGCCGGGTCCGGTACTGGTCCGGCTGGCCGACCGGCCGGGGGACCTGCTCGTCGTGGGGGCCGGCCCGGGCCGGGCCGGACTGGCCAGGCCGGGTGCGGTGAGCCGGTACTGCCTCGCTCGGGCCCGCTGCCCGGTGCTGGCCGTGCCCCCGCCTGACCTGATCGCCGCGGTGCGGTCCCGGCCGCGTCGCTGGCGGCCCGAGGATTTCGCGGCCGACCTCGGTCGCAGCGCCCGCCGCCGGCGGCCAGCCGGCGGTCCCGGTGCGGTCGCGGTGACCCATCAGGCGCCCGCTGGCCGGCCGGCGGGCCAGGAACTGCCGACGGCCTACCGCGGGGCGCCGTACTACCAGCCGAGGCGGCTGCCCTGGCGGCTCCGGATACTGCGCCGGCTGCACCTGCTCACCCTGCTCGGCGCGGCGATCGTGGTCGTCGTGCTGACCGGCCTACTACTGGCCAACGGCCTGCCCTGACCCGCCCCGTCCGGGCACTCCGATCCGGTCACCGCCCGGCGCAGTGCGCCGGTTAGCGTACGGGATCCTAGCCTGTGGCCGGGTGGGCCAATCGGAGAATGGATGCCCTCTATTGACCATTGCGGGCGTTTGCCTTTTTCGGTCCGCGGCGACAACGACGGCACGTACTGAAGCGGAGGCTGGGCGCGCCGCTGGTCGCAGCGGACGCGCGCGTCGGGGGAAGGGCTACATCGTGCGGAGCATTGAGGTCAGGCGATCGGCTACGGGAAACCGGCGGCCTGAGGCCGGCAGAAATGCCGGGGACCTGAGCGGCCGGCTTGTTCTGGGCACCGCGGTGCTGCTGACGCTGGCCGGCACGGCCGGCTGTGGCCTGTCCGGACAAGATGGTGCCCCGGCCGGCCTGGCCAGGCAGGTCAGCAAGGGCGAGCGGGTCAGCGCGGCGACCCGGGCCCAGGCCGCGCGCCAGCCGGTCACGCTCATGCCTGCGCCGGCCGCGGCCAGGCGCAAGGTCACCGGCGCCCAGGTCGTTGCGATCGGGGACTCGGTGATGGCGGCCAGCGCGCTGGCGCTGGCCCACGCCCTGCCCGGTGTCTACATCGACGCCGTGCCGAGCCGGGAGATGCCCGCCGGGCTCGCGATCGTCCGGCACCTGGCCGCGACCGGGCGGCTGCGGCGGGTGCTGGTCATGGGGCTGGGCACCAACTACATCGTCACCGCCCGCCAGCTCAGCCAGCTGCTCAGGCTGATCGGGCCTGACCGCAAGCTGGTGCTGGTCAACACCTACGTGCCGGACTCCTGGAGCAAGCAGGTCAACGTCACCGACGCGGCCTTCGTGCGGCGGCACCCTCAGGTCGTGCTGGCGGACTGGTACGACACGATCAGGAACCGGATGTACCTGCTCTGGCCCGACCACATCCATCCGCTGATGCCCGGCACGACCGTGTACGCGCGGCTGATCAAGCGGGCCGTCCAGGCCACCGGCCGGGCGCCAGGGTCGGTCGAGGCCAGCGGCGTGACTGCCAGCGCCATCCAGTCGGCCCGGCATCGCTGACCGCAGTTCCGGCCGGTGTCGGCCGGCCGCTAGATGATGACGGCATGACCCCGGGCGGCGTGGCCGATCTGACCTTCCGGTTCACCCTGAACGGTAACCAGATCGCTGAGCTGGTGATCGCGCCCTGACTCTCGCGCCGCCCCGGTCCGGCGGTTAGGGTCGGAACCGGGGCGTCACCGGGACGCGGGCCTGCCGCTTGGGGGTGCTGAGCCGTGGATGGCATTCACGACCTGGGCGGCATGCAGGGATTCGGCCGGGTCGATCATTCGCCCGCCGAGCCTGCCTTCCACGCGAGCTGGGAACCAGTCGCCCGGGCGCTGACGGGCCTGGTGGCGGATGCCGTAGGCGCCAGCGGCGGGGAGTTCCGGCACGCGATCGAGCGGATGGACCCCGGCCACTACCTGACGTCGCCCTATTACGAGCACTGGCTGACCGGCGCGGCGACCATGGCCGTCGAGCACGACCTGGTGACTCCGGAGGAACTGGCGGCCAGGGCGGGCGGCGCGTTCCCGCTCAGCGGCCCGGTGCTGGCACCGCCGGTGACCGACCAGGGTCCCGGCCGGTCCGAGCCCCGCTTCGGCCTGGGGGAGCAGGTCAGGGTGCGGGACTGGCACCCGGCCGGGCACACCCGCTGCCCGCGCTATGTTCGCGGCAAGACCGGGACGGTAGCCAGGCTCGACCGGGTCCAGTCGGTGCCCGATATCGAGGCGCACGGGCCGGAGCGGCGGCGCGAGCCGACGTACTCGGTCCGGTTCGAGGCCGCGGACCTGTGGCACGACGGCCAGTCCGGCGTCGCCGTGCACGTCGACCTGTGGGACAGCTACCTGGAGCGCGCATGAGTGACGGCCATCATCACCCGGCTCCGGTCTCGCCGGTCGAGCGGCGGGTCGAGGCCCTGCGGCAGCTGCTGACCGAGCGGGGCCTGGTGCCCGACGGCTACATCGAGGAAGTCACCCGCCGGTACGAGTCCGAGATCGGCCCGATGAACGGGGCCAGGGTCGTGGCCCGCGCGTGGACCGACCCGGCCTACCGGCAGCGCCTGCTCGCCGACGGAACCGCGGCGATCTCCGAATTCGGATTCGGCGGGGCCGAGGGCGAGCACATGGTGGTGGTCGAGAACACCCAGGCTGTGCACAACGTGATCGTGTGCACGCTGTGCTCGTGCTACCCGTGGCCGGTGCTCGGCCTGCCGCCGTCCTGGTACAAGGACCCGCCCTACCGGGCCAGGATGGTGCGCGAGCCCCGGGTCCTGCTCGCGGAGATGGGCTGCCCGCTGCCTGCCGGGACGCAGATCCGGGTCTGGGACTCCTCGGCCGAGGTCCGCTACCTGGTACTGCCGCTGCGCCCGGCGGGGACCGAGTCCCTGACCGAGGAGGCCCTGGCCGAGCTCGTGACCAGGGACTCGATGATCGGCGTGGCCACGCTATGAGCGGGCAGCTCGCGCTGTCGGACCTGGATCTGCCCCGCCGCAACGGCGAGATCGTCTTCGAGGCGCCGTGGCAGAGCACCGTATTCGCGCTCGCGTCGGCCGTGGTCGAGAACGCCCTCGGCGGCGACCGCGAGCCGTTCCGGCGGCAGCTCGTCGCCGCCATCGCGGCCGAACCGGACCGTCCGTACTGGGAAGGCTGGACCGCCGCCCTCGAGTCCGTGGCCGGCACCCTCTAACTGGCGCTCCCGTCGGGTCTTTCCATGATCAGGGGGACTTGTTCGCTGCACCGGCCAGTTAGTCCACCTGATCATGGTCTGGGCGGCGAGGATGGCGGGACTGGCGGACCGGCGGTGGGGCTGGCCCGCGGAGGGGAGGAGCGGTGGGGACGTATTTGGTGCTGTACCGGGGCATGACCTCGGCCAGGGACCAGATGGCGAGCACGACGCCGGAGATGGCCAAGGCGGGCATGGACGCCTGGATGAGCTGGGCCGGCCAGGCCGGCGATGCGATCAAGGACCTCGGCGCCCCGCTCGCGGAGGTCAGCCGGCTCGGCCCGGACGTGCCCGGCGGCGATCAGATCACCGGTTACTCGTTCCTGCAGGCGGACTCGGCCGATGCGCTGACCGCGCTGCTGGCCCAGCACCCGCACCTGCACATGCCGGACGGCCGGATCGAGGTGCTCGAGGTCCTGGCCATGCCCGGCGCCTGACCTCCGGCGGAGACCTGGCTTAGCGGCCGGTGAGGCGGTCGGTGTCGACGCGGCCGCGGCCGAACGCATCGACGCGCTTCCACCGGCCCGGCAGGTCGAGCAATTCGAGGTGCCCGATCCGCTTCGGCAGCGCCGGGTCCACGATCAGGTGGTCGCCTTCCGGCTCAAGGCCGAGTGCCGTGCGCAGCAGCAGCAGCGGCGCGCCGGTGGACCAGGCCTGCGGGCTGCACGCCGTCGGGTACTGCACCGGGTACCGGGTCGAGCTGCGCGGGTAGCCGCCGAACGCCTCGGGCAGCCGTCCCTCGAACACCTCGGCGGCCTCGAAGATTCCGGCCGCGATCGCCGCGGCCTCGTTCTTGAACCCGTACCGGCGCAGTCCCCAGGCGATGATCGAGTTGTCGAACGGCCACACCGCGCCGGTGTGGTAGCCGATCGGGTTGTACCTGGCCTGGACCTCGGCCAGGGTCCGCACGCCCCAGCCGGAGTACAGCCGCGGACCGATCAGGTGCCGCGCGATCGCCTTGGCCTTGGACACCTCGACGATGCCGCTCCACAGCAGGTGGCCGATGTTGGAGGTGAGCGAGTCGACCTGGCGGCCGTCGGGGTCCAGGGCGACGGCGAAGTACTCGCCGTCGGCGACCCAGAAGTCCTTGTTGAACCGGTGCTTCAGGCTGGCCGCTTCCTTCTCCAGCTGATCGGCGAACGCGTCATCGCGCCAGACCCTGCGGGCCAGCCGGGCGGCCCGGCACTTGGCGTCGTAGGCGTAGCCCTGCAGTTCGCAGGTCGCGCGCGGGAAGCCCGGCAGGTCGCCGTCGCGGTAGCAGATTGAGTCCCAGGAGTCCTTCCAGCACTGGTTCTCCAGCCCGGTCTGCTCGTTGCGGCGCTGGTAGGAGATGTAGCCGTTGCCCTGCAGGTCGGCGTAGCGGTCGATCCACTCCAGCGCCGCCCTGGCCGAGTGCTCCAGGTCGCGGACCAGCTGGGTGTCGCCGGTCCAGCGCTCGTATTCGTCGAGCAGCACCACGAACAGCGGCGTGGCGTCGGCCGAGCCGTAGTAGGGCGAGTGCGGGCGCTCCTCGAACGCGGTCAGCTCGCCGTACCGCATTTCGTGCAGGATCCGGCCCGGGTCCTCGTCCCGGAAGTCGTCGGTCCTGGTGCCCTGCCGCTCGGCCAGCGCCCGCAGCGTCGCGGCGGCCAGCTCGGAGGTGAACGGGAGCGCCTGCAGGCTGGTGAAGATGCTGTCCCGGCCGAAGATGGTCATGAACCAGGGCAGCCCGGCCGCCGGCAGCGACCGGTTGGGCATGGTCAGGGTCGAGAACCGGAGCGCGGCCAGGTCGGTCAGGCAGCGCCGGTAGATGTGCTCCAGCGGCTCCCAGTCGCTGCGCAGCTCGGGCGCGCGTTCCAGCCACTTCTCCAGGCCCCTGGCCATGTCCGGCCGGGCCCGCCCGGGCGCGGCGGCCTGGCGCGGCCCGGCCGGAGTCCCGTCCATGCTGGTCACCGGCGGGGCCCCGTCCAGCGCGCCCGCGTGCGCCACCACGTCCAGGTCGGTGCGCCACTCGCCGTGCGGCGGGACGGCGATCACGTAGCTGAGGCCGTCCTTATCGATCTCGGCCGGCTCGCTCGAGCTGATCCAGGTCTCCCGGGCGTAGGTGTCCCGCTGGTAGGCCAGCACCAGGGTGTTGGGTTCGACCCTGGTCGCGTACCGGCCCTTCTTCTTCAGGGCGTCCTTGACCTCGAACAGGTCGGCGAAGTCGCTCGCCGCGTCCATCCTGATCCGCAGCTCGGCCGGAGAGTTCGCGTGGTTCAGCACCCGCAGCTGCTCGCGGAACCCGCCGGCCACCTCCCGCTCCCTGATCACGGTCAGCGTCGCGTTGATGTAGACCGTGCTGACCCCGGGCACCAGGAAGAACCTGGCCTGGAAGTACTGCAGGTCGTCGGTGGACAGCGCGGTCAGCCGCTCGCCGTTGACGGTCAGCTCCCACCGGGACAGGAACCGGGTGTCGAACGAGAACAGTCCCGTCGGGTCGGTCGCCGACGCGCTGATGTCACCGCGGTCGTCGCTGACCACGAAGGTGTTGCCCTCCAGGATCTGCACCAGCTTGCCGCTCATGCCGGCCTCCGTTCCGCGGTTACCGTCGCGCCCGAGATCGGCGCGACCCTTCCCGTCGATCCCGGCGGGCCAGGCAGGCAGCGCTGGAACATCACCAGGGCGGCCATGCTGCCCTCGCAGGCGAGCAGCCCGCGCAGCATCGCGGCCTGGGCGTTCATCGTGCCGGCGGCCATCGCCTCGAAGTGCCGGCGCTCGGTCCTGGCGACCGCGTCGGCCGGCCGGTCCCGCTGCGTGACCTCCACATCGCCGTTGCTGACGGTCACGTACCAGCGGTCGGCCGCGGTGCCGTCGGTGAGGTCGAACCGCAGGGTCACCGGCGGCTGCCCCTCGAAGGTGGCGACGTGGCCGGCCGCGGCCAGGCGCTGGAAGAAGTGGCCGACCCGGTCAGCGGCCGCGGCGCCGGCCTGTGCGTGTTCCGGCTGCATATGCCGCCCCCTTGCTGGCCGGCCGGCCGCGACGCCCCCTGAGCGCGGCCGGCGATGAGCTATTCCAGAAGCGGTCTTCCCTGGGGCCGCCCGGGCGCAAACCACGGGCGGCGGCCGCTAGCGTCCGGCCCGGCGGCGGGACCACCACCGGTACTTGGCGGAACGGCTCGCTGGCGGTGCTGTCGCCTGGTCAGCGGCCGCCTGGCCCGTGGTGGCCGGCCCGGCCGGCCCGGCCCAGCCAGGCGGGCCAGGATGACCAGGCGGGGTCGGCCCGGATTCCGGCGGCTGGCGCGCCTCGCGCCAGCGCCGCACCATCGCCTCGGTGTCAGCCAGCGGGACGAACACCGGCGGGCCGGCCGGGAACCGGCGGAAGGCGATGATCCGCTGGTTCAGCTCGCGGGCGACCGCGCGGACCTCGTCCTCCGAGCCCAGGGCGGAAGCGTTCTCGCCCAGCCGCTCGATCTCCTTGCGCAGCTTGAGCGGGGCCGGGAGGAGCTCGTCGGCGGCGATGCCCTCGCGCCGCAGGTACTCGCGCAGCCAGGCCTGGGCGGCGTCCTCGTTGCGCTGGGGCAGCGGCTTGCCCGCGCCGGGCAGGTCGTCGAATGCGCCCCGTTCCTCGGCCTGCCTGATCTGCTCGTCGATCCACGACCCGAAGCTCATCCCGGCCGGCTTGCGTTCGCTCATCGTCTCTATTGTCCCGCTCGGCTCTATTATCCCGCTCGGCCGCCCCGCGCCGTAACGGCGGGCCGCGCACGGCGATAGGGTCGGACTGGTGGCCGATCAGGCCGCGCGCTTTGGCGCGGTGGCCGCGGCGAAAGAGCCCCGGCCGGGCGGACCGGGCCGCCCGCATGATTTCCTACTACCTAGGCAAAGAATGTCCGTCAGGGCAGGAGGGGAAGATGACCCTAACGATCGGTGACACCGCTCCGGACTTCGAGGCGCAGTCCTCGGAGGGACCGATCCGCTTCCATGAGTGGATCGGCGACTCCTGGGCCGTGCTGTTCTCGCACCCGAAAGACTTCACTCCGGTGTGCACGACCGAGCTCGGCTACATGGCCAAGATCAAGCCAGAATTCGACCGCCGGGGCGTGAAAATCCTCGGTCTGTCGGTCGACTCGACGGACGACCACGGCCGGTGGGCCAGCGACATCGAGGAAACTCAGGGCACGGCGCCGAACTACCCGATCATCGGAGACAACGACTTCAACGTCTCCAAGCTGTACGGCATGCTGCCGGCCGCGGTCTCCGGTGACCCGAAGGTCCGCACGCCGGCCGACAACCAGACCGTGCGGAACGTGTTCGTGATCGGGCCGGACAAGAAGATCAAGCTCGTCCTGGTCTACCCGATGACGACCGGGCGCAACTTCGACGAGGTACTCCGCGTCATCGACTCGCTCCAGCTCACCGCCAAGCACAAGGTGGCGACCCCGGCCCAGTGGAAGCCGGGCGACAAGGTGATCATCGCCGGTTCGGTCTCGAACGACCAGGCCAAGGAACTGTTCCCGGACGGCTGGGAGTCGCCGCGGCCGTACATCAGGATCGTGCCGCAGCCGTCTTCATGACCGCCGCTTCTCGTCGGCCAGCTCGCCGCGCCCGCGCTTCGGGGGCGCGGCGGGCTGCTGTCCCGGCGGGTGCCGCCGTGCGGACCGCGGCGACGGCTGGTCGTGGTGGCCGGTCAGCAGGTCCTGCAGGCGGTTCTTGGCCCTGATCATCGGCAGCCTGAGCCGCTCTTCCCGGTGCGCGGCAGTGGCCAGCTTGGCCGGCCGGTTCCGGTACCGCCACCTGGCCCACGGAGAATCCGGCCTGGCCAGCCGGATCGCGCCCGCGAGCAGGGCGAGCGGGATCACGATGCCGACCAGCGCGATCCAGGGCTTGCCTTTCAGCAGGGTGACCACGGCCAGCGCGAAGAGCACGGCCACGGTGACGGTCAGCGTGGTGATCGCACCGGGGCTGCCCGGCATGTGCCGGTAGTCGGCGACGTCCCTGACACCGACCGGGCTGGCCCCGATGAGCAGCAGGGCGGTCACCCCGGCGGCGACGAACACGGCGTCGACCGACAGCCGCCCCTCGTTCGCCCAGTAGACGTCGCGCAGGTGCAGGATCAGCGCGAACTCGTCCAGTACCAGCGCGGTGCCCAGGCCGAACACGCCCGCCGCGCCGCCCCGCCACTCCAGCGAGGACGTCGGCGCGGCCAGACCCGCGATCCCGCCTCCGGCCATCAGCACGACGCCGAAAACCATGTGGTGGACGTGCAGATCGCCCGCGGTCACGTTGCGCGGCCACCAGCGGACCCCGGCCCTGATCAGGCGGACCGAAGCGCGGATGCCGGCGAATCCGGCGATGAGCGCGACGAAGAAGCAGAACAGGGGCAATCGCCCTGTATGCACGATCTGCGCGGTAAGCCAGCCGGACACGCACGCACCCCTCGCCGATGGCCGCCCGCTGGCTCCCCTCGCGACCGGGCGATCGTCTCAGTCTGGCCGGCCGGCCCCGCTCGTGCCACCCGGCCGGCCCGCCCGGCTCCGGGCCGGTCAGCCCGAAGCCGTCCTTCACCAGCGATAACCCGGCTGGACGGCCGCGCTCACCGGGCCCGGGGCGCGCGCAGTCAGGCGGGCTCGGGTGAACGGGCGAGTTCGCGGGCGAACATCTGCTCGTAGTCGGCCGCCATGGCGGCTACCGGGTTAGACGGGGTGCTGGTGTTGTGCTCGGCCTTGCGGCCGAGCGCAGCCAGGTCCCCGGCCCTGATCAGGTCGCCCATCGACGGCACGCCCAGATCCGCGTTGAGCCGCCTGACCGCCGCGATCGCGGCCCTGGCCTGGGACGCTTCATCCGGGCCGGGAGCTGCGACGCCGAGCGCGGCGGCCAGCCTGGCGTACTTGGCCGTGCAGGCCGGCAGGTTGTACTCCATGACCGGCGGCATGCTGACCGCGCAGCAGTACCCGTGCGGGTGCCCGTACAGCCCGCCCATGGCCTCGGCCAGGGCGTGCGCCCCGGCCACGTCGGTGAGCCCGACCGCCAGGCCGGCGGTGAGGCTGGCCTGGGCCATGCCGCAGCGCGCCTCGATGCCGGCCGGATCGCGGTATGCGCACCTGAGGTAGAGCCCGACCAGGCGAGCGCCCTCCAGCGCGAGCGCGTCCGAAGCGGGCGTGGCCAGCAGGCAGTGCAGCGCGTCGACGGCGTGCGAGAGCGCATCGAGGCCGGAGGCAGCCGTGACGGGCGCCGGGCAGGACAGCGTCAGGTCGGGATCGACCAGGGCAACCCGCGGGCAGTTCCTGGTGTCGAAGAGGTTCATCTTCTTCTGCCGGGCCGTGTCCGTGATGACGGCCGACGGGCTCACCTCGCTGCCGGTCCCGGCCGTGGTCGGCAGCGCGATGACCGGCAGCGGGTCGCTGCGCAGGGCGCCGAAGTCCTCCCAGTCCCTGGGCTGACCGCCGTTGGTGACCAGCAGCGCGATGCACTTGGCGGTGTCGATCGCCGAGCCGCCGCCGACCGCGACCATGGCGGCGTGGCCGCCGGTCCTGGCGAGGTCGGCCCCGGCCACGCAGTCGGTATCGCGCGGGTTCGGCTCGACCTGATCAAACACGGTGACGGCGATCCCGGCGGCGGTCAGGTCGCGTTGCACCGGCTCGGTCAGCCCGGCCGCCCGCACGCCGGGATCGGTGACCAGCAGCACCGACCGGGCGCCCAGCGCCTGGACGTGCCCGGCGGCCTGGCCGGCGATCCCGCGCCCGAACCGCGCCCTGGTCGGCATCCAGAACTCCCCGTCCGCGGCGATCCCGGTCCCGCGCCGCGTCAGCGCCGGGTGCAGGGGCTTGCGCGCGGCGGTCATCGGGGGGTGGCTCCGGCTCGCGGCGGGCCGGCCAGGCCCGGCCCGGCGGCGCCGCGCCTGGCCATCAGGGTGATCAGGTCGTAGGCGACGGTCGCAGCGGCGATGGTGGTGAGCTCGGCGTGGTCGTAGGCCGGGGCCACCTCGACCACGTCGGCACCCACGAGGTGCAGGCCGGTCAGGCCGCGCAGCACCCGCAGGAGTTCCCGGCTGGTCAGCCCGCCGGCCTCCGGCGTTCCCGTGCCGGGAGCGAACGACGGGTCCAGCACGTCGATGTCGACCGACAGGTAGACCGGATGGTCGCCGACCCGGTCGAGCACCGCGTCGATGGTGCCGGGGATGCCCAGGTCGTCGACGTCGCTGGTACGGATCGTGCGGAAGCCGAACCGGCGGTCGTCGGCCAGGTCCGCCTCCCCGTACAGCGGGCCCCTGATCCCCACGTGCACCGAGTGATCCTCGATCAGCAGGCCGTCCTCGAACGCCCGCCGGAAGACGGTTCCGTGCGTGACCGGCGCGTCGAAATAGGTATCCCAGGTGTCCAGGTGGGCGTCGAAGTGCACCAGCGCGACCGGGCCGTGCCGGGCGGCGACCGCCTGCAGCATCGGCAGGGCGATCGTGTGGTCGCCGCCGATCGCGACGACCCGCCGGTCCCCGGTGATGAGGTCGCCGGCCTGGCCGCGGATCTGGTTCATCGCCGCCGGGATGTCGAACGGGGTCACGGCCACGTCGCCGGCGTCAGCCACCTGGACGGTCTGGAACGGCGCGACGCCGAGTTCGACGTGGTAGCCGGGGCGCAGGTGCCGGGAGGCCTGGCGGACGGCCATCGGGCCGAATCGCGCGCCCGGCCGGTACGAGGTCCCGTTGTCGAACGGCACGCCGAGCACGGCCACGTCGTAGTCGCCGACCCGGTCGATCTCCGGCAGCCGGGCGAAGGTTGCGGCGCCGGCGAACCGCGGCACCAGCCGCCCGTCGACTGGCCCGACCGGGCCCGGGGCGCCGGTCGCGTCCTGGGTTGGCTCGGCCACCGTCATCTCCTGCTTCTCTCGTCCGGTCACTGGCTGGTCAGGCTGGTCAGGCCCGGGTGCGGGTGACGCCGCCAGCCGGCTGGAGGACCTGGCCGACGAACGCGCTGCCGCCGGGCCCGGCGAGGAACGCCACCGCCCCGGCGATGTCGGCCGTCGTGGCCAGCTCGCCGGTCGGGATCAGCTCGCGGTACCGCCGGCGCATCTCGTCCAGGCTGATCCCCAGGTCGTCTGCGTCGACCTGCAACTGCTCGGTATCGATGTAGGACGGCGCGATCGCGTTAGTGACGATCCCGTCCGGCGCGAGCTCCCGGCCCAGGCCCTTGGCCAGCGCGATCAGGCCGGCCTTGGACGCGGCGTAGGCGGTGGCATTCGGGTGCCCGATCACCCCCCAGCCGGAGGCGATCAGCACGATCCGGCCCGCTCCGGCCGCGCGCATGTGCGGGACCACGGCCTGGACCAGGCGGAAGTGGCCGGACAGGTTGACCTCGATCTGCCGCCACCAGGTCGCCGGGTCCTGGGCACCGAACGGGCCCATCGCCATCGCCGCCGCGTTCGCGACCAGCACGTCGACCCGGCCGAACGCGGCGACCACGGCCGCGGTCAGGCCGGTCACGGCAGCCGGATCGGCGATATCGCCGGGAACCGCCAGCCCTCCGGCCTGCCGGGCCAGCGCGGTCAGCCGCCCGTCGTCGCTGATGTCGTTGACGGCGACCGTGAACCCGTCGGCCGCCAGCCGGAGCGCGGTCGCGTGCCCGAGTCCCTGGGCGGCCCCGGTGACCAGGGCGACCGGGCTCGGTCCGGCGGACGTCGTCATCCTCAGATCACCGCCCCGGCGTTCGGCGAGAGCACCTCGCCGCAGTACATCCGCCCCTCGGTGGCCAGGTAGTACACGGTCGCGGCGACCTCGTCAGGGCGGACCAGCCGGCCCAGCGGCAGCGTCGCCAGGTAGGCGGGTTCGCGCCAGAGCGAGCCGGGACCCAGCAGCGGCGTGTCAGTCGGCCCGGGGGCCACCGCGTTGACCCGGACCGGGGTCCCGGCCAGCTCGGCCGCCAGCGATTTCACCAGGCCGAGCACGGCGCCCTTGGCCGCCACGTAATGCAGGTCGGTGGCGCTGCCGCCGAGCGCCAGCTCGGAGGAGATCGCGATGATGGCGCCGCGCTTGCTGGCCAGCATGTGCGGCAGCACCGCGGCGCAAGTGTTGACCGTGCCGCCGAGGATCACGCCGATCATCGAGTCCCACTGCGCCACGGTGATGTCGCAGACGTCGATGCCCTCCTCGTAGTAACCGGCCGCCGAGACCGCGGCATCGATGCCGCCGAGCTCGCGGGCGGCGGCGCCGGCCGCCATCCGCAGGCCCGCGGCGTCCCGCACGTCGCACTGCGCGGGCACATCGGTGTCGGACGGCCGCAGGTCGACCCCGGCGGTGCGCCAGCCGTGCCGCCGGAACAGCGCCGCCACCGCCGCGCCGATGCCGCTGGCCGCCCCGGTGACCAGGACGACCGGAGACCGCGCCGGCGCCGGCTCGCTCACTCGCCCTCCGGGTCGGAGACGACGGGGGTGAAGCGGGCCATCGCCGCCTCGCCGCCCGGCCGGAAGATGTAGGCCGAGACCAGCCCGCCGAGCACGCCGAGCACGGCGATCACCAGCACGATGCCCCAGTTCAGGTACCAGACGCCGCCGTAGGTGTTGCGCGGCCAGGCGATGTTGATGATTTCGGCGATCATCCAGACGGCGGCCAGGTACGTGACCGCAGCCGCCGCCTTGCCCATCGACACCGGGCCCGGCGTCCAGCCGCCGCGCAGGCGGGTGAGGGCGGCGCCGACGACCGGCAGGGCGTAGGAGACGAAGAAGCCCGCGGTCGCCCCGCTGAGCAGCAGCGTGAACACGTTCGGGTTATGGATGAACACCAGGATCCCGGCGACGATGCAGGTCAGCCCGATGACGTGGCGAGGCAGCCGCTCCGGGCCGCTGAGGCGGCCGAGCAGCCCGGACGCCGGCAGCTCGCGCGCCCTGGCACTGGCCCAGATGGCGCGGGAGACGGCGGCCTGGACGGCGATCATGCTGGCGGTGAAGCCGATGGTCAGCATGACCAGCAGCGCGCGGCCCGTCCCTGAGCCGAGGCGGGTCACCAGGGTGGTCGCGATCGGGTTGAGGTCCTTGCCGGACAGCACCGCGCCGAGGTCGGGGATGGCCAGCAGCAGGCCGAGCGTCGCGAACATGACGAGCAGGCCGCAGGACAGCAGGGCCAGGCTGATCGCCTTCGGCAGCACATGCCGGGCGCCCTGGACCTCCTCGGCGATGGAGCCGGCCGACTCGAAGCCCACGAACGAGAAGCCGATGAACGCCACGATGGCCAGGAACGGCCCGAACAGCCAGCCAGCCCCGTGCGCGGTGCCCGCCCCGCTGAACAGGAACGAGAACGGATGGGTGCGGTGGAAGAACAGCAACGCGAAGCCGATTCCCAGCGAGGAGATCAGCTCCGCGGTCATCGAGATGTAGAGCAGGCCGCGCAGGAACTTGCTGCCGATCATGTTCGCGATCGAGCCGAAGATCAGGACGCCAAGAGCCAGGAGGCTGGTCTGGGTCTGGCTGAGCGAGTTGAGCCCGATCGCGGGGGCGAGGAACTCGGCCGCGAACAGCGCGACCGCGCCGAGGGCGATCGTCAGTCCCCAGCTGTACGCCCAGTTCGCGAACCAGCCATAGCGAGCGCCGAACAGCTCGCGGGCCCACGCGTACACGCTGCCCTGGAACGGCCACCGGGAGACTAGGTCGCCGAAGACCCCGGTGACCGCGAGCTGGCCGATCAGCACGACGGGGAAACCCCAGAAGAAGGCCGGGCCCGCCACCAGCAGGCACAGGCCGAATACCGAGTAAATCCCGACGATCGGCGACACGTCGGAGAAGGCCAGCGCGAACGCCGATCGGAGCGTGAAGTCCCTGACCGGGGTGTGTGACAGGTCGGTCGTGACCGCCTGGTCAGGCGCTATCTCCGCCATCTGCGTCTCCTCCCTGCGAGCTGGCGGGTCGCTGCGGGCTGGCCGGCCCGGGCGGCGTGACCCAGTAGGCCGCCTCGGGGATCTCGGGCCGCGGGCAGGCCCGCGGGTTCAGATTCAGGCTGGCGACATGGCTGGCCACATCGCCCATCGCCGCCACCCAGAGTCCGGGCAGGCCGGACATCGCCTCGACGAGCTGTTCCAGCGCGTGGGCCCTGGACGGACGGCCGGACAGGAACGGATGGCAGGTGAGCACGAACGCTGCCCCGATCGCGTGCAGCGCGCGCAGTTCCAGCGTCCATAGCTCCAGCGCCTTGGCCGGGCTCTCGATCACCCCGGACCCGATCAGGCCGGGCAGGAACGCGTACTGCTCCCAGTCGTCCAGGCCCCACCAGGCCGGAATCTCGATCAGGGTCGAGGCGGCCGGGTCGCCGACCGCGAGCCGGTAGGGGTAGTCCGAGTCCATCAGGCTGGAGTCGTAGCGGAAGCCGCGCTCGGCCAGCAGCCGCGGCGTGTTCCAGGTCAGCTCCCACATCGGCGCCCGGTAGCCCGCCGGCCGCACGCCGGCTACGTCCCACAGCGCCTGCAGGCCCAGGTCGATCATGTCGGCCTCGGTGCGGGCATCCATGCCGATGGTGTTCTCATGGAAATAGGAATGGTGCGCGATCTCGTGGCCGGCCTCGGCGATCGACCTGACCACGTCGGGGTAGCGGTGCGCCGAGTAGCCAGGCACGAAGAAGGTCGCCCGTATCTCGTGCCTGGCCAGCAGGTTCAGGATCCGGGGGACGCCGACCAGGGGCCCGTAGGCCTGGTGGCTCATCGGGCTCATCCGGTGCACCGAGCCGATGTCGGCGGTCAGCACGGCGGCCTCGGCGTCGAGGTCGAAGGTCAGGCACGCCGCTGCGGTATACCCCTCCGGCCAGCGCACCGGCTCCGGTGCCGTGGCGGTTGTCGCAAGCGGGCGGGTCATGGCGGCAAGCATCGGGCCTGGCGCGGGCTGTGACCATCCGACTGCGGTGCAGACTTCCCGATCTCGTTCATAACGTGGTATGACGGGTCAACGCCCGATCCGGCCGCCGGCCGGCGGCGACCTCCTGACGGAGGACTGACGTGGCGATAACCGTACGGGTGCTGCTGGAGCGCCCGCGCCTGCAGCTGACCCTCGTCGGCGGCGAGACAGGCCTGGACCGCGAGATCAGCTGGGCCCACGCCTCCGACTTGCCCGACCCCTGGGATTACCTCGGCCCAGGCGAGCTGCTGCTGACCAACGGCACCGGCATGGGGGCCGGCCCGGCCGCCCAGGTTCAGTTCGCCGAGCGGCTGGCCAGGCTCGGCGCCAGCGGGCTGGTGGTCGGCCTCGGCACCGGCGGCGCCCCGGTCACGGCCGAGCTGACCCGCCGGACCGGCGAGCTAAGCTTGCCGCTGCTCACCGTGCCGTACTCGATCCGGTTCAGCGACATCGTGCGGACCGTCGCCGAGAGCGCCGGAGAGCACAGCCGCGAGCAGCTCGGCGACCTGGCCCAGTTCTACGACCTGCTGCGGTTGTCGCTGGCCGCGGGCGACCTCGGGCCGGCGACCTTCGACGCGCTGGGCCGGCAGCTCGGCCTGCGCCTGCACCTGGTCGACGCCGAGACCGGCGCGTCTGTGTTCGACGACGAGACCGTGGTCCCGCTCGGGCGGCTGCTCGCCCGTAGCGTGGCCGAGCACGGTCACGCGATTCCCGGGCTGCTTCCGCTGACCAGGGACGGCGACCCGGACGGCGACGTCTTCGCGCTCGCCGTGGCCGTGCCGGGCGAGCCGATGACCGCGCTAGTCGCCGAGCCGGTCGGCGGCGCGCTGCCCAGCCTGGCCGTGCTCCGGCACGTGGCCGTGGCCGGCGCGGTCCAGCTCGCCCAGCTCGTCTCGGACCGCCAGCGCCGCCGGCGGCAGGGCGCCGACTTGCTGGCCAGGCTGCTGGACGGGCACCGTGGCTGGCCGGCCCCGGCCGGAGAGACCGGTCTGGAAGGACCGGATCTGGCGGCTAGCGTGCTGATCGTGCTGCGGCTGGCCGCGGCCGGGGCCGAAGACGCCCTGCACCGGGCCTGCGCCCGCGCGCACCTGGCCAGCCTGCTGCTGCGCCGCGGCGACTTGCTCCACGCCGTGGTCCCGGCCGGCTCGGCAGCCAGCCGGTTCCTGCCGCTGGCCGCCGGGCTCGGCTGCGCGGCCGGGGTTTCTGACCCGCTCGGCTCGGCTGAGCGGATGCCGGACGCGTCGGCCGAGGCGCTCTGGGCGCTCGGCCTGGCCGAGGCGAACCAGGTCCCGGTGGCCCGGTACGGGGACGGCGTCGGCCTGCTGATGCCGCGCAGCCCGGCCGAGGCTCAGGCGCTGGCCGACCGGGTGCTGGGGCCGGTGCTGGCCTACGACGCCGATCACGGGGCCAGCCTGGTGGACACGGTACGGGCATTCATCCAAGCGGACGGTTCCTGGCAGCGGGCCGCGGCCGATGTCCACGTGCACAAGCAGACGCTCGGTTACCGGCTGCGCAAGGTCGAGGAGCTCACCGGCCGCGGTTTCGCACGGACCCAGCATCTGGCCGAATGGTGGTTCGCCCTGCAGGCCCTGGACCTCCTCACCGCCTGCCGTCCGCCGGCCTAACACCGCCGCCTCGCCCGGTCCGGCCCGGCCGGTCCAGCAGCATCGTGGTGGCGTTGCTGTTGCTAGGGGAGCATCGTGGTGACATCGCTGCTGTTGCCGGTGGGGGTGGTCAGGCGATGAGGAGGGGCGACCGGGCCCGGGCCGGGCTCAGGACAGGTCGGCCAGCACGGCGACGGCGGCCCGGCGGCCGGAAACCAGGGCGCCCTGGATGGACGGGGTGTCCCGGTGGTCGCCGCAGACGAACCGGGCCGGGCCGAGCCGGACCGGACGGCGGAACGGCTGACCGGGGGCCAGCACGGGCAGCGCCCGCTCGATCGGGTAGCTGGCCAGCAGGTCCCAGTCGTCGGTGGCGGTCTCGTAGATCGCCGCCAGCCTCGCTCGCACGGCTGGCTCGAGGCTGGCTTCGGCCCGTCCCGGCACCGAAGCGGTGACCAGCGCCGACCCGGACGGCGCGTAGCTCGGCGCGACGTCGCTGAGCACCGCGGTGTTCAGCAGCAGCTCGTCCAGGCCGTCGACGATCAGGGCGGGCCAGCTCGGCGGGGAAGCCGGGACCCGGTAGTAGAACGTGGTGACCGCGTGCCAGCCCGGCGCCGTCAGCTCGGGCAGCAACCCGGCTGCGACCGTGCCGTCGGTCGCGACCACGACCGCGCGAGCCCCGATCTCCTCGCCGTTCGCCGTGCGCACCCCCGGTGGGCCGACCTCGGCGACGGCCGTGCCGGTCCGGACGGCCCCGTCCGGCAGGGCTGCGGCCAGCTGGCGGGGCAACGCCTGCATGCCCGCCGCGGGCAGCGCCGCGCCGCCGCGCAGCATGCACCGCCAGATCAGGTCGAACAGCCGGGCCGGGGCGCCGAGGTCCGGGTCGAGGAACACCCCGGCCAGGAACGGCCGAAGCACCTCAGAGACCACCCCGTCGTCGACGCGCCAGCGGCGGAGCTCATCGGCGATCGAGGCGCGGTCGTCCGTGCCGAGCAGCCTGGAGGCCGGAGCCAGCAGGTCACGGGCCGACAAGACGCCGAGCGCGGCGGTACCGCGGCCGTGCCTGAGCACGAACTCGCCCGCGCCGGCCGCGGCCGGAAGGCCGTGCCACGGCCCGGCCAGCAGCCGGCGGCCGCCCGGCGTCATCGCCAGCAGGCCGCGGAGGAACGGCCGCGGCAGCAGCGCGGCGACGTCGGCCTGGCGGCGCAGCTCGGGGTAGGCGGGCAGCAGAACCTGGAATCCGCGGTCCAGCCGGAACCCCTCGACCAGGTCGGTGCGCACCCGGCCGCCGACGTCGTCGTCCGCCTCACAGACGACCACGTCAAGCCCGGCCCGGTGCAGCCGGCCGGCCGCGGCCAGCCCGGCCAGGCCGGCGCCCACGACAACGACGTCGCGATTCGCGGTCATGGCCCCACGCTGCCCGAGCCCGGGCCTCAGCAAACCCGGCCAGTCCCGGCCCGGTGGTCCCCGGCGGCTTGCCGGGCGACGGCCGCGCTGTCAGGCTGGCCGCGATGGCAGACGCCGAGCAGGGGCCGAGGTCGGTGAGGGGGGAACGCGAGTCCCGCACCGCGGTGCAGGCCTGTCGCGCGGCTGAGGTCACGGTGAGCGGCGTGGGACACGCTGGCGTCAGCCTGGCCGGGCTCACCGCGCGGGGTCCCGCGCTGCTGGTGTTCGTGAACGAGGACTGCCCGACGTCGGCGCTGGCCCTGCGCCTGCTCGGACCGCTGTGCCGGGACTGGGCGGCGGCCGGGCTGACCGCGGTCGCGGTGTTCGAGGACCCGCTGGACGTCGCCCTGCGGATGGCCCGCCGTCTGGGCTGGACCGGGCAGGTCGTGTCCGAGCCGCCGCCGTACCAGACGTCGCGGGAGTACGGGCTGGTGGCGGTGCCGACGAGCGTGCTCGTCGGGACCGACCTGATGATCGCGGGTTCGGTCACCGGCTGGGACCAGCCACGGCTCGCGGGCCTGGTGGCCGAGGCGGCCGACCGGCTCGGCGAGGCCCGGCTCGAACCGCCTCCGGCCACCGAGCCGCTGTACAAGCCGGGCTGTTCGTCCAAGGCCGCGCTCGACCCGGAGATCGCCGCCGCGG
Source organism: Streptosporangiaceae bacterium (assembly GCA_051004215.1). Lineage (GTDB taxonomy): Bacteria > Actinomycetota > Actinomycetes > Streptosporangiales > Streptosporangiaceae > Chersky-822. The sequence goes on along the minus strand of JBPCKO010000285.1, from coordinate 14,767 downwards.
TCAGCCGCCTGGCCGCCGCCGACGAGATGGAGGAGATGTTCGAGCGCGGCTGGACCGATGGCCTGCCGGTCGTGCCGCCGACCAGGGACCGGGTGCAGGCCATGCTCGGCGGCGCGGACGGCTCGGTCTCGCTCGGCCTGGTGCCGCCGTCGATGGGGGAGGCGACGCTGGAGCGGGTCGCTGCCTGCGCGGTCCTGGCGGGCTGCCGCCCCGAGTACTTCCCGGTCGTCGCGGCGGCCGCGAAAGCGGTACTGGATCCGGCGTTCAACCTGCACGGGCAGGGCGTCACGACCCAGCCCGCGGGCCAGCTCGTCGTGGTCAACGGCCCGGTCCGGCGGGCCGTCGGGCTGAACAGCGGGATGGGGGCGCTGGGGCCGGGTTCCCGGGCCAACCTGACCATCGGCCGGGCCGTGCGGCTGCTGGCCAGCCTGTCCGGCGGGGCCATGCCGGGCGGGCTGGACCGGGCCACCCTCGGGCACATGGGCAAGATCGGCAGCTGCGTCGCCGAGGACGAGGAGTCCAGCCCGTGGGAGCCGCTGCACGTCGAGCGCGGCTACGAACCCGGGCGGTCCGTCGTCACGGTGATCGGCAGCGACGCGCCGCTGAACATCTCCGACCACCGCAGCCGCACCCCGGAAGACCTGGCCTGGATCCTGGCCTGGGCGGCGGCGGCGTCGTGGTCGGTGAACTGGTGGCCGCTGACCGAGCCGTCGGTGTTCGTGATCTGCCCCGAGCACGCGGCCATGTTCGCCGGCGCGGGCTGGTCCAAGCAGCGGCTGCGCGAGTTCATGTTCGAGGCCGTCCGCAAGCCGGCCGGCGAGCTGCGCCGCGGCGAGACGACGCCGTTCGTGCACGCGGCGGCCGATGACATCCTGGTGCCCAAGTGGGCCTCGCCCGAGTCGATCGTGCTGCTCGTGGCCGGCGGCGAGGCCGGGCGTTACTCTGCGGTTCTGGGCCCGTGCACCGGCATGGGCTCCTCGATCGTCTCGGTGGAGGTGGAGTCAGCGTGACCGACTACGTGAGCCCGTTCGACCCCAGGGTGCGGGTACCAGAACCGCTCGCACCGCGTCCGGCGAGCATCGCTGGCCGCACGGTCGAGCTGCTCGATATCACCAAGAACCGCGGCGCCGAATTCCTCGACCAGATCGAGGTCCGGCTGTCGGCGGCGGGTGCGCGGACGAGCCGTTGCGCCAAGGAAATCTTCTCCAAGCCCGCGGCGCTCGCGCTGATCGACCAGATCGCGGGCCGGGCCGACCTGGTGGTCGAGGCACTCGCCGATTGAGGCTCGTGTACGTCGTGCAGTGTGTGCGACCTCGTCCACCTCGAGCGCCGGGGCATCCCGGCGGTCGGCATCGCCACCGAGCCGTTCGCCGATGAGGCGATCGAGCAGGCCAGGCTGCTGTCCATGCCGGACTGCCGGATGCTCTACATCGCCCATCCGGTCCAGCTGCTGACCGACGCCGAGCTGGCCGCGCGGGCCGATGCGGTCGTCACCGCCGTGATCGCCGCGCTCACCGACCCGGCGTGACAGGGGCGGATCCGGCCGGTTACCGTGACAGCCCAGCCGTCCGCCCGACGTGTCAGGAGGCGTCCATGCGGGTCACCGTGGTCCGGCATCACGCCGAGGACTCGCCGGGCTTCATCGCCGAGGCGTTTCTGGCCAGGGGCGCGGAGGTCAGCGTGCACCTGTTCCCTGCCGAGGGTCCGTTGCCGCCGGCCGACGGCGCCGATCACGTGGTTGTTCTCGGGGCCGTGCACTCGGTGTATGACCGGGATCACGCGAGCTGGGTCGAGCCGGAGCTGGACTGGCTGCGGGGCGCCGACGAGGCAGGGGTCCCCGTGCTCGGCATCTGCTTCGGCGCCCAGGCGCTGTGCACGGCGTTCGGCGGTCAGGTCGTCGCGGCCGCGCGCAAGGAGATCGGCTGGACCATGGTCTCCCCGGTGCGGGAGGAGCTGATCCCGGCCGGCCCGTGGCTGCAGTTCCACGGCGACCGGTGCGAGCCGCCTGCGCACGCGACGATCCTGGCCAGCAACGAGATCGGCGTGCAGGCGTTCACGGTCGGGCGGCACCTGGCGGTCCAGTTCCATCCCGAGGTCGACAGCGCCCAGCTCGGCGGCTGGCTCGAGGGCGAGACGTCGATGGAGGCGGTTCGCGCGGCCGGGTTGGACCGTGACGGGTTGCTGGCCAGGACGGTGGTCGAGGAACCCGCGGCGCGGGCCCGGGCCGACCGCCTGGTCGCGACCGCCCTCCGGCTCGCCCGGCTCACCGGCTCCGCGCTGGCCCGCTAGCCAGGCCCGCGCCAGTCGCCGTGATCATGGTCGACCTGGGTGCTGGCGGGCCAGGAGTTCCAGGCGGGCATGCAGGTCGGCGACGTGGAATTCTGACTCTGGCTTCATCAGGACGCTGCGCAGGATCCTCGCCTGCCGGGCGTCGCCGGTGACCTCGGGATGGCGGCGGGTGAACGCACCGGCGGCGACGGTCAGCGTGCTCACGAACACCGGATTATCTGGGTCGTGCATGCCGCGGTCCAGGATGCGGGCCGACTCCGCGTCGATGGCCGACAACGTGGTGCCGCCGGTCAGCGGGAAGTAGCTGACGATGTCGAGGTCCGGCGGGGTGTACAGGCGCAGCGCATCCGAGCGGACCAGCCGGCCGGCCCAGTCCAGGGCGGCGCGCCGGCCGGCCGCGAGCACCTGGCCAAGGCCGCCGGCGGTCGGCGGCAGCAGCCGGAACGTCAGCCACAGCGCGGCCGCAGCCGCGCCCGCGCGCGAACACTCCAGGCTGATCTCGCCGAGGTGCAGGTCGGTGGAGGTGAAGTAGGTGTAGGGCGAGTCGTGCGCGTAGAACCGGCCGACGGCCGGGTCGGCGAACAGGACCGCGCCGCAGCCGTAGGGCTGCAGTCCGTGCTTGTGCGGATCGACCACGACCGAGTCGCACGCGGCGATCGCGCGCCAGGGCAGCGGGTCAAGCCCGGCCTGGCCGCCCACGCCGGCCAGCAGCGTGAAGAACCCGCCGTAGGCGGCATCGACGTGCACCCGCACGCCATGGCGCCGGGCGGCCGCCAGGATCTCGTGCACGGGATCGATCGCGCCGAGCCCGGTGGTGCCGGCCGTGGCGACGACGGTGCCGATCGTGCCGCCGGCCAGCAGGTCCTCCAGGGCACCGACGTCGATCCGTCCCGCCTCGTCGCTCGCGACAGCCGTGCCCGGCAGGCCGAGCACGCCGCACATCCTGGCGTGCGTGTAGTGCGCCTGGTCGCTGTAGGCGATGCCGCGGCCCGGGTGCAGTTCGCGGGCCACGTACAGCGCCTCGAGGTTGGCGATCGTGCCGCTGCTGGTCAGGTGGCCCAGGTGCGCGGGCAGCCCGAACATCGCGGCGAGATCGGCGACCACTTCCTTTTCCATCTGCGAGGTCGCCGGGCCGCCGTCGAGCGCGTGGTTATTGGGGTTGATCAGCATCGCGGCCAGGTAGCCGGCCACGGCCGCCGGGTGCGGCGGCTTGAGCATCTGGCCGGCGTAGAGCGGATGGAAGTACGGGTAGTTACCGCGCATCCGCCCGGCGAAGGTGGCGAACTCCCGCGCGAACCGCTCCGGGCTGACCGCGAGACTCGGGTGCGGGTCGAACGCCGGGTACCCGGCCTGCCAGTCCAGCACCGATCCGACCGCCCGGCCGAGCCAGTCCCGCACGACCTGGTCATCCGATGACGTCATTGCTCGTGTCTATCACCAGGTCACGGTGCCTGGGCGGGGCGGTACTCAGAGTCAGCTCAGAGGACGCCGGCAGCCCGGCCTGAGCTTGATCAACAATTCTCCTCCCATGACTTCCGTTGTCTACCTTCCCGCCGCTGGCCAGCGCGATCCGCTGCCGCCAGACGAAGCCACCACCCGCCCAGTCACCATCCGCGCAGGCCGCCGACGTCGAGATCGTGATCCCGGTCCGCAACGAGGAAGCCGATCTCGGCCCAGCGTCCGGCGGCTGCACGCCTACCTGCGTGACCGCCTGCCGTTCGCGGCCCGGATCACCATCGCCGACAACGGCAGCACCGACCGGACACCGGACCTGGCCGCCGAGCTGGCTTCCGAGCTGGACGGGGTCAGCGCGGTCCGGCTGGAACGTCCGGGCCGCGGCGGCGCGCTGCGGGAGGCGTGGCTGGCCAGCGACGCCGGCGTGTACGCGGGCCGACAGCAAAGAGCGGGTGGCCTTCATTGGTCCCTAGCGCGCTAAACCCACCCACTCTATGCAGTGGCGGGCGCGGGCGGAGATCAATGGCTGCGAGATGTGCCGGTGCGGACAGATGAACGGTTTGATCGCTGGACGACCGGAACGGCGAAGCCGGCCAGGGCCCTTGCGGACGGGCCCTGGCCGGCCGCCGGGATGGCCCGGCTGTCGGGGATCAGCTGGCGCTGGGGCTGGCGCTATGACTAGCGCCGGGTGCCTTGCCGCCCATGTTCGGGCAGTGATGCGCGCGAGCCGACCCTGATCCGTAGCGCGCCGGCGAGCTCCTGCCCGACTTCGGCTTCGAGCTCGGCGACGACGACGTCTTAGCCGCAGTGTGAGCGGCCGGGCTGCTGCCCGACGTCGTGGCCGCCGCGATGCCGACGCTGCCGGCCCCGATTCCGGCCGCGAGAACGGCCGTCGCGGCGAGCCGGAACGCTAGTCGGCGGCTGCTTGCGGATGGCATGGAACCTCCTTACTGCCGGCCGTGGCCGGCCGGCTTACGGCGAGCGTGCCCGGCCGTGCTTGCGGCGGACTCCCGAGCGGCTCTCAAAGTCCTCTCGACGCAGCCGCCAAATGGGGCGAGAGCCGCTGGAACGGACATGGTCAGCTCTCCGGCACACCCGTTCATAGCTTGCTTAGAAGAACGACTGAGGCTGGCCTGCGGCTAGCCAGGCATCGTCGGATCGGTTAGCCGCACCGACCGGGCCGCGGCGCCGCAGAACGAAAGGGACCCAGCCATGCCAGACCGACCGCCCCGCCGATCCCACTCACCGTCCGCCCTGCGCAGCCGCGGGCTGCGGCGGATGACCGGCATCACAGCGGCCATCGGCATCGCCAGTTCGGCCGCGTCCGGCGTGCTGGCGGCGGTGCTGCCCGGGTCCTCGCACAACGGCGCGGCCAGCTCGACCAGCTCAAGTTCTGGCTCAGGCTCATCCTCGGCCGGCCCGCATCGGTCAGGCAGCACCTCGTCGGGCAGCGGATCGTCCGGGTCTCAGACGTCGTTGTCGGGCGGCGGTTCTGTGTCGTCCGGGTCCTCGTCGTCCGGGTCGTCCGGGTCGTCCGGGTCGTCCGGGTCGTCCTCGTCGTCGGGGAACGCCCAGGCCACGTCCGGGGGGTCGTGATGCCCGCCGCCGGGCTGGCGGTCCGGCCGCGCACCGCCGCAGCGGACTGGCGGGCGCTGGGCACGTCGGTCCGCCTCGTGGTCACCGAGCCCGGCCAGCTCGAGGCCGGCCGCCGGCTGCTCGGCCACGAACTCGCCGTGCTGGACCTCGCCTGCAGCCGGTGGCGCGAGGACTCGGAGCTGGTGCTCGCCGAGCGAACCGGGCCGGCGGCGGTTCAGGTCAGTGCGCCGCTCGCGGACGCGATCGGCGCGGCGCTGCTGGCCGCCGAGCTCACCGACGGTGACCTGGATCCGACGCTGGCGCTGTCGCCGTTTCTGGCGGGCCGCCGGGTCGGGCCGGGCCCGGTACCCGAGGGCGGCCGGGCCGGTGGCCGGGTCACCGTCCGCCGGCAGCCGACCTGGCGTGATGTCCGGCTGGACACGGAATCGAGCGTGCTCACCCTGCCCGCCGGCGCCCGGCTGGATCTCGGCGCGACCGCGAAGGCCAGGGCGGCCGACCTCGCCGCGGCCCGCTTGTCCGATGAGCTCGGATGCGGGGTGCTGGTCAGCATCGGCGGCGATCTCGCCGTCGCCGGGGAGCCGCCGGCAGGCGGCGGGGGGGTGCGGGGGCAGGACCAGGTTGCTTTGTCCCGGCCGGCCGGGACGGCGGTCACGGTCACGATGACCGCGGGCGGCCTGGCCACGACGAGCATCACATCAAGGCGGTGGCGGCACGGCACCGTCCTGCTCCCGCACGTCCTTGATCCCCGCCGCGGCCTGCCGCCAGCTGGCCCGGCCTGGCGGATGGCCTCTGTATTCGCGGGTACCGCGCTGCACGCGACCATCGCGAGCGCGGCCGCGATCATCCGCGGCCGGAACGCCCCCGGCTGGCTTGCCCGGCTCGGTCTGCCGGCCCGCCTCGTCGCCGCCGACGGCTCGGTCCGGACGACAAGCGGGTGGCCGGCATGAGCAAAGAGCCAGAGCGGCGCCGGAGTGCGACCCGAGCGGGAGGCAGACCATGAAGATCTTCGCGGGCACGACCGCGCTCTGGTACGCGAGCCGGGCCACCGGCATCGTGGCGCTCGTGCTGCTAACGCTGGTCGTGCTGGTCGGCATCACGGTCAGCCGCAAGGGCCGGGTGCCCGGGCTGCCGCGGTTCGCGGTCATGGGCCTGCACCGCAGGATCTCCCTGCTGGCGGTGGCCTTCGTCGCGGTGCATGTGCTCACCGCGATCGCCGACCCTTACGTGTCGATCAGGCTGGCCGCCGTGATCGTGCCTTTCGCCTCGGCCTACCAGCCGGTTCAGACCGGGCTCGGAGCGGTCGCGCTGGACCTCGGGTTCGCGGTGCTCGTGACCAGCCTGCTGCGCAAGCGGATCGGCTGGCGGATCTGGCGCGCGGTGCACTGGCTCGCTTACGCCGCCTACCCGGTCGCGGTGCTGCACGGCTTCACCGGCGCGAAGGACTTGAGGTCGGGCTGGCTGCTGGTCCTGACCGTCGTCGGCCTGCTGGCGGTTGCGGGCGCCGTGACCTGGCGGATCGCCGAAACCCGGCGTTACCCGGGCCAGCGGCAGCGGCCCGGGCCACTGGCCAGGCCGGCTCCGAGAGAGCGGGCCGGTGCGCCCGCCTGATCCGGCCGTGACGTCAGTCGCCGACGACATTGCCGGCGACGTAGAGGCTCGCGGTGCTCACGGACCGAATCGGCGCGCCGCCCCGGTCGATCAGCGGCGCGATCAGGCTGGGATGGGCGTCGTAAACGTTGTTGCCCTCGTAGACGCCGTTGACCGGCGGCCCGGCCGGCCCGCCAGCCAGCTGCAGCAGGGCGGTCATCGCCGACCCGTTGGCCCGGCACTCGTTGCCGCGGAAGGTCAGCGACGGCGCGGCCGCCGTGACCGTCACCATCGGGCCGTCGCACGAGGCGTCGGCGAGGAAGTGGTTCTCGCTGATCTTGCCCCGGCCGCTGGCCAGCACGACCGCCGGGCCCGGGCCGTTCTTGTCAAAGTAGTTCGCGGTGACCATGAAGTCGCCCGCCGCCGGGCCGAGCGAGAGCCGCCAGCCGCCGCGCGGTCCGCTCGCGTACACCAGATGACAGCCGGACATCTGCAGCCCGCCGCCCCCGGCCGTGGCGCCGAGCGTGATGCCGCACGTGTTGGAGTGCTCAAGCAGGCCCGAGAGCCGCAGGTCGGTCACCCCTGGCCCGTCGCCGTAGATGCCGCGCCAGGAACTGGAGATGATTCCCCCGGTGACGCAGAACCCCGGGCCGTGCATCGGCGCGCTTCCGGCCAAGTGCACGGCCGTGCCCGTTCCGCCGCGGCGGTCGAAGTCGGCCAGGAACGGCTCAATCAGGTGCACGTCCGCGGTGTCGGTGATGAGGATTCCGGTACAGCCCTCGATCAGGCTGCCATGCGGTGACCGGCCGGTGATCCGCGGCATCAGGAACGTCGTCCCGCAGGGGTTCGCGTACCGCTCGGACCAAGTGCCAAGCGAGAACAGTGGCGTGTGCGCCGGGAAGCCATCGGCCGGGCGGACCGATCCGCCGGTCGCGATGTCGGGATTGACCTGCCGGTTGCCCGCGCCCAGGCACCAGAAGTTCACCGCCGGCCCGGTCCGGACGCTGATCGTGGCCTCGATCGCGTACGGCTGGGACAGCACCACCATGCCGCCGCCCACAGCCTGAGCGGCGGCGACGGCCGCGTTGATCGCGCGGGCGTCGGCGCCCGCACCGATCGGGCCGTAGCGTTCCGGGCAGTACAGGCCGCGGACCCACGCATCGTCTGGGGCTCCAGTGCTCACGGTTCCGTTCGATTCTGGTGCGCCGGGTTCGGGCCGGCTGGCGCCAGCGTAGCCAACGACCGGGGGCGGGCGGCTTCAGAGGGAATGCAGAGCGCGCTCAGAGCCGGGCGCCGGCGCGGAGCGGCATGATGGAGGCATGAACGCCGCTCAGGAAGCGCCGCAGCGGCTCGCCAGGCCGGACGGCACGGCGATCCGCGTGCTCGTCGTGGACGACGAACCGACACTGGCCGAGGTGCTGGCCAGTGTGCTCCGGTACGAGGGCTGGGAGGTCGCGGTCGCGGCCGACGGCGGGTCGGCGGTGCGAACGGCCCGCGAGTTCGGGCCGGACGCGGTCATCCTCGACGTGATGCTGCCGGACTTCGACGGCTTCGAGGTGCTGCGCCGCCTGCGCGCGCACAACGCGCACGTCTGCGTGCTGTTTCTCACGGCCAAGGACGCGGTCGAGGACCGGATCGCCGGGATTACCGCGGGCGGCGACGACTACGTGACCAAGCCGTTCAGCCTGGAGGAGGTGCTGGCGCGGTTGCGCGGGCTGCTCCGCCGGGCCGGGATCGCGCGCTCGGCTAGCGGCAGCCTGCTCGAGGTCGGCGACCTGACGATGGACGAGGACGCCCGCGAGGTGCGCCGCGGCGGCGACCTGATCGATCTCACCGCGACCGAGTTCGAGCTGCTCAGGTACCTGATGCTGAATCCGCGCCGGGTGCTGAGCAAGGCCCAGATCCTGGACCGGGTGTGGAACTACGACTTCGGCGGGCAGGCCCATGTCGTGGAGCTCTATATCTCCTACCTGCGCAAGAAGGTCGACGCCGGGCGCGAGCCCATGATCGCGACCGTGCGCGGAGTCGGCTACGTGCTCCGGCCCCAGGCCGAGTGAGCCCGGGAGTGACCGGCTACCCCTCCGCGGACCTGCACCGCGGCCGGCTGCGGCGGTGGTTCGCGGGCTGGACGCTGCGGGCGAGGCTGATCGCCGGCCTGATCGCCATGTTCGCGGTGGCGAGCGCGGGGGTGGGCCTGGTGACAACGGCCGAGCTCAGCAATTTCCTGCTGACCCAGCTTGACCAGCAGGTGAACTCGGCCGGGCAAGCGCTCAGCCACAGCATCGAGGACGCCCAAGGCGGCGGGCCGGCTCGACCGCCGGGCCCGGGCGCCGGGCCGCCCCACCCGACCTGCAAGAACGCCAGCCAGGACGGCTCGATCACAGGAGCCCAGGCCCCGCGGACGTTCGCCGCCCGGCTGTACCAGGGCAAGCTGTCCTATGCCTGCCTCGTCGTCATCGGCCCGCACGGACCTGGCCTGCTCGGGGTCACGATGACCGCCGCCGACGTGGCGATGCTGAAAGGGCTGCCTGCTAGCCGGCCGCCGCGCAACGGCCGGCCGCCCCTCGCGCATCCGGTCACCCTGCGGCTGACCGGCCTGGGGGAGTACCGCCTCACCGCGTTCAGCGGCGGCGGCCACGACGTGCACATCGCGGGGCTGCCGACCAGCGGGCTTGAGCAGACGGTGCGCAGGCTCGAGTTGGTCGAGGTCGTGGTGTTCGGCTCGGCGCTGTTCATCATGGTTCTGCTCGGCACCGGCCTGATCAGGCTGTCGCTGCGGCCGCTAGACCGGGTGACAGCGACGGCGGCCGAGGTCAGCGCGCTGCCGCTGGAAAGCGGCGAGGTGCTGCTGCCGCACCGGGCGCCGGAGGCCGACGCCAGGACCGAGGTGGGCCGGCTGGGTCGCGCCTTCAACCGGATGCTCGGGCACGTGGAGGCCTCGCTCGCCACCCGCCAGGAAAGCGAGGCGAAGCTGCGCCGCTTCGTCGCCGACGCCAGTCACGAGCTGCGCACTCCGCTGGCCGGGATCCGCGGCTACACCGAGCTTGCCCTGCGCACTGGCGATGACCTGAGCCCGGACATCAGGACCGTCCTGGGGCGGGTCGACTCCGAGTCGGCCAGGATGAGCCGCCTGGTCGATGACCCGCTGCTGCTGGCCCGGCTGGACGCGGGCCGGCCGCTCGCGCACGAGCCAGTGGACCTGGCCAAGCTGGCGATCGACGTCACCAGCGACGCGCAGGTGGCCGGGCCCGGTCATCGCTGGGTGCTGGACCTGCCCGAGGAGCCGGTCGTGGTCACCGGCGACCAGTACCGGCTGCACCAGGTGCTCGCTAACCTGCTCAGCAATGCCCGCACGCACACCCCGCCCGGCAGCCTCGTGACCGTCCGGCTGGCCCCGTCGGCGACCGTGGCAGGCGAGGGCGCCGAGCTGGCGGTCTCCGACGACGGTCTCGGCATCCCGCCCGAGCTGCAGGAGCAGGTCTGGGAGCGGTTCGCCAGGGCCGATACGGCCCGGTCGCGCACGGCGGGCAGTACCGGCCTGGGGCTGGCGATCGTGCGGGCCGTCGTGGCGGCTCATCACGGCACGCTCGTGCTGTCCAGCGAGCCGGGGAACACCACGTTCCGGATCTGGCTGCCCGCCGCGCCCGCGGCGCCGCGGTCGTCAGGTAAGCGGCTCAGCTGAGGCGGCGGAACGCCATGCCCGACGTACTCGTCGAGGTCAGCGGTCAGGTCGCGGTCGTGACCTTGAACCGGCCGGAGGTGCGCAACGCGATCTCCGCGGCCCTGCTGACCGCCGTGCGCGCCGAACTCGCCGCGCTCGACGACCGCGGCGACGTCGCGGCGATCGTGTCAACGGAGCGGCGGTCACCGGCGGCCTCGAGCTTGCGCTGGCCTGTGACTTCCTGATCGCGTCCGAGCGGGCCAGGTTCGCCGACACGCACGCCAGGGTCGGCGTGCTGCCTGGCTGGGGGTCTCGGTGGAGCTGCCGGAGGCGGTCGGGCTGCGGCGGGCCAGGCAGATGAGCGCAACCGGGAACTTCATCGACGCGGCTACCGCGCTGACCTGGGGCCTGGTCAACCAGGTCGTGCCGCACGAGGACCTGCTGGACGTCAGCGTCGCGCTGGGTGCGGACATCGCGAGCAGCGATCAGGCCACGCTCAGGGCGCTGCTGGCTGGCTACGCCGAGGGGGCGCTCGGTACCAGGGCGCAGGCCCTCGAACGTGAGTCGCGGGCGCACGGACAGCAGCACCGCGACGGCATCGACGCGCCGCAGGTCAGGCGGCGTCGCGACGCGATCATCGGCCGCGGGCGGGCACAGGCCTGACCGGGCCGTCGCGGAACCCGCGCTGACCTGCGCGGATGTGAGGGCGGGGGAACGAGCCGTCGGCTGGGCCGTGTGACGCGTGATGGAACTGTGATAGCGCCGTGATTGAAGGGCCACATTTGCCGTCGAAATGCCGCGCAGCAGGGCTCTGACATGGCATGGTGTTACCTCATGGACGCCAACCCTCTTCCGTCCCTTAACGCTCAGCTGTCCCGCAGGACCATGCTGGGCGGACTAACCGCAGTGGCCGCAGGCGCCGCAGGAGCCCAGCTCCTCCGCCCGTCGGTTGCCCGCGCGGCCGTGACCAAGACGCCGCGCACGTGGGCGGACATCCTGGTGCCTGGCTATGGTTCCTGGTTCGGCGCCTATCCGGGCCCCGGGAACGCAGCGCCCGTGCCCTATGAGTCAATGGTGGGCCGGAAGCTGGACATCGTCAGCCGCTACGAGGGCCTGGACGGCAACTGGCCGAGCCCGGCCGACCTTCAGCTCATCAAGGAGGGTCGTTACCTCGCGGTCTGCTGGTCGTCCCGGCTGAGTTCCGGCGGCACCGCGACCTGGCAAGATGTCGCCGCGGGCCGGTACGACGCGACTATCACCGCGGCGGCGCACCGGCTGGCGACGGTCGGGCCGATCTGGGTCGGCTACGACAACGAGATGGACGGTCACCTCAGGATCGCCAGCTCGGGGCCGCTGTCGTACTACCGGGCGGCTTTCCGGCGCATGCACTCGATCGTCGCGCCGATCGCGCCCAACGTGATCTGGATGTGGTGTCCGTCGGGGAACAACATGACCCCGGACGTCGCCGCCGCCTACCCGGGTGACGGTCAGGTGGACTGGATCTGCTTCGACCCCTACGACCCCACGCTGAGCAAGGGTGGCCCGCTGGCCGCGTACCGCACCTTCCCCAACTGGCTGAAGAACCAGGGCATCGGGCTGCACAAGCCGAAAGGCATCTACGAGACCGGCTTCCAGCGGGCCATGGACGAGACCCCGGCCGCCGCGGCCTGGGTGGCGAGCATCCCCGACGCGCTGCAGAACCTGAATATCAGGATGTGGATCTGGTTCAACTCCTACGGCGGCCTGGGCGACACCTCGCTGGCGCCGGGGTCCCGCGCGGTCTCGGCGCTGGGCACGGTCGGGGCCAGGGGAGTCATGAGGCGGCCGCACAGGTAGCCCTGACGCGCCGATATCGCCCTAGCGAGACCGAAGGCGGCCAGGCCCTGAATCGGGCCCGGCCGCCTTCGTGGTTCCGGCCGGGAAGGGACCGCGCGGGGGCGCGGCCCCGTGGTTCAGCGGCGCCCGGCCAGTACCAGCTCCGGGTCCTCGGTCACGTCGGCCGGGGCCAGCGGGCGGAGCACGTCGTCCACGGTCAGCGGCCGGGACGCGGACCGCCCGGCCTTGGCGTCGCGCCGGTCAGCCCGGGCGGCCAGGTACTCGGCCTTGGTGGCCAGGTACTGACGGGACGCGGAATGGTCGGCCGCGCGGTCCAGGTGCTTCCAGGTCATCCACAGCGGGATGCCGATGAAGGCCAGCAGGAACGGCACGATCAGGATCATGTTCCAGATAAAGGACGAGGTCATCGCGGTGTCACCTCTCGGGTTCGGCTCTCGTTTGCGCACTGCCTTCATGGTGCCGGCCGGCTCTCTCAGGACGGTCTGCCGAACTTCTGAACGAGCTATGAATGGCCGGCCGGGCTGGACGGGGCGCTGACGCGCCCGGGTCGCGAGTGCCCGGCCCGACGGCGTATGCGGGTGTTTGGCCCGGTCATCGGAGGGCAGTGGGGGCCGGGTGAGCTTGCCGAGCCAGTTCGCCCCGTCGACCAGATTGCCCCAGGTCGCGGGGGGCAAGGCGGGCGTCTGCCAGCCGTCCGCTAACGGCTTGCGTCAGTAGTGTCGTCCGGATGACCTGGTTCCGGGCCGCGGGCGGCCACGCGCTTCCGCCGGATCGCAATGACAGGTGGCGGTCAGGCCGCTTTCAGGCTGCACTCAGGTCCGTGCCCGATGATGAGATCACGATGAGCCGTTGGACGAGCGCAGAGGGAGCCGACCAGATGGCCAGCAGTTACGGGCCGCCGGGCGATCAGCCTGGTGACGGCCATGGCCCGCCGCAGTATGGGCAGCCGCAGTACGGCGAGCAGATATACGGGCAGCCCCAGTACGGGCAGCCGCAGTACGGGCAGCCGCAGTACGGCCAGCCCCAGTACGGCCAGCCCCAGTACGGCCAGCCCCAGTACGGCCAGCCCCAGTACGGCCAGCCCCAGTACGGGCAGGCCCAGTACGGGCCGCCGGGCTACGGCCCGCCTGGCTACGGGTCCGGCGGATACGGCCCCGGCGGTTACGGCCCGCCGGGTCGCCGGTTCCGCCGCCGCCGCCGCCGGTACATCGCTGCCTTCTACGTTCTAGTGATCGCGCTGGTCAGCATCTGGGGGGTGCAGAACGCGCGCACCCAGACGCCGCTCGGCGGGCGCCAGGTCTCGTCGGCCAGCACGGTGGCCGCCCAGGTCGATAACGGCCTGGTTGACATCGTCACCACGCTCAGCTACCAGCGGGCCGAGGCGGCCGGCACCGGCCTGGTGCTCACGCGGAACGGCGAGGTGCTGACCAACAACCACGTGATCGAGGGCGCCACCTCGATCAAGGTCACCGACATCGGCAACGGCCGTACCTACAAGGGCATCGTGGTCGGCTACGACCGCAGCCACGACGTGGCCGTGCTGAAGATGGTCGGAGCGTCCGGGCTCGGCACGGTGCGGTTCGGCAATTCTGGCCGCGCGTCGGTCGGCCAGCAGGTCATCGGCATCGGAAATGCCGGGGGCAAGGGCGGCACGCCCTCGGTCGTATCCGGCCGGATCGTCCAGCTGGATGCGTCGGTCGATGCTTCCGACGGCAGCGCCGGCACGACCGAGAAGCTGACCGGCCTGATCAGTCACGACGCACCGATCAGGCCGGGAGACTCCGGCGGCCCGCTGGTGAACCTGTCCGGCCGCGTGATCGGCATCAACACGGCCGCCTCGACCAGGGGCGGCGACTTCCAGCTGCATAGCCAGACTCAGGCCTTCGCCATCCCGATCAACCGCGCGCGCTGGATCGCGCGGCAGGTCGAGGCCGGCCACGCCTCGTCGGCCGTGCACATCGGGGCGACCGGGTTCCTCGGCGTCGAGGTGCTGTCGGCCAGCGAGGCCAGGCAGCAAGGCGTGGCGGCCGGGCACGGCGTCGCCATCGGCGGCGTTTTCATGGGATCTCCGGCCAGCCGGGCTGGCTTGGTGAAGGGTGACGTGATCATCTCGGCCGACGGCCGTCCGGTCGGATCGCCGCTGGCGCTGCAGTCGGTACTCGGCCGCCACCACCCTGGCGATCACGTGCCGATCACCTGGACCGGCCGCGCCGGCACCCGGCACTCCGCGACCGTGGTTCTGATGACCGGCCCGGCGGGCTGAGGACCGCCGTTGCACGCACCCGGCCGGCCCGCGCGCGGGCCCGCCAAGTTCCCGGCGCCGTCATCCTCCCCCTCACAGCG
>JBPCKO010000284.1:0-3581 GCA_051004215.1 Streptosporangiaceae bacterium | reverse complement strand
TTGGTCCCACCTTTGCTTCTGTCGCCCCTCTCGCCCTCTACGCCGAGTCCGCGACGCTGCTCCGTCTCGTGCTGATCGGCGCGGGCGCTGCCATCGTGGTCGCGCTGCCCGGCGCGGCGATGCTGGCCGGCGCCTCGCTCGGCAGTGCCGGGTCAGGGCTGGCCCAGCTCGCCGCGGCTGCGCTGACCTGGTACGCGGTCGTGATGGCGGGGCGCGCGGGGCTGATCGACGAGCAGCGGCCGGCGGCGCCGCGCGAGGCCGGCCAGGGCCGCCGGGAAGCGGCGGCCGACGACGACTGGTCAGAGCCGCTCGACCGGGTGGGCGGCAGCTACGGTCAGTCCGACAGCCTCGAGGACCCGTCCGGCCCGGGTCTCGACGACCCGGCCTGCTCCGGCTACGGGGACGAGTTCCGGGCGGACGAATACAGTGTCGACGGCCCTCGCCGCGAGGGTCACGCTCCGCCCGATCCCGGCCTCGGGAACCCGGCCCTGGCTGCGCTGGCTGCCGAGCCTGGCGCCCCGGCCGGCCCGCCGCCAGGCGGCTACGACGGGCGCGGATTCGACTCAGAGATCTACACCGGGGCCATCGACGCGTCCCGCCCGGGAGAGGCCGGCGGCCCGTCCGGCCGGAACGGGCGGCCGGCCCGGGACACTGAACCCCGCGGTCCGCTGTTCGGCCAGATCACGATCTACACGGTGCTCGATGAGCGGATCGACGACTTCGACCGGATGACGGAGCGGGTCGTCGAGCAGGTGCGGGCCAACGAGCCTGGCACGCTCGTCTACATCGCCCACGCGGTGCCGACCGCGCCGATGCAGCGGATCTTGTACGAGGTCTACCAGAACCGCGCCGCCTACGACGACCACCTGCAACGGCCCTACGTGGCCAGGTTCGAGGCCGAACGGCGGGCCATGGTGCTGGCCACCAACTCCATCGAGCTTGGCCTGCAGCAGGCCAAGGTGTCGCCGCTGCCGTCGTACTCGGCGATCTCTGACATTCTCAGCGAGTCGGGGATCGACCTGACCGGCGTGACCAGGGCCGGCCAGCAGGGCGCGCCGGGGACCGGAGCTCCGGCTACCTATGCCCGCCCGGGGCCGAGCGAACTGCCGGCCGCCGACCCGGGCGGCGATTACCTGAACGAACCGGAGTACGACCGCTGGCCGTCCCGCGACGAAGGCCGGTTCCGGTGACGGTGCCCGGGCCGGACCGCGTTCACCAGGTGACTTTGCTGACCCGGCCGGGCTGCCACCTGTGCGAGGACGCTCGTTCGGTGATCGAGCGCGTCACCTCCGACCTAGGCGTGCCGTGGACCGAGCGGGACATCACCAGGTCCGAGGCGGACCTGAAGGAGTACGGCGAGATGATCCCCGTCACCTTGATCGACGGAGTTCAGCACGACTTCTGGCGGGTCGACGAGAGCCGGCTGCGCCGCGCGCTCGCGTCCTGACACCGGCCTAGCTCTGCCGGGGCGACGCCGCTTTCGTGGTCTAGCTACCGGCGGACTGACCGCCGGTGCCCATCTTCCTTCCGCCAACTCGCCCCGCCGTGGCCCCGCCCCGGTTTCCCCGGCCCCGCGCCGCTGTTGTGAGCTCGCAATTCATGATCAACTCGGCTCTGGATCCGAAGTGGGGAACAAACCGGGCGATATCGGCGGCCAGAATGCCCATATCGGATCCGGAGCTGCTAACTAAGCGGCGCCGCTTCTCGTCGGCCGACGCCTCTCGCCCGGCTCCGCGTCGCCCGCCGTCCCCCGCCGCCCGTTGGCCGTCCGGCGACTGCTTGGCTGGTGTCGGCGGCCTCCTGGGCTCGCGGTGCCCGACTTTGTGCAAACGTTCACAAGGGCGTACCGTGTGAGGCGAGAGCACGATGCGGGCGGCCTGCGGTAGTTGCGCCCGCTGCACCGATTCCCCCCAGGAGTTGCCGGCGAATGTCCCGCCGTACCAGGTCAGACAGCAGCGTGCAGGGTATTCCGGAGGCGACGATCGCTCGCCTCCCGTTGTACCTGCGGGCTCTGTATGCGCTCGCTGACCGCGACACCGCGTCGGTATCGAGCGAGGAACTGGCCGCGGCGGCCGGGGTCAATTCGGCCAAGCTCCGCAAGGACCTGTCGCACCTGGGCTCCTACGGCATCCGCGGCGTCGGCTACGACGTCGACTACCTGATCTACCAGGTATCGAGGGAACTCGGGCTCACCCAGGACTGGCCGGTCATCATCGTCGGCGCCGGAAACCTCGGCCGGGCCCTGGCCAACTACGGCGGCTTCGCCTCGCGCGGGTTCCGGGTCGCGGCATTGCTGGACTCCGACCCGGCCGTGGTCGGCAGCGTGATTGCCGGGCACCCGGTCAGGTCGTCCGAGGACATCGAGCGGGTCGTGGCCGAGTCGAAGGCGATGATCGGTGCGATCACCGTGCCCGCGCCGGCCGCCCAGGGCATCTGCGACCGGCTGGTCGCCGCGGGTATCACCAGCATCCTGAACTTCGCGCCGCTCATGCTCAGCGTGCCTGAGGGCGTCGATGTGCGTAAAGTCGACCTGTCCATCGAGTTGCAGATTCTCGCGTTCCATGCCCAGCGGCGCTCTGTCGTCCAGGTCCTGCATGACCAACGCGACGCCGGCGGTCCCAACGGGCAGGCCGGCCATCCAGGGAGATCGCTGGCAGTGAACGGTGACGGCCCGGTGAGCGCCAAGGCGGCCAGCTCATGAGCGTCCTCGTCGTCGGCCTGAGCCACGCCAGCGCCCCGGTCGCGACGCTGGAGCGGGCCGTAGTCTCCGGCGACGCGCAGGTCAAGCTGCTGCGCGATGTCCACCTGGCCGAGAATGTGGCCGGGTCGATGGTGCTGAGCACCTGCAACCGGGTCGAGGTCTACGCCGAGGTCGGCCGGTTCCACGGCGGGGTCGCGGCGGTCTGCGAACTGCTGGCCAGGCACTCGGGCCTGTCGCTGGCCGACCTGACCGGGTCCGCCTACGTGCACTACGAAGACCGGGCCGTGCAGCACCTGCTGACCGTGGCCTGCGGCCTGGACTCCATGGTGGTGGGCGAGAGCCAGATCCTCGGCCAGGTGCGCGAGGCAGTCAAGCTGGCCAGGCTCCACGGCACGCTGAGCCGGGAACTGTCCGACGTGACCAGGCTGGCGCTGCGCACCGGACGGCGGGCGCACGCCGAGACCGGCATCGACGCGGCCGGCCAGAGCCTGGTCAGCGCGGGCCTGGAGCTGGCGGCCGGAGCACACGGGCCCGCGGGCGGCCAGGCCGGCCTGGACGGGCTGCGGGTACTCGTGATCGGCGCCGGGTCGATGAGCGCGCTCGCGGTCGCCACCGCGACCCGGCAGGGCGCGGAGCGAGTCGTGATCGCCAACCGGACCCAGGTCAGGGCCGAGCGGCTCGCGGCGTCCTACCAGGCGACCGCGACCGGGCTGGCCGACCTGCCTGCGCAGGTCGCGGCGGCCGACGTGGTCGTCGCCTGCACCGGCGCGCCCGGTCACCTGATCACCGCCGCGGTCGCCAGCGAGGCCGTCGCCCTACGGGCCGGGCAGGGCAGGGACGGGACCGGGACCCAACGCCCACCGGTGGTACCCGAAACTGC
>JBPCKO010000283.1:0-10180 GCA_051004215.1 Streptosporangiaceae bacterium | reverse complement strand
CGGCTACCCGAGGATCAGGGCCCGCTCACGCTGGCCCAGTCGATCAACCGGGCCCTCGCCGACGAGCTGGCGGCCAGCCCGCAGATGCTCGTCTTCGGCGAGGACGTGGCCCGCAAGGGGGGCGTCTACGGCGTGACCAGGGGCCTGCTCGGCGCGTTCGGGGCCGGCCGGGTCTTCGACTCGCTGCTGGACGAGCAGTCCATCCTGGGCCTTGCGCTCGGAGCCGGGCTCGCCGGGCTGCTGCCGGTACCGGAGATCCAGTACCTCGCGTACCTGCATAACGCGGCCGACCAGCTCAGGGGCGAGGCGGCGACGCTGTCGTTCTTCTCCAGGGGCGGGTACCGCAATCCCATGGTCGTGCGCATCGCCGGCCTGGCCTACCAGCAGGGATTCGGCGGCCACTTCCACAACGACAACGCGGTCGCCGCCCTGCGGGACATTCCCGGCCTGATCATCGCCTGCCCGGCCCGGCCCGACGACGCGGCCGCGATGCTGCGCACCTGCCTGGCCAGCGCGCGGACGGACGGCAGCGTGTGCGTCTTCCTCGAGCCGATCGCCCTGTACCACGAGCGCGATCTGCACGAGCCAGGCGATGGCGGCTGGCTCGCGCCCTATGAGCCGCCCTGGCGGTGGACGCCCGGCCACGTCCCGGTCGGGCGGGCCAGGCGGCACGGCGACGGCGCCGACCTGACCATCGTTACCTTCGGCAACGGGCTGCGGCTCAGCCTGCGCGCGGCAGCCAGGCTGGCCCGGGCGGACATCGGCTGCCGGGTGCTCGACCTGCGCTGGCTGGCCCCGCTGCCGGCCGAGGACCTGATCAGCGAGGCCCGCGCCACCGGCGCGGTGCTCGTCGCCGACGAGACCCGCCGGTCAGGCGGCGTCGCCGAGGGCGTGCTCGCGGTACTGGCCGATGCGGGGTTCCCGGGCCCGGTCGCGCGGGTCACCAGCGAGGACAGCATCATCCCGCTTGGCCGGGCAGCCAGCACGGTGCTGCTCTCCCAGCATGCGATCGAGGCCGCGGCCCGCAGCCTGATCCAGCGGCCAGGCCCTTAAGCCGCGGGGGCCGGCCACCCGGTTACCGGCCGCCCCGGTTACCGCTCGCCCGCCGCCGCCGCGGTCAGCTGCTCCTGGCCTGCCAGCAGGGCCGCCCGCATCGGCGGCCGCTCGATCATGATCTCGGCGTACTCATCGAGCTGGACGCCGCGCGCCGCGGCCACCGCATGCAGGTAGGAACCCGCCTCCGAACCCGGCCAGGACGGGTCGGCCAGGCCAGGCGCGACCGGGGAGCGGCCTTGCATCGCGCGGGTCAGGACGGCCCGCAGCACCGAATATCCCATTCGCGACAGGTTGGACAGGTCCTGGTGCCGGTTCTTGCGCATGCCCGCGTCGACCTGCGCCATCGCTTCCAGGCCGCAGGCCTCGAGCACGTCGATCAGCATGCCGACCTCGACCGCGTAGCCGGACAGGAAGGGGACGGAGTAGAACAGGTCCCTGCTCCCGGCGAACTCGCCGGCCAGCGGCTGCACGAACCCGGCCAGCTCGGGGAAGAGCAGGTTCAGGGCGGGCTTGGCGGTCAGCTCGGTCACCCGGCCGCCGCCGTCGGGAACCGAGATCGTCTCCCGGGTGTAGGGGCGCCGGTAGGCGGCCTTCACGAACTGGATCTCCGGCTTGGTGACCAGGCAGCCCACGACGCCGGTCACCAGCTGGCGGCAGAAGTTGCCGGTGTCGGTGTCGGCGAACGCGATGATGTCGCCGGTGGCCACGGAGAGCCCGCGCCACATGGCGTCGCCCTTGCCATGCGCCCGGCCGTACTCGGGCATCAGCGCGTTCTCCGAGTAAACCTCCACGTCTTCGTGGTACCTGGCGATATCGGCGGTGCCGTCGGCCGAGTCGGCGTCGACGACGACGACCTGGTCGAGCAGGCGGATGTCGGGGCGGCGGAGGTAGCTGAGCTCATCCAGGACCGAGCCGATGGTCTCGGCGACGTTGCGGGTAGGCAGGATCAGCGTGACCGTCAGGCCTCGCTCGCGCTTCGCCCGGCCAAGCTGACGAGCGCTGCCGAAATCATGATACGTGAAGCTATTGGTAAGAAACCAGTCATGCGTTCGCATAAGGCTCTCCTCGGGACCGGGGCGGGCCATTCCGGCACAAATACTCGCCGTTTACCTGCTGTTAGCGCCGTCGATATCGTGCAAAGAGTCCGTACAATTGGCGGTATTGGGCATATACGTTTTAAGTCCCTTACCCTGCCGTTCTGTCCGTCGATACCCCGAAATCGACGTAACACTCGGTAAAATCCGAAGTGCCCGATCAAGCGGGTCACCCAGATACTACCGACTGGGCGGCCGATAGGCGTCATTATGCAAACACCACGGCCAGCGGCGGCGAAAGGCACATTCCGGCCGCCGGCCGCCCGGCCGCCCGGCCGGCGTCGTCCCCCTCGTCCGGTCTATCCTTCGGCTATGAACCTGCACTCCACCGTGGGCGGCCCCGGGCTGGCCCAGCACCGCCGCCTTGTGACGGAGATACCCGGCCCGGTCTCGCGTGAACTGATGGAACGCCGCCAGCGGAGCGTCGCCCGCGGCCTCAGCCACGTGCTGCCCGTGTTCGTCACCGCGGCGGGCGGCGGGGTCCTGGTCGACGCGGACGGCAACTCGCTGATCGACTTCGGCTCCGGCATCGCGGTGACCTCGGTAGGAAACAGCGCCGAGCTGGTGGTGACCAGGGTCACCGAGCAAGTCGCGCACTTCACGCATACCTGCTTCATGGTGGTGCCGTACGAGGGTTACGTCGAGGTCTGCGAGGAGCTGAACCGGGTCACTCCAGGCTCCCACGACAAGCGGTCCGCCCTGTTCAACTCGGGCGCCGAAGCGGTGGAGAACGCGGTCAAGATCGCCAGGCACGCCACCGGCCGCCAGGCCGTGGTCGTCTTCGACCACGCCTACCACGGGCGCACCAACCTCACGATGGCGATGACGGCCAAGAACATGCCCTACAAGGACGGCTTCGGCCCGTTCGCCGGGGAGATCTACCGGGCCCCGATGGCCTATCCGTTCCGGTGGCCTGGCGGCCCGGCCCGGTGCGCGGAGGAGGCGCTGGACGTGGTCACCGGCCTGATCCACACCCAGGTTGGCGAGGATCGCACCGCCGCCGTCGTGATCGAGCCGATCCTGGGCGAGGGCGGTTTCATCGTCCCGCCCGACGGGTTCCTGCCCGGCCTGGCCCAGTACTGCAAGGAACACGGCATCGTGTTCATCGCGGACGAGATCCAGTCCGGCTTCTGCCGCACCGGCGACTGGTTCGCCTGCGACCGCGAAGGTGTCGTCCCCGACCTGGTCACTACGGCCAAGGGGATCGCGGGCGGGCTGCCGCTGGCCGCCGTCACCGGACGCGCGGACATCATGGACGCCGTGCACGCGGGCGGGCTCGGCGGCACCTATGGCGGCAACCCGGTGGCCTGCGCGGCCGCGCTCGGCTCGATCGAGACCATGGCCAAGGAGGACCTGCCCGCGGCCGCGCGCCGGATCGGCGACCTGATGCTGCCGAGGCTGCGCGCGCTGGCCGAGCGGTATCCGGTCATCGGCGATGTCCGCGGCCGCGGCGCCATGATCGCGATCGAGCTGGTCAGGCCGGGCGGTATCGAGCCCGATGCGGCGGCCGCGGCCAAGGTGGCCAAGGCCTGTCACGCCGACGGCCTCATCGTGCTCACCTGCGGCACCTACGGCAACGTGCTGCGGTTCCTGCCGCCCCTGATTATCAGCGAGGAACTCCTCGCCGAAGGGCTGTCCGTCCTGGAGGCGGCGTTCGCGGGGCTCTAGCCGAGCGCAGCGGCCGCGGCGCTACATGACCGCGAGCTGCCCGCCGTCAATGACCAGCGCGGCGCCGTGCACGAAGGACGCGTCGTCGGAGGCCAGGAACGCGTACGCGGCGGCGACCTCGTCGGGCCGCCCGGCCCGGCCCAGCGGTATCCGGCCGGCCGCGTAGGCGGCCTCGAAGCCCTCCCCGCCGATGTCGGCCGCGATCGCGTCGTTGAGCGGCGTGCGGATGTAGCCAGGGCAGAGCGCGTTCACCCGGATGCCGAGCGGCCCGAGTTCGACCGCCATCGTCCTGGTCAGCTGGAGCACGCCGCCCTTGGACGCGTTGTAGTGGGCGTAGTCTTCCTCGCCGGCCAGGCCGTTGGTCGAGGACATGTTGACGATCACGCCGCGGCCGCGTTCCGCCATCAGCCTGCCCACGGCCTGCGCGACCAGGAACATGCCGCGCAGGTTCACGGCCATGATCCGGTCCCAGTCGGCCACGTCCAGGGTCAGGAAGGGGTCCCGGCGCGCCGTTCCCGCATTGTTGATCAGCACGTCGACGGCGCCCAGAGCGCCGGCGGCGGCCCGCACGAGCCGGGTGACATCGCCCTCATCGGCGACGTCGCAGGCCAGCCCGCCAGCCTGGCCCAGCCTGGCCAGGACCGCGACCGCGGCGTCCACCTCGGCCGGGCCGATCCCGGCCACGAACACCCGGGCGCCCTCCTGCAGGAACCGCTCGGCGGCAGCCAGGCCGATGCCGCTCGTGCCGCCGCTGATCAGCACGCCCTTGTCGCGAAGCCCTCGCATCGGCCTCCTGCCGCCCGCTGGAGGCCCCTGGCCACCCGGGGGCCTTCCGCTCGTGGTCTATCATTCCCGCCAGAACCCGGCCGAAGGAGCCCACCATGTCCAGGCACCGCATCCGCACCAAGGCCACGCTGGCGGCCGGGCTCGGCACCGCGCTCACGGCGCTGACCGGCACCGCGGCTGCGGCGAGCGCAGCTCCGGCCGCCACCGCGGGGGCGGCCAGGACAGCGGGCCAGGCCAGGATCATGGGCCCCGTCGCCGCGGGCAGGCTGCGGATAACCGGGACGCTCAGGGATGGCGGCCCGGTCACGGCGAGCGGCCTGCACTGGCGGCCCGGCCGGCTCCCGGCCGGCGATCGCCTGCTCAGCTTCGCGGTCGGGTACGCCTGGCAGGCCTGCCAGGCCGGACGCTGCCGGCCGGGCGCCGACTCGACCGCGACCCCGTTCGCGGCCCGCCGGTATGTCGCGGGCCGGGCCGACACCAGGCACCACCTGATGGTCACCGAGACGGCGACCGAGGTCGTGCAGACCAGGGCGGCCGATTTCACGTTCCGGGTGCGGCGGGCCCGCCGGTCGGCCAGCACGAGCGCGGTCGTGGCGCCGTTCGCCCGCGGACACCGCCCGGTGAGCGAGTTCGTCAACGGGCTGCCGGAGGCCAGGACCGGATCGGACGAGGAGTATTTCCAGGTCGGCGCTCCGCACTACGCCGCCGCGGACGGGCCAGCCAGGCAGCGCTACCGGATCGACAGCGGCCGGTGGCGGCCGATGCCCGCCCGCCGCGTGTTCTCCACCGGGCGCCTGCGGCCAGGACCGCACCGGGTCAGCGTGCTCACCTCCGACCAGGCCGGGCGCAGCGTGCTCCGCTTCCGCTGGCGGGTGGTCCCGCTGCCGGCGCCAGTAACCTGCCGCGGACGGTGCTGGTACCCGCCGCACCTGAACTCGGCCGGCCGGCCGATGCGCTGGGACTGGCAGATCGGGCGCACCGTCCCGCTACAGCGCACCGGACCGCGCGCGGTCGACCTTTACGACATCGACGGGTTCCTGACCACCAGGTCGCAGGTCCGCCGGATTCACACCCGCTGGCAGGCCAGCACCCTGCCGCACCCGCGCACGGCCTGCTACCTCGACCTGGCCTGGGAGGACTACCGGCCAGACGCCAGCCCAGGGCGGCCCGGGCTGTTCCCGGCGGCCACACTCGGCCGGGTCTATTACGGCTACCCGCAGGAGCGCTGGGTCGACTTCCGTCAGCTCGACGCGCTCAAGCCGATGCTGCGGGCGCGGATCGCGATGTGCGCCAGCAAGGGCTTCGACGCGGTCGAGCTGGACGACATCGACAGCTTCGAACCGCCGTCGACGACCGGCTTCTACCTGACCGCGGGCGATACCCAGAACTACCTGGCCTACGCGTTCAACCTCGTGCACGCCGACGGCATGACCGCGCTGTGGAAGAACAGCCCGGCGCTGGCCAGGTGGGGCGTGCGGTACACCGACGGCGCCGTCGTCGAGGAGTGTTACCTGTACAAGCAGTGCGGCGCGTGGCACGTGTTCGCCGCGGACAAGACCGCCGCCCAGCCGACCGGCAAGTGGGTCGGCGAGGCCGAATACGGCGCCGATCACTTCGTCTGCGACCCCGGCCAGCACTGCGCCGGGCGCCGCTCGTTCGCGACGTTCTGCCGGCACGTGTACTCCGGTCCTGACGGATTCGCCGCGGTCAAGTTCGACGTCAACCTGAATGGCCGGGTGTTCTTTCCCTGCCCGCGCGGCCGCTGACGCCGGCTAGCCCTGGTAGTAGGCGTCCGCCTCGGTGAGCACCTCGTCCAGGATGGCCAGGCCCTCCTTGGCCTCGGCGTCGGAGATCGTGCAGGGCGGCACCACGTGCAGCCGGTTGTAGTTCGTGAACGTGAGCAGGCCCCTGGCCCTGGCCCGGGCGGCCAGCTTCGTCATCGCCTCGGACGCCCCGCCGTACGGCGCCAGCATCGCCCTGGTCGCGCGATCGCTGACCAGGTCGAGCGCCCAGAACACGCCGAGCCCGCGCACCTCCCCGATCACCGGGTGCCGGTCCGCCAGCTCGGCCAGGCCGGGGCCGAGAACCTCGGCGCCGATCCTGGCCGCGTTCTCCACGATGCCCTCGGCCCGCATCACGTCGATCGTGGCCACGATCGACGCGGCCGCCAGCGGGTGCCCGGAATAGGTCAGGCCGCCGGGAAACACCCGGTCGTCGAATGTCGCCGCGATCGGGTCCGGAATGATCACGCCGCCGGCCGGCACGTAGCCGGAGTTCGCGCCCTTAGCGAAGGTGATCAGGTCGGGCACGACCCCGTGCGGGCCGAACGCGAACCAGCTTCCGGCCCGGCCGAAACCGCACATCACCTCGTCGGCGATCCACGCGATCCCGTGCCGGTCGCACAGGGCCCGGACCCCGGCCAGGTAGCCAGGCGGCGGGATCAGCACGCCCGCGGTGCCGACGATCGACTCGATCAGGATCGCCGCGATCGTGGCCGGCCCCTCGAACTCGATGACCTGCTCCAGGTGCTGCAGGGCCCGCTCGCACTCCTCGGTCTCGGTCGTCGCCCAGAACGAGGACCGGTACAGGTAAGGGCCGAAGAAGTGTACGTGCCCGGTGGCGTACTCGTTCGGCCAGCGGCGCGGGTCCCCGGTCGAGGTGATCGCCGCGCCGGTGTTGCCGTGATAAGACCGGTAAAAGCTGAGCACCTTGTCCCGGCCGGTGTGCAGCCTGGCCAGCCGGATCGCGTTCTCGTTGGCGTCGGCGCCGCCATTGGTGAAGAACACCTTGCTGAAGCCGTCGGGCGCCAGCCCGGCCAGCCGGGTCGCGGCCTCGCCTCGGGTCTCGTTGGCGTACTGCGGCGCGACCGTGGTGAGCGTCGCCGCCTGCTCGGCGATCGCGGCGACCACCTTCGGGTGCTGGTGACCGATGTTGGCGTTCACCAGCTGGCTGGAGAAGTCCAGGTAGCGGCGGCCGTCGAAATCCCAGACGTAGCTGCCGAGGCCGCCGGCCAGCACCAGCGGCTTCAGCGCGCGCTGGGCCGACCAGGAGTGGAAGACGTGGGCCCGGTCAGCGGCGTAGGCCGCGGCACCGCGGGCCGGGTCGGGGGTGAACTCGGTCATCATCTCTCCTGCGGCGCTAGCTGTTGACGGGGAAGCCGAGGTTCACGCCGCCGTGGCTCGGGTCCAGCCAGCGCGAGGTGACCGCCTTGCCCCTGGTGTAGAAGTGCACGCCCTCGGTGCCGTGCACGTGCGTGTCGCCGAACAGCGAGGCCTTCCAGCCGCCGAAGCTGTAGAAGGCCATCGGCACGGGAATCGGCACGTTGATGCCGACCATGCCGACCTGGACCTCGTGGGTGAACCGGCGGGCCGCTCCCCCGTCGTTGGTGAAGATCGCGGTCCCGTTGCCGTACTGGTTCCCGTTCACCACGCCGAGCGCGTCCTCATACGAGCTTGCCCTGACCACCGAGAGCACCGGCCCGAAGATCTCGTCCAGGTAGCAGCTCATCGACGGGGTGACCCGGTCCAGCACGCTCGGCCCGAGCCAGAAGCCGTCGGCCGCGCCCCCGGTCACCGGGTGCGAGCGGCCGTCCACGGCCAGCACCGCGCCGTCGGTCACGCCGGCCTCCAGGTAGGAGGCCACCTTGTCCCGGTGCGCCCTGGTCACCAGCGGGCCCATCTCCGATTCGGCCCGGTCGCCGGGGCCGACGGTGAGCTTGCCGACCCGCTCGCGGATCTTGGCGACCAGCTCGTCACCGGCCGGGTCCACCGCGACAACGACCGAGATGGCCATGCACCGCTCGCCCGCCGAGCCGAACCCGGCCGACACGGCGGCGTCGGCGGCCAGGTCCAGGTCGGCATCGGGCAGCACAACCATGTGGTTCTTGGCTCCGCCGAGCGCCTGCACCCGCTTTCCCGCCGCGGTGCCGACCTCGGATAAGTACCGCGCGATCGGGGTGGAGCCGACGAAGCTGACCGCCTTGACGTCAGGATGGGTCAGCAGCGCGTCGACCGCTTCCTTGTTCCCGTGCACCACGTTGAACACCCCGTCGGGCAACCCGGCCTCGGCCAGCAGCTCGGCCAGCCGGACCGCGGCCGACGGGTCCTTCTCCGACGGCTTGAGCACGAACGTGTTGCCGGCCGCGATCGCGATCGGGAACATCCACATCGGCACCATGGCCGGGAAGTTGAACGGCGTGATCCCGGCGACCACCCCGAGCGGCTGGCGGATCGAGAAGGCGTCCACGCCGGTCGAGACGTTCTCCGAGAACGCGCCCTTGACCAGATGCGGGATGCCGCAGGCGAATTCCACCACCTCCAGGCCCCTGGCCACCTCGCCGGCCGCGTCCGAGGTCACCTTCCCGTGCTCGGCGCTGATCAGCCCGGCCAGCTCGGCCGAGTGCTGGCGGACCAGCTCGCGGAACGCGAACATCACCGCCGCCCGCTTGACCAGCGACGTCTCCGACCAGGCGGGGAACGCCGCAGCCGCGGCCCGCACCGCCGCATCCACCTCGGCCGCGCCGCCGAAGTCGACCGTGCCGGTGACCTGGCCGGTCGCCGGGTTGTAGAGGTCACCGCGCCGGGCCGGTTCCGCGCCGGTCCACGGCTTGCCGCCGATCCAGTGCGTGCAGTGCTTCGCCGTCGTCTGCGCCATCGCTCATCCCTTGTCGCCGCGGGTCGTCCCGCTCTCGGAGCCGGTCCCGATATGCAGTCTGCTCCCGGCCCGCGGTGCGAGCCAAGTGACAGTACGTAAGCTGGCTATTGCGAAATTAACAAAGTGTCAAGCCGAGCGAGATGAGCGCCCGGGAGGAGGTCGCGTGCTGCCGACCGTCGCCGACGTGCTCGCGCTCGAGCCGGTCAGGCAGGGCGCGCCGCGGGTGCTGGCCGGGCGGGACCGGCTGACCGCGCCGGTCCGCTGGGTGCACGTGATCGAGGTGACCGAAGCCGGCCGGCTGCTGCGCGGCGGCGAGCTGATCCTGTCCACCGGGATCGCCCTGCCGCCCGACCAGGACGGCCTGGCCAGGTACGTGGCCGGGCTCGCGGCGGCCGGGGTGAGCGCGCTGGCGGTGGAGCTCGGCTCGCGGTACCGGCGCGAGCTGCCCCCCGCGCTGGTCGCGGCGGCGGCCGGGCACGGGCTGCCGCTGATCGTGCTGGAGCGCGAGACCCAGTTCATCGCGATCACCGAGGCCGTGCACGCCCAGATCCTGGACGCCCAGGGCGCCGAGCTGAGCGCGGCCCAGCGGCTGGACCAGGTGCTGACCGACCTCGCGATGGCTGGCGCAAGCCAGGACGAGATCGTGGCCCGGGCTGCGGCGCTGGCCGGGGTCCCGGTGATCCTGGCCGATCCCGGTCACCGGGTGCTCGCCTGCGCGCCGGCGGGCCAGGACATCACGGCCCTGCTGGCCGGCTTCGCCGCCCGGTCCCGCGCCGTCGCGGTGCCCGGCGGCGGCGGGTACGACCCGGTCGCCCGGTGGCTGGTCGCGCCGGTGCGCACGGCAGGCCCTCCCGATGGCGACTGGGGGCGGCTGGTCTTCGTGCTGGCCGGGCCGCCCGACCTGGCCGCGGCCGTGCTGGCCG
>JBPCKO010000282.1:0-3080 GCA_051004215.1 Streptosporangiaceae bacterium | reverse complement strand
GACCGCCCCGCCGCGGGCGACCTGCTCAGGCGGCGGGCACTAATGCCGGCCGCGGAACTGCGCGCGCTGGGGGTCACGGCCGGACCCGACCCGGTCGCGGCCGGCTGGCTGGCCGATCCCGGGCACTGGGACGGCCTCGGCCGCAGGCTGGCCGGGCTGGTCAGTGAGCACGCCGCCCGCAACCCGCTGGCCCCCGGCCTGGCGCCCGACACGGCCAGGGACGCGCTCGGCCTGCCGGACCGGCGGCTGGCGATCGCGCTGGCCCTGGCCGCCCCCGGGGTCACGGTGACCGGCGGGCTGCTGACCATGCTGGCCACGCCCGACCAGCTTCCTCCGGCCCTGACCGCGGCGGTGGCCACGCTGCTGGCCGATATCGCGGACCGGCCGTTCGACGCGCCAGAGGCGGCCAGGCTGGCCGAGCTGGGGCTGGGCAAGCGGGACCTCGCCGCCGCGGCCCGGCACGGCGCGCTGCTCCGGCTGGCCGACCAGGTCGTCCTCGGCCCGGACGCCGCCGAACGGGCGACCGCGGTCCTGGCCGGCCTAGACCAGCCGTTCACGACGTCGCAGGCCCGGGTGGCGCTCGGCTCGACCAGGCGGACGGTGATCCCGCTGCTCGAGCACCTGGACCGGCGCCGGATCACCCAGCGGCTGCCGGATGACCGGCGGCAGGTACGGGCCTAATTGCCGTCGAAGGCCTCGGGCCGCGGGAACCGGTCCGCGCTCCAGGACCCGGACTCGGGCGGCGGCTCCCCGGCCGATATCCACCGGGCGATGGCCAGGCCGGTCGCGGGCGCGTTCAGGATGCCGGTACGGAAGTGGCCCGAGGTCAGCCAGGCATTGGCCAGGCCGGGCACGCGGTCGATCACCGGTCGCCGGTCCGGGTGCCTGGGCCGGAAACAGCACCACTGGTGCGAGACGGCCACGCCGCTCAGGCTGGGCAAGGCCGCGCGCAGGCCGCCCATGATCGTGTCGATGACCTCCTCGCGCACGACCGGGCTCTCGTCGCCGTAGTCGAACGTACCGCCGGCCAGCAGCCGGCCGTCCTCCAGCGGCGTCGCGACCGGCGCGATCGTGCACGGCAGGTGCACCGGGGCGGGCTCAGTCACGATCATGTGGCCCTTGACCCGGTCCGACGGGATCGTGATCTCCAGGCCGTCCAGGACCGGGGGCTGGCCGGTGGCGAACACGACCGCACCCGGGCTGATCTGGCCGGCCGACGTGGTAACCAGCTCGATCCGGTCGCCGCGTACGGTCACGGCCGAGGCGGCCACGCCAGTGCCGACCTGGCGGAGCCCGTCGGCCAGCCCGACGATCGCCCGCAGCGGGTTGACCCTGGCCTGATGCCGGATCAGCGCTCCGCCGAGGCGCCAGGCCAGCCCGGGTACGAGGGCGGCGATCTTGGCCGCGTCCAGCCATTCGACGGTGCGCGGCTGGTGCGCGGCCAGGCCGCCGGGGTCAGGGGCAAGCCCGATCCAGTCCAGCTCGACCAGGCCGACGCCGCCCGGCGTGACCTGATCCAGGTAGCGCCAGCGCTCCAGGCTGGCTCGCTCCAGGTCAACGAAGGTCTCCGGGTCACTCCACTGGTGCGGCTCGGGAATGAGCAGCCCGGTGGCGCCGCCCGTCGCGCCGGCCCCGAGCCGCCCGGCCTCGATCAGCTGCACCGAGCCGAGGCCGGCCTCCTGGGCCGCCGCCGCGATCGCCACGCCGAGGATGCCGCCCCCGACGACCAGGACGTCGGGCCGCTGGTCGGCGATGGTGCCCGGGTCGCGGCCGAGCGCGGCCCGCTGCCCGGCGGTCAGCTGGTCGCGCCAGATCGTGCCCGTCACTGTCATGACCTCATCCTCGGCTATCTCGTCGCCGCCACGGGAAGGAATCGGCGGCTGCGTCGCTTGTTGCTAGGGACGCCGCGCTCGGCAGGCGGCCGCCAGGCAAGTGCCCGGCGGCCGACAAGTAGGCTAATCCAGGATGACCGCGGCGCCGCTGCCAGTGAAGGAGGTGGATCATGCTTGCCGACTCCTACGGCCGGGTGGCTACCGACCTGAGGGTGTCGCTCACCGACCGCTGCAACCTGCGGTGCACCTACTGCATGCCCGCCGAGGGCCTGGACTGGCTGCCCGGCGCGGACCAGCTGTCCGATGACGAGCTGATCCGGCTGCTGGGGATCGCGGTCGAACGGCTGGGCATCACCGAGATCCGGTTCACCGGCGGTGAGCCGATCCTGCGCCGTGGCCTGACCGGCATCATCGGCCGGGCGGCCGGGCTCAGTCCCCGGCCGGAGCTCTCCATGACCACCAACGGGATCGGCCTGGCCAGGCTGGCCGCCCCGTTGCAGGAGGCGGGCCTGGACCGGATCAACGTCTCCCTCGACACGCTCGACCCGCCGACCTTCCTGCGGCTGGCCAGGCGAGACCGGCTGGCCGACGTGCTCGCCGGGCTGGCCTCCGCGGCCCGGACTGGCCTGGCCCCGGTCAAGGTCAACGCGGTGCTGATGCGGGACGTCAACGACCACGAGGCCACCGACCTGCTGCAGTTCTGCCTGGATATGGGGTATCAGATGCGGTTCATCGAGCAGATGCCGCTGGATGCCCAGCACGGCTGGCGGCGGGAGAACATGGTCACGGCGGACGAGATCCTGGACGCGCTCTCGGTGAAGTTCACCCTGACCCCCGATGACCCGAAGGCGCGCGGATCGGCCCCGGCCGAGACGTTCCTGGTCGACGGCGGGCCCGCCAAGGTCGGCGTGATCGGCTCGGTGACCAGGCCGTTCTGCGGCTCCTGTGACCGGGTCAGGCTGACCGCCGACGGTCAGGTGCGCAACTGCCTGTTCGCCAGGGAAGAGAGCGACCTGCGCCTGGCCCTGCGGGCCGGCGCGGACGACGAGGACCTGGCCGGGCGGTGGCGCCGCGCCGTGGCCGGCAAGCTGCCCGGGCACGGCATCAACGATCCTGGCTTCCTGCAGCCCGTCCGGCCGATGTCGGCCATAGGCGGCTGACCAGCGGCGATGCCGGACCGGGCAGGACTCGAGCGGCTCGGCCCGCCCGCGGCGGACGGCGGGCCAGGCGCCCTGGCCGCGATCATCC
>JBPCKO010000281.1:0-10505 GCA_051004215.1 Streptosporangiaceae bacterium | reverse complement strand
GCGCTGATCTCGCAGCTCACGCGCCACCCGGCGGGACTAGACGGACACCCGGCGGCTGACTCGGGCCAGTGCTTCCTCGAAGACCTCGGCTTTCATGGCCGCGCGCTGGTTCCGTGGCCTGGCCTTTCCGCGGCCGGCCTGCTCGGCCACCCGCCCGGCGGCCACCCGCCCGGCGGCCGGCCGCCGGTACTGGCCGGGCCGGCCGCGTCACCGCGGCATCGCGCCACGGCCGGCCGGCCAGCGGGCCGGGACGCCTTATCTAACCCGCGGTGACCGGCGGGGCCGGGCCCGGCGCCTGCGGCCAGGCACCGATGTATCCGCAGGCCAGGGCCGCATGCCGCGCGCCCGCGGTCATGGCCTGGTCCACGTCCGCCCCGTGCAGGCGGGCATCAAGGAACCCGGCCGCGAACGCATCCCCGGCGCCCGTCGTATCGACCACCTCAGCCGGCTTGGCGCGAGTCCGCCACCAGGTCCGCCCGTCGAAGGCGAGACTGCCGTCCGCTCCCCTGGTCACGACGGCCAGCGCGGCGCCTCCGGCCACGGCGTCGTGCGCGATCCGCTCGGCCGGGCGGCCCGCCGCTTCCTCCGAGCAGAACGCGATCCCCATCCAGCGGTAGCCCCCGACCGGCAGCGTCACACCGCAGTCCTGGCTCACCAGCACGCCCCGGTCCGCCAGGTAGGACCGGACCGGTTCCGCGCCGGGCATCAGGCCGATGTGCGCGGCCGCGCAGCCAGCGATCCGCTCAAGCGCGGCAGCGTCTGGCCGGTAGCCGTCGCAGACCCCGAAGTCCTCGGCCTCGAAGTGCCGCGCCCCGTCCTGGCTGACCCGGATCCGGGACGTCGACGTGCGCCCCGGCCGCACCACGACGCCCGCGACGTCGACCCCGGCCCGGGCCAGCGTGTCGCGGATCTGCTGCCAGGCGGCATCCGGCCCGACCGCGCCGAAGTAGCCGGCCGGGCGGCCGAGCCTGGTCAGCTGCACGGCCACGTTCACCGCGTTGCCGCCGACGTAGCTGTAGCTGTCCCGTCCCGCGTAACAGTCGATGGTGTTGTCGCCGACAGCGGCGACGGCCCCGCTCACCCGCGCGCGAGCTCTCAGTACTCGACGCGCTTGTAGTACCGGCGGGTCGTCAGCGGGTGGTCGCGGATGACCTCCAGGCGGGCGCTGACGCGCTCCAGCACCGTGGCCAGGACGATCTGCGAGATCATTCCCCTGACCAGCGGCGAGATGCCCGGCAGGTCATAGTCGGCCGCGTCGAGCACGGTCAGCTTGCGCGTATACCGGGGCGCGAACGCCGCTACGCGCTCGGCCAGCGGGCGGCTCGCGTCCTCGCCCTTGAGCAGGATGACGCTGACGTCGTCCTCGACCAGCTCGAGCGTGCCGTGGAAGAAATCGGCCGCGTGCACGGGCCGGGTCCTGATCCACTGCATTTCCTCCAGGATGCACATGCCGTAGTAGTAGGCCTGCGGCCAGACCAGGCCCGCGCCGGTGACGATGTGATAGCGGCCGGCGGCGATCGCCTCGGCGATCTGCGCGGCCCGCTGCTCTGCACCGCGCTTGACGTCCAGCAGCAGCTCGGGCAGCCGGCGCAGTTCGGCCAGGACGGCGTCGTACTCGCCGAACTCGCCGCGGGCCCGCATGATCGCCAGCACGATGATCAGCGACTGCAGGTAGAACGACTCGCTGGAGGTGTCGTCGGCCGCCTCGTTGCTGAAGTTGAAATCGGCCCCCCGGGCCAGCGGCGAATCGGCCTTCCCGGTCAGGGCGATCACCGTCGCGCCCGCTTCCCGGCAATAGTCCAGCGCGGAAATGCTCTCCTTCGTGCTGCCGGACAGTGACGGGATCACGACGACGGACTGCCGGCCCAGCCGGGCCGACCCCGTCCGCACGATCTCGGCCGCCCAGTCCACGCTGACGTCGAAGTCCGAGCGGGCCCGCAGCAGCTGGACGGCCGGCTGCATCAGGATCCCGGCCCCCCCGGCGCCGAGAAAGAACAGGTTCGCGGCCCCGTCGGCCAGGCATTTGTCGGTCGCGGACTGAAGGCCGGGGGCCAGATCGACGGCTCCGGCCTGGATGCGCACGAAGCGACCTTCGTCAAAGTTCAGCATGATCGGCATCCGTTCCAGTCGGTTGGAGCTGCGGTGTGGTCAGGCCGCGGTCGCCCGGCCGGGAGTTCTGGCTAGTGGACTGTGGTCTTTGGCTCGTACATCATGCCCAGGTGCGCGCCGCCGCTGACGGTCAGAGTCGTGCCGGTCACGTACCTGGCGTCCTCGCTCAGCAAGAACGCCACCGTATCGGCGATGTCCTCCGGCTCGGCGACCCGTCCGATCGGGGTCGCCCGCTCGTAGCCGGCGAAGACCTCCTCCGGGGTCGTCCCGAGGGCCGCGGCTTCCCAGGCCAGCTCGCGCTGCTGCATGGGGGTCCTGACGTACATCGGGCAGACGCCGTTGATCCTGATCCCGCGGGTCGCGAACTCGGGCGTGGCCGACTCGATCATCCCGGTGACGGCGAACTTCGACGCGCAGTACGCGGAGAGCAGCGGGGCTCCGCGCAGGCCGGCGCAGGAGTCGATGACCACGATCGCCCCGCCGTCCGCCATCAGCGGGACCAGCGACCGCAGGCAGTTGAAGACGCCGAACGCGTTCACCCGGAACTGGAAGTCCCAGTCCTCGTCGGTGGTGTCGACGAGCAGGCTCATCCGGGACACGCCCGCGGCGAGAACGACCCGCCGCACCGGTCCGGGCAGCGCCGCGGCGGCCGCGCGGACGGACTCCGAGCTGCCGACGTCGACCGGCGGATCGGCCGCGATGTCCCAGCCGGCCAGCTCGGAATCGGGAAAGCGGGCCGCCACCGTCCGGGCGATGGCGGCTCCGATACCGCTGGCGTAGCCGGTGACCACCGAGACGGGCATGCTGCCTCCGCACGTCTGACATGTGTTCCGGGTGTCTGACTACATGGACCGTACTTGGGCCGTTCGAGCCGGTCAAGGCCGACATCTTGACGCCGGGCCCCGGGTCCTAGACCATACAGACAACTCGGCAAACTTGTCTGACATGAATGCCAGCCTCTGATCGCCGGGACCGCACCCAGCTCAGTGGGAAGGCGCGCAGAAATGGCAAGTGACAGCGTGCAGAACGCGGGCGGTAACGGCCGCCCGGCCGGTATCGCGGGACAGCCGCGGCTCCGGCGCAATCTCGGATCCTGGCAGGTGCTGGCCGTCTCGCTCGGCGTCACCGGCCTGAGCCTGTCGGCCAACATCAACCCGCAGGGCGCCGTACCGACCGTCGGCCGCGCCATTCCGCTGGCCTTCGCGATCTCGTTCGTCGCGGTGCTGCTGCTGTCGTACAGCTTCGTCCGGCTCAGCCAGCACTTCAACACGGCGGGCTCGGTGTTCGGCTTCGTCGGCGCGACCCTCGGCGCCCCGGCTGGCGCAGTAGCCGGCTGGTGCCTGCTCGGCGGCTACCTGATCTTCGGCGCGGGCAGCTGCTACGGCGCGGCCGTGTTCTTCAACTCGCTGCTGAACTCGATGGGCGTGGCCAACCCGGCCCAGTGGATCCCGTACGTGGTCACGCTCGTCCTGCTCATCGGCGCGACCCTGCTCACGGTCATTCCGGCCCGGCGCGGCACCGACCTTATGCTCATCGCCGAGGCGTGCACCGTCGCCCTGATCCTGGTCATCAGCCTGGTCGTGCTGGTCAAGATCAGCGGTCACAGTGCGGCGAACGGAGCGCACTTCACGCTGTCGGTGTTCAGCCCGGCCAAGGGCACGAGCAGTTCAGGGCTGTTCTTCGGCGCGGTCTACGGGATCCTCGCGTTCATCGGCTTCGAGGGCGCGGCGACCATGGGCGAGGAGGCCACGGAGCCGCGCAAGAGCATCCCGCGGGCGATCTTCGGCACCGTGCTGATCGCCGGCGTCTTTTACGTCTTCACCGCCGCGATCGAGGTGATGGGATTCGGCACCACGACCAGGGACCTGACGAACTTCCATAACACCAGCTCCTTGTTCGGCGCGCTGGGCGGCACCTTCATCTCGCCGTGGGTCGGCGACGTCGTCACGGTCGGCACGATGCTGTCAGCGTTCGCCGGCGCGATCGGCTGCACGGTCGGCGCGAGCCGGCTCATCTACGCGATGGCCCGCGCGTCCCGGGCCCGGCGGGACGCGCCGGGCGGCCGCCTGACCGTGGTTTCCGGCCGGTACGGAACCCCGGTCGGCGCGATCTGGGCCGGCTTCACCATCATGCTGCTCTCGGTGATCGCCTTCGGCTTCGTGTTCCGGCAGGTCATCCTGAACGCCTGGGCCTGGACCGGCTTCGTCGGCACGCTGATCGTCCTGGTCGCCTACATCCTCGCGACGATCGGCGCGGCCCGGATGCTGCGGCAGAACCGGAACATCCCGGCCTGGGAGATCGTGATCCCGGTCGTGACCCTGCTCGTGCTCGGCTACACGATCTACCGGAACCTGGTCCCGTACCCGAGCGGAGCGACGTTCTGGCTGCCGATCGCGGCCGCGATCTGGGTCGGGCTCTCGCTGGTCGTACTCGTGGTGCAGCCTGCCGTGGCCCGCCGGATCGGGGCCGAGCTGTCGGCCGAGGCCGGCCTGACCCCGGCCGGCGGCCGGCCCGTGCCGGTCGCGGCCTCGGCCTCCGAGGCCGAGTCGCCCTGACTCCGACCGGTCGTTGCGCGGGGCTGCGGCCGGGGGTGGCCGCCTACACTACGTCGAGCGGTCCTTACCGAATGGAAGCAGCCATGTCACGTTCCCAGCCGATGTCGGCCCAGGTCCGCGACCAGCTGGTCGAACTGTTCGAGGCCAGGCAGATGGCGCCGGGCGACCGCGTTCCGAGCGAGGCCGAGATCGCCGAATTGTGCAACGTCGGCCGCAGCACGGCCAGGGAAGCGCTCAAGCTGCTCGAGCAGGACGGCATCGTCCTGGTGGAACGCGGCCGCGGCCGGTACCTGTCCGCGCTCGCGGCCCTGCACAT
This sequence comes from Streptosporangiaceae bacterium, assembly GCA_051004215.1. Classification (GTDB taxonomy): domain Bacteria; phylum Actinomycetota; class Actinomycetes; order Streptosporangiales; family Streptosporangiaceae; genus Chersky-822. The sequence continues at coordinate 5,525 of JBPCKO010000281.1, read as the reverse complement.
CGACCGCCCGATCACCAGGTTCGAGTCCACGACCGCGATGCTGGCGGCCCTCGGCTACCGGAACGTCCAGACGATGGTGCTGTCGGTCACCGAGGACAAGCCAGACGACGGCGAGCGCGAGGCCCTCGGCCTGTCGGCCGACGACATGGTGATCCGGCTCGAGCGGCTCCGCTCGGGGGGCGACGAGCCGCTCGTCTACATCATCGAGACGCTACCCAGGGACTGCATCCCCGGCCCAGTCCGGCACGTGAACTGGTCAGGATCGCTGACCGACCTGCTCGCCGCCCAGGGCCACCTGATGGCCTCGTCGGCGGCCAGGATCCAGGCGGTGGATCTGCCTCGAGAGGTCCAGGACACCTACCAGCTGGGGGCCGGGTACGGCCCCTGGCTGCTGATCACCGAGACGGTCGTGACCACGGCCGGCCGCCCCGTGCTGCAGTCGCAGGGCTACCACCGCGGCAGCCTGTTCGCCTTCAACGTCCTGCGCCGGTAGGCACCCTCGGTACCACGACGCCAACCGGGCCGGCGGCGTATCCGGCCCGGCCGACACTGACGCACGACAGGAGCGGGCATGAGGATCAGCCGGCTGATACTAAGCGGGGCAGCCGTCGGCACGATCGCCGGCACCGGGCTCGCCGACCTGAACCGCACGCATGTGCTCAACCCCGGATGGCCACCGCACGCCCGGTTCCACGGTGCGGCCGGCTGGGGCACCATCGCCGGCTCGCAACTGCTCGCGCTGTGGCTGCTGTGGCGGCCCGGCCAGCAAGGACGCGACCGCGACCAGGCCGTGACGACCGCCGCGCTGCTTCCCGCGATCGCGTGGGCACCGTTCTTCACCGCCCTCGCCGTCCCCGGTACCGCCGTCGAAGACGAGCCTGGGCACCTCCCCCGCATCGCAGGCGTGCCCGCCAACCTCGTGCCCGCGACGCTGATTCCCGCCATCTGCGCCCTCGGCTACTCCTTGCACCGCCGCGGGCTCTAAGAACCTGGCCGCCTGCCACAGCACGCCGTTGGCGGCCGCCGCCGCGGCGAGGCTCTCGGCCAGCGGTATCTCCACTACCAGCGTCTCGGCCCCGGCCGCGCCTGGCGCCCCCCGCGGCGACGGCTCAGCGGCCGGCGAAGCCCTCGCGATCACCGCGCCGTCAGGTGAGATGATCTGGCTCTCGCCGAGCAGCTCCCCGCCCGGATTCGCGCCGCGCTGATTGGCCATTACCCACCACTGCCCGTTGGACAGCGCATGGGCCGGATACAGCGTCCGCCACCAGTTCCGCGCCCCAACCTCATACGCCGACGGCAGCAGCACCAGGTCAGCCCCCGCCGCCCGCAACGCCCGCGCCGTCTCCGGGAAGTCGCCGTCGAAGCACACGGCCAGCCCGACCACCCCGAGTTCATCCGTCCGGCATACGGTCACCCCGGCCCCGGCCGCGAATACGCGGTCCTCGCCCAGCGGCGAGTACAGCCGGAACTTCCGGTGCCAGGCCACCAGCTCGCCGTCCCGCCCGAACAGCAGGGCCGTGTTGAACAGGGCCTCCCCCGGACCCGGACGCTCCGGCACCGACCCCGCCGCCAGCCAGATCCCGTGCCGGCGCGCCAGCCCGCCGAGCCAGGAAACCCGCGCACCAGACAGCGGCTCGGCCGCCGCGGCAGCGTCGCCAGCAAGCGTCGGCCCGTCGTACCCGCACACCCATAGCTCAGGCAGCACCACCAGGTCCGCACCCCGGCCGGCGAGATCCCCGATCAGCCGCGAAGCCGTCGCCTCGTTCTCCGCGACCCCACCCGGCACCGCCAGCCACTGCGTGATCCCGACCGTGATCCGCTCACGCACCGGCATCACGCACCGAAATCACGCACCGCGATCACGCACCGACATCACTCACCGCAACCGGAGCCGCAACTCCACTACGCCCGACCGTCGCCCGGGCCACGAAGTAGTACAGCGGAATGATCACCGCCAGTCCGACCAGCCACGAGATGTCGGTCCCGTTCAGCGCCTTGGCCACCGGCCCCTCGTACAGGGTCGTGTTCACGAACGGGATCTCCACCGCGATCCCCACCAGGTACATCAGCAGCGTCAGCCAGTTCACGCGCCCGTACACGCCGCCGTCCGGTGCGAAGAACGACGGCACGTCGTACTGTCCGTGCCGGATCAGGTAAAAGTCCACGAGGTTGATCGCGGTCCAGGGGATCAGCACGTAGAGCAGGAACAAGATGAAGTTGACGTAGCTGGTCAGGAACGTGCTCTGGTACGCCAGCGCCCCGACCAGCGACACGACCACGATCAGCACCGAGACGACAGCACGCGTCCGAGCCCGCGGCAGCCAGGTCGACCGGAACGTCTGCCCGACCGTGATCGAGCACAGCATCCCGCCGTACAGGTTGATGGAGTTGGTGTCGATGATGCCGAGCGCGAACACCAGCATGATCAGCCAGCCCGCCCCCGCCGTCAGCGAGTGAATAGCCGAGATCTGATCGGGATTCGATGACGCGAGCCCGACCACCACGCCCAGGATCATCGGCAGCACGGTCCCGGCGACCACGCCGACGTAGGAGAACCAGAACGTCGACCGGACGCTCTCCCTGGCCGGCATGTACCGCGAGTAATCCGACACGTAGGGCGCGTACGCGATCTGCCACAAGATCCCGGTCGTCGCGGCCGCCCCGAGGAACCCGCCCCAGGAGAACGAGCCGGCCGACAAGAACGACGACGGCAGCCCGCGCGCCACGATCACGATCAGCGCGAGGATCATCGCCCCGCCGAACAAGAACGCGGCCCACTTGTTCACCGCGTGAATCATGTCGTAGCCGAACACGGTGATCAGCAGGCTCCCGATCCCGCAGATCACGATGCCCCAGCTCGTGCTCACCCCGCCGATCAGCTGGTTGATCGACTGCCCGCCGAGGATCAGATTCGAGGCGAAGAATCCCACGTACATGACGACCGCGATCACGATCACCAGGACCGCGCCGATCATGCCGTACTGGCCACGGCTCTGGATCATCTGCGGAACGCCGAGCCGCGGCCCCTGGGCCGAGTGCAGCGCCATGAACAACGCGCCGACCAGGTTGCCGAGCAGCACGGCCAGGATGCTCGCGCCGAACGAAAGCTTGAACGCGACCGGGGCCAGCGCGCCGGTCACGAACGTCAGCGGCATGATGTTGGAGCTGAACCAGATCGTGAACAGGTCCCGCGGCCGGCCATGCCGCTCGGACTCGGGAATAGCCGCGATCGTGTACTGCTCGATGGTGGCCGCCGCGGCCGACTGGGACGTCTCGCTCATGGGCTGCTCCCTCGGTCGGATGGCCGGAGTGTAGACACCACCGTCCGATGGGGCAAGGTCCCTTTTAAGCCGCGAAACCTCGCGCTCGCCCGGTCTGATTGTGTGGGTAGAGTTACCCGGCTATAGCGATAACAGCTTTACCCAGTCGTTCAGAGCGCGGGGTGAACGCGCGCGTTCGCCCACCGGATGGACCCGGTCACCCCGGTCCCGCCCCCGAGGACAAAGACGCGAGGTCAGTTCATGGATGTCTCCTTCCACGACGTGCACCAGGCCCTGGTCGAACTTGGCAAGCTGCGCTTCGGCGAGATGAGCGTCCAGGAAGGAATCCGCGACGTGGTGCGAGTTACCCACGCGATCTTCGACGTCGACGGCGCCGGGCTGATGCTCGCCGATACCGAACACCACCTCCGCAGCGTCGCCGCGTCCGACGACCGGTTCGCTCATCTGGAGGAACTCCAGATCCGGCACAGCGAGGGCCCGTGCGTAGAGGCGTTCGAAACGAAGCAACTCGTCGGGGTTGAGGACCTGGCCCATGACGAGCGCTGGCCCGACTTCCGCGCCGCCGCGCTCGAGCGCAAGGTCCGCGCGGTGCTGGCCAGCCCGCTGCCCTATAACCAGGACGCGGTCGGCGTCGTCGCCGTGCTGTCGGAGGACAGCAGGCCCTGGACCGCCGAAGGCGAGCTGGCGCTGCTGGCGTTCACCGATCTCGCCGCGCTGCTGATCGCGAGCATGATGCAGGGAGAGCAGCAGTCGGAACTCGCCGTCCAGCTCCAGGGGGCGCTTGACTCGCGGCAGATCATCGAGCAGGCGAAGGGAGTTCTGATGGGCCAGCGGGGCCTGTCGGCCCGGAAGGCCTACCAGCAGTTGCGATCCCAGGCCAGGTCAGAGCGCCGCAAGCTGACCGAGGTCTGCGCCGACGTGGTCGCCGATGCGAGCGGCGGGGCGCCCTGAGGCTTGCATAATGGCTGGGGGCAGGCATACTGGGAAAGCCGTCATGACGCCGCCTAGACACCGCGGTCCGTCGTCACGTCGATGCTGGCCCCCGCGCCTGGCCCGGATCCCTGACCGGTTCCCCGCTCCGGCGCCCTCTGAACAGCAGTCGGCCGCAGATCCACGTCGACCTTGCTGAAGGGGCCTCACAATGATCATCCTCGGCATTCTGCTGCTGATCCTCGGGTTCGTGCTCAAGATCGCGATCCTGTGGACGATCGGCATCATCGTCCTCATCGTCGGCCTCGTGCTGCTGTTGCTCGGCTCGACCGGCCGGGCCATCGGTGGCCGCAGACACTACTGGTGACCGTGCGAGAGCGGGCCGGGCCGTCGACGGCACGCCGGGCCCGCTCCGCGTGGCCAGTCACTGCGGCCCGCCCGAGCGGATCGCCACCAGCCGGCCGCGAGCGCGGGCCGCTCACGGCTGGCCAACCGCCGAACCGGCGCCTGGCCATGCCGTCGCTGTCGGTTGAGTTCGGCCGCCGCGACGGCACGGTCACGGTCGTCCTCTACGGCGAACTGGATGTGGCGACCGCCCCGGCGCTCGTGGCCCGGCTCGAGCAGCTTCCCGATCCGCAGCCCGAACAACTGATCTTTGAGCTCGCCGGGCTGACCTTCACCGACTGCACCGGCGCGCGGGCGATCGCCGGCGCGGGCCAGGGCCGGCCGGGTTCCGGCCGGCCGGGTTCCGGTCCGCCGGTCTTGCGCCATGTCCGCCCGGCGGTCCGCCGGGTGCTGGACCTCACCGGCCTTGGTGACCTCTGCCAGCTCGAGCCGGACTAACCCGGCCGGCTGACCCATGGCCGGGCGCAGTCCCGGCATCGTCAAGCAACCTGCACAACTGTTTGAGAACTGGCAAAGGGGGCAGTCAGCGTCGGCATGACGCCGAGCGGCAATCGCGGTTCGTCGTCACGTCGATGCTGGCTTCCGCGCCCGGCCGAACCTGCGGCCGTCGCGGCTCCGGCTCAGCAGTCGACGGCATGTCCCTCACCATCGCTGCTGAAAGGGTTGACATGATCATCCTCGGCATTCTGCTGCTGATCCTCGGGTTCGTACTCAAGGTCGCCATCCTGTGGACGATCGGCATCATCGTCCTCATCGTCGGCCTCGTGCTGCTGCTGCTCGGCTCGACCGGCCGCGCCGTCCGCGGCAGCCGACACTACTGGTGACCCCACGCGGGGACGGGGCGGGGGGGGGGGGTGGGGGCGGACGGGCACCAACGCTACCCCCACCACTAGACTGGGAGGCTTGCCT
>JBPCKO010000280.1:0-2873 GCA_051004215.1 Streptosporangiaceae bacterium | reverse complement strand
CCGCCCGGCTGGCCCGGGGGCCGCTGGCTGGGCCGCGGCCCGGCGCGAGCTGCTGGTCGCCGGACTGCTGGCCGCAGCCGTGACCGTCGCGGCCTACGCGCTGAGCGGCCCGGCCCTGGCCGGCCTGGTGCTGCTGGTCAGCGTCGCGGCCGGCCTGGTCGCACTGCGGGCGCTGATCGACCCCGATCAGCGCCCTGAACCTCCGCCGCCGCCGGACGAGGCTGGCCCCTCGGGCACCGTGATCGGCTTCTGGCGGACCAGGTCCGACCTCGACGACGCGACCAGGTCGCTGAGTGCCTGGCACCACGGCCTGCGGCCGCGCCTGACCAACCTGCTCGCCGCCCGGCTGTCAGAACGGCAGGGCGTCAGCCTGGCCGACGACCCGGACACCGCCCGGCGGCTGCTGCTCGGGTCCCGGCAGGATCTCTGGCGCTGGATCGACCCGGCCCAGCCCGAGCCCGCCGAAGCCGGGTCGCGGCCAGGGATCCCGCCTCGCGTGCTCGCCGTCCTGATCGACCGACTGGAGAAACTGTGACCCCGATGACCCCGGCCCAGACCGCGCAGCGGTGCGCGACCGTGCTCGACGAGCTCGAGCGGGCCGTCGTCGGCCAGCGCGCCGCCCTTGAGCTGGTCCTGACCGGCATCCTGGCGGGCAGTCACCTCCTGCTCGAAGACCTGCCAGGACTGGGCAAGACGCTGACCGCCCGGTCCTTCGCCCGGGTCCTCGGCCTGGATTTCACGAGGATCCAGTTCACGCCCGACCTGCTCCCCTCCGACGTCGTCGGCGCGCCGCTGTACGACCAGCGCACCGGGGAGATGGTGTTCAGGCCAGGACCGGTATTCACCCACCTGCTGCTGGCCGACGAAATCAACCGGACCCCGCCCAAGACCCAGGCGGCCCTGCTCGAGGCCATGGGCGAAGGCCAGGTCAGCGTCGACGGCCAGACCAGGCCGCTGCCTAGCCCGTTCATCGTGCTCGCCACGGCCAACCCGATTGAGTACGAGGGCACCTACGACCTGCCAGAAGCCCAGCTCGACCGGTTCGGCATGCGGCTGCGGTTCGGCTACCTGGCGGCCGGCGACGAGGTCGCGCTGCTGCAGCGGCGGCTGGACCGGGCCGCCGACCAGGCCGAGCTGTCCGCGTGCAGCGACCCGGCCGAGCTGATCGCCATGCGCCAGTCGCTCGAGCAGGTCGAAGTCTCGCCCGACCTGCTCGAGTACGTGGTCGCGCTGATCGGGGCGACCAGGTCGAACGCGCAGATCCAGGTCGGGGCGAGTCCACGCGGCGGGCTGTTCCTGGTCCAGCTGGCACGCGGGCGGGCGGTGCTGCAGGGCCGCGACTACGTGATCCCAGACGACCTCAAGGCGGTCGCGGTGCCCGCGCTCGGTCACCGGATCACGTTGCGGCCGGAGCTGTGGGTACGCAAGGTCAGCCCGGAAGACGTGATCGCCAAGATCGTGGCCGGGGTTCCGCTGCCGCGTACCGACCCGGCCGCGGCCCGGTGACGGCCACGCCCGCCCGGCCGGCCGGAACGGCAGCGGCGCCGGCCGGCCGGCGCCGCTGCGTTCCGGTCACCTGGCACCTGTCCGGGCTGGCCAGGAGCCTGATCACGCTGGCCCTGGCCGCGCTGTTCCTGGCCGTGGTCACCAGGCGGCCCGAGTTCGCCGGTGTGGCCGCGCCCGCCGTGCTGGTGCTGCTCAGGCGGTCGCGCGGGCTGCCCGCCGAGGTCGGCGTGACGCTGGCCGCCGACGGCGGGTCGCTGGTCGAGGGCGACGAGTCCGCCCTGCTCGTAAAGGTCGACGGCCAGGACGGCGCCGCGGTGCGGCCGCGCCTGCATCCCTCGGCGTGGATCACCGCGGGAGCGGCCAGGAGCGGCGACGGCGGCTGGTTCCTGGTGCCGTTCCTGGCCCGGCACTGGGGCTCGCGGCCGCCTGGCCGGCTGGAGCTGATCCTGCACGACCGGTGGCGGCTCGCCGAGGGCCGCGCGTGGCTGTCCCTGCCCGCGGTCAGCTGCCTGCCCCGGCCCGCCAGCCTGCAGTCGATGGTGGTGCTCAGCAAGCTGCCGGCCCGGCTCGGCGAGCACGTCGCCCGGGCCGCGGGCGAAGGCACCGAGTTCGCGGGCGTGCGGGAGTTCGTGCCCGGCGACCGGCAGCGCCGGATCAACTGGCCGGCCACGACCCGGCGCGGCACCCTGCAGCTGAACACCTTCGCGTCCGAGCGCGCCCAGGTAACGGTGCTGCTAATGGATGTCAGTACCGACATCGGGAGCACGGGCGACAGCACCGCCGATCTCGCCGTGCGGGCGACCATCGGCGTGGCCGCCCGCTACCTGGCCGCCCGGGACCGGGTCGGCCTGGTCTGCTTCGGCCGCCAGCTGCGCTGGATCAGCCCGGGCACCGGGCGCCGTCAGGCGGACCGGATCATGGCCATGGTCACCGTGGAGACCGGCGACGGCGAGCCGCTCGGCTCGGTGACCAGGCTGCCCGCGGCCGCCTTGCCGCCGGGAGCGCTGATCATCGTGGTCAGCCCCCTGCTCAGCCTGCGGCTGGTCGAGGCGCTCCGCGAGCTACGCGAGCGCGGCTTCGCCACGATCGTGCTCGACGTGCTGACCGCCGAGCCGGGCATCGGCTCGGCGTGGCAGCGGCGCCGGGACCGGGCGATGGCCGGGCTGGCCAGGCGGATCTGGCGGATGGAACAGGACGCGATCAGGTTCTCGCTGCGCGAGCTCGGTATCCCGGTGGTCGGCTGGGACGGCCATTCGAGCCTGGATGAGCCGCTCGCGCCGTACACCAGGCGGGGGCTGGTGAATCAGCCATGACCGATACCGCCGACCAGCGAGCGCCCGCCGCCGGCGCGCCAAGGCGGCCCGCGG
>JBPCKO010000279.1:0-26348 GCA_051004215.1 Streptosporangiaceae bacterium | reverse complement strand
CCGCCCGGCTGGCCGCCCGCCCGGCTGGCCGGTCGCCAGTGGCCGCGACGACCCCGTCCGGCTCGGCCACGTGAATGCCGGGCAGCGCCAGCGCCGCGATGATCAGGAACGCCAGCAACTCCAGGAGCAGCAGCAGGTCCCTCGTCAGACCCGCATTCGCGACCGTCAGCTTGCCGCCGCCCGCGGGCAGCCGGAACGCCTGCGCCCAGCTGCCGGCCGGGGACGGGTCCGCGGCGAGCGCATGACCGTTCACCGACGCGCTCCAGCCGCCGGCCGGCTCAGCCAGCATCAGCGTGCCGCCTGCGGCGGGCGCCGCCGCGCCCGCGACGCCGATCGCGCCGGAGGCCACCGGTACGACGGTTCCGTCCGGTTCGCGCACCGCGACCCTGGCGGGCGCCGTGTCGAGCTGCCAGAGCGTATACCGGCTGGTCGTGCTGTACGGCCGCATCCCGCTGACGTTGTTCAAGTCGGCCCCGAGCTGCGCGTCCACGGGCGCCTGGACCATCACGAAACCGATGTCGAACTCGGCCAGCAGCTGAGCCTGGTCGGCCGCCAGGTTGCCGCCGGGCGTGGTGAGTGTCGAGACCACTTTGCTCAATGCCCGGGCCGCACTGGCCGACGGGGTCAGCGCGGTATCGGCCAGCGACGGGCTCGGGCCCCGCAGCAGCAGGTAGGACACGTGGCCGGCCGCGGACCGCAGCACCAGCGTGCGTACCTGACGGTTCTGACCGTCCGCCGCCGCCACCAGTTCGGGCACGACCGTGCTGGAGACCTTATGCACCGGGCCGCTGACCCCGGTGCTCAGCCAGGACCCGGCCGCGAGGGCCGGCGCGGAGCAGGCGACCAGGCCGAGCAGGGCAACCCATGGCCGGCGCCCGAGCACCGTCCGCCAGCTGGCCCCCGGCCCGCCCAGTGCGTCGGCCGCGGCGGCCGCCGCCATCAGCAGGCCGATCGCTGCCAGCGCGAGCGGGAGGCCAGACCACCCGGTCACCGGGCCGCCGTCGGCCGGCCGCACGATCAGGTGACTGACCACGACGCCGGCCAGCAGGCCGAACAGCGCCACGCCCCAGCCCGCGATGACAAGCCGGCGACGACGGCCCGCGAACAGGGCGGCGAACGCGACGGCCAGCAAGCCGCCGGTCACCCAGTACGGCGGCAGCCCGGGGCCGCCCGGGCTGAGCAGCAGCAGCGAGCGCGCCGGGAGGCTGAACGCGGACGGGCCGGACTGCGGCAGGCCGGCCTCAAGCAGCAGGCCCGCCGGGTTCGAGATCAGCGTCAGCGCCCACGGCATCAGCAGGACCGGTGCGGTGAGCGCGACAATGAGCAGGTTCCGCAGCAAGCCGGGGCGGCCAGCGCGGGAGGCCACGGCGGCGAGCACGCAGGCGACCAGCGCCATCACCCACAGCAGCGGCACGAACGCGCTCCCGATCGCGACGAGCAGCCCGGTCGCCCAGGCCGCTCGGGTCGCCGGGGGGCCGGCCTGGGTCATCATCCGGCCCGCCTGGGCCACGATCAGCGGGAGCAGCACGAACGCGGCGGCGGTGCCGAAGCGGCCCGCGGCGATCACGCCCATCGCAACCGGCAGCAGCCCGTAGGTCACCGAGACCCAAACCCTGACCAGGCCGGACGTGGTCACCTTGCGCACCGCGAACATCGCGGTCAGCCCGGACAACGGCACGCAGCCGATCAGCAGCACGTCGATGGCCAGCCACGGCTTGCCGCCCAGCACGGTGGCCAGCGCGGCGACGACCGCCAGCCACGGCGGAGCGGGCGTCGTCGAGCCGATGCCGGACGGGTGGAAGGCCTGGATGTAGCTGGCCCAGAGGCTGCCAGATCCGCCCCAGGCCGGCACCAGCGAGCCGCCGCCGAGCGGCCAGGAACCGATCAGCGACCGGCAGGCAGCGAGCGAGACCGCGGTCAGCACCACGAATGCGAGCAGGGCGGGACTGCTCAGCAGCCGTTTCCCCAGGCCGTCGTCGACCAGCATGGAGTCGTCTTCGGCCGGGTCATCGGTCGCGTGGTGCGATCCTGAGGTTTCCGTCTGCGACTTCGACAGCGTGGCCAGCGTGAACTCGACCACCCGCCGGGCCGAGTGCCCGGGCGGCAGGTCGGCCCTGACCCGGCTGTACGCCGCCCGCCGCCCGCGGCCGCGACGGCTGCGCATCTTGATCAGCCGGATCGGGTGGCAGAGCACCGACACCAGGGCGGTCAGCTCGTCCATGGCCGCGGCGAGGCGCTTAGCCAGCAGGAAGAATGTGACCCGCAGCAGCGAGATCATGACGTTGCCCGCGGCGGCGGCCAGCATCGGCCGCACCGGCAGGTTGCCGAGCAGGGTCAGCAGGCCGTTGCGCCGGTCCAGCATCTGAGCCCGGCGGCCAACCGACACCGGCCGCTTGTGCTTGGTGGCGGCCCGTACATGGAACACGACGGCGTCGGTGATCACCCGCACCCGGTAGCCGGCCGCGTGCACCCGCCAGCAAAAGTCGATGTCCTCCATGAACAGGCCCATGGCGGTGTCGAAGCCGCCGACCTGATCCCAGACGTCCCGGCGGACCAGCATGCCCGCGCTGCTGACGGCGAGCGCGTCCCGGTCGCCGTCGTGCTGGCCCTGGTCGACCTCCCTGGGCTCGATGCCGGTGACCCGCCGGGTCGCGGTGTCGAGCGTGACGCCGGCCTCGAGGATGATCTCGCGGTTGGCCCAGTCCCTGATCTTCGGGCCGAGCACCGCCGCCGAGCTGGTCTCTACCGTCCCCCGCAGCAACTGCTCGAGCGCGTCGGGCGCGGGCTCGCAATCGTCGTGCAGCAGCCACAGCCAGTCGGTCCGCTCGCCCGCCTGGGCGCCCTGCGCGCCTGGTACCGGCGCCTTGGCCGCGCGGTGCTGCAGCGCCCTGGCGATCGCGGCCCCGTATCCGGTCGACCGGTCCATGCCGAACACGGCCGCCTGCCCGAACTTCGAGGCGAGCACGGCCCCGCTGCGGTCCCGGCTGCCGGTGTCCACGGCAACGACCCGCTGCGCCGGCCTGCTCTGCCCCAGCACCGCGTCGGCGACATGCGGAAGCCAGCTGACGCCATCGTGCGCGACGATGACGGCGGTGACGACATGCTGCGGATAAGACTCGTTCGGCGACAAGGCGATCCGGTTGCTGATCGGGGGGCTGCGCCCCGGCGGGCCGGCTACTGCCAGCGGCCTCCGGCGGGCCGGTTTCCTGTGAACGATACGCGAAGAATGCGGGGCAGAACTGCCAGACGGCGAGCTTGCCCGGGTCGCCGCTGCCCGCGCGTTAGCGCGGACACAGCCCCCTAATCGATCACAAGTACCAACGAAACGCCTTAGCCCGCGGGCTGCGAATGCCGGCGGTGACGGTATCGGCCGCGGCTCAGATGACCTGGCGCTTCAGCCGCCTGCGTTCGCGTTCGGACAGCCCGCCCCAGATGCCGAAGCGCTCGTCGTGCTCGAGGGCGTACTCCAGGCACTCGGACCGGACCTCACAGCTCCGGCACACGCGCTTGGCTTCCCTCGTCGACCCGCCCTTCTCGGGAAAGAAGGCCTCAGGATCCGTCTGCGCGCACAGCGCTCGATCCTGCCATGCAGGCTCTGCGGCCTCATCCGCGCCGATACCGAACGCTTCGTGCACGATTGTAACGATTGCGTCAGTCACAGCGCACCTCCACCCCTCGCTACCCCGTTGGCTCTCTGACGCCTCGAGCAGAACCCGCCAGAGAATTACACTGATGAAATTACACGCGCGTGTCTTGCCAAACGTCAAGGCGGATACGTGATAAAGCTCGACCGGTTGCCCGTGATGGCGGGAAAAGTCTGCCCTGAATCCTGGGACCCCAGCCTGGAGAGCGGTCACCCGGCCCGGGGCGGCGCCGCTGCCTTTCGGCCCGGCGGCCCGCACATTGCCGCGGGCTGGCAGACTCGGGCCCATGCGCATCACGTTGCTCGCCGGGGGCGTGGGCGGCGCCCGCTTCCTGCGCGGACTGCGGCTCGCCGTCCCAGACGCGGACATCACGGTCATCGGCAATACCGGTGACGACATCAAGCTGTTCGGCTTGCACGTCTGCCCGGACCTGGACACGGTCATGTACACCCTGGGCGGCGGCATCAGCGAGGATCAGGGCTGGGGCCGCGCGGACGAGACCTATACCGTGCAGTCCGAGCTGACCGCCTACGGCGCCGGCCCCGGCTGGTTCAGCCTCGGCGACCGGGACTTCGCCACCCACATCGCCAGGACCTCGATGCTCACGGCCGGACTGCCGCTGTCAGAGGTAACCAAGCGGCTCTGCGAGCGCTGGCAGCCCGGCGTGGCGCTGCTGCCGATGACCGACGACGACGTGCAGACCCACGTCGTGATCGACGACGAGGCCGGCCGCCGCACCGTGCACTTCCAGGAATGGTGGGTCCGGCTGCACGCCAAGGTCCCGGCCCTGGAGTTCGTGCCGGCCGGAGCCGACCGGGCCGCGCCCGCCCCTGGCGTGCTCGAGGCCATCGAGCGCGCCGACTTCGTCCTGCTGCCGCCCTCCAACCCGGTCGTGAGCATCGGGATCATCCTCGCCATCCCCGGCATCGCCCGGGCCGTCGCGGCCCGCACCGTTGTCGGGGTCTCCCCCGTGGTCGGCGGTGCGCCGGTCCGCGGCATGGCCGACGCCTGCCTGGCCGCGATCGGGGTGAAGACCACCGCGGGCGCGGTGGCCGCCCACTACGGTCCCGCCCTGCTCGACGGCTGGCTGGTCGACAGCTCGGACGCCGGCACCGCGGACGATGCCGAGCTGGCCGGGATCGCGGTCCGGCCCAGGCCGCTGCTGATGACCGACCCGGCCGCGGCCGCCTCGATCGCCGCGGCCGCCGTCGACCTGGCCAGGGAACTGGCCTGATGACGCCGGTCACCATCACGGGCGTGCCTGGCCTGCCCGAGATCGGTCCCGGCGCGAACCTGGCCAAGCTCATCGTGGCGGCCGCACCGGATCTCGCCGACGGCGACATCCTCGTCGTCACCTCCAAGATCGTCAGCAAGGCCGAGGGCCGGGTGGTCAGCGCCGGCCGTGAGGACGCGATCGCCGCCGAGACGGTCCGCGTGGTCGCCCGCCGCGGCCCCACGACGATCGCCCAGACCAGCCACGGGCTCGTGCTCGCCGCGGCCGGCGTCGACCGGTCCAACACGGCGGCTGGCACGGTCGTGCTGCTGCCCGAGGATCCTGACCGCTCCGCCCGCGAGCTGCGCCGAGCCGTCGCCGCCCTGGCCGGGGTGACCGTCGGCGTGCTGATCACCGACACCATGGGCCGGCCGTGGCGCAACGGCCAGACCGACAACGCGATCGGCGCGGCCGGCCTGCACCCGGTGCGTGATCACCGCGGCGAGCCGGACAGCTTCGGCAACCTGCTCGAGGTGACCGTGGCCGCCGTCGCCGACGAGATCGCCGCCGCCGGGGACCTGGTCAAGGGCAAGACCGGCCAGGTGCCGGTCGCGGTCGTGCGCGGCCTGGCCGACCTGGTCACCGGGCCTGACGAGGACGGCCCGGGGGCCGCCGCGCTGGTCAGGCCGGCCGCCGAGGATATGTTCCGGCTGGGCGCGGCCGACGTGCTCAGCGAACGGCGCACCGTACGGGAGTTCAGCAGCGAGCCGGTCGATCTGGGCGCGGTGCGGCGGGCGATCGCCGCCGCCGTCACTGCGCCCGCCCCGCATCACAGCCAGCCCTGGCGGTTCGCGGTGGTGCGGTCGGAGCAGGCCAGGACCAGGCTGCTGGATGACATGCTGGCCGCGTGGATCGCTGACCTGCGGGGCGACGGTTTCACCGAGGAACAGATCGCCCGGCGCACCCGGCGCGGGGAGCCGCTGCGGCGGGCCCCGCTGCTGATAGTGCCCTGCCTGGTGTCCGAGGCCGCGCATACCTACCCCGACCCGCGGCGGAACGCCTCGGAGCGCGCGATGTTCCTGGTCGCGATGGGTGCCGGGGTGCAGAACCTGCTGGTCGCGCTGGCCATCGAGGGACTCGGCTCGTGCTGGGTGTCGAGCACCCTGTTCTGCGGTCCGGTCGCGGCCGCCGCCCTGGGGCTGCCCGGGGGCTGGGAACCCATGGGCGCCATCGGCGTCGGCCACGCCGCGTCGCCTCCCGCGCCCCGGCCCGACCGCGACCCCGAGTCGTTCATCGTCGACCGCTGACGGCCGACCCGACTATCCTCACCCCGCCCGCCGACATCCTCCCGCTGCGGTCCACCGGGTCCGGCCGGCCTGGTTGCCTTATCCACAGCCCCGCGATCCACGCTCCGGGCCCTGGTGTGTTCCGGCCACCCTGGGCGCCATGTCCGCTCCGCTCCCCGACCCGCTCATCGAAGTCGCCGCCCTCCAGCGCGGCATCCTCACCCGCCGCCAGGCCGAATCCGCCGGGATGACGCCGGAGATGATCCGGGCGCGGGTTGCCAGCGGCCGCTGGCAGCGGCTGTACCCGGGCGTCTATGCCGTCTTCTCCGGACCGCCGGGGCGGGAAGCGATCTTGTGGGCGGCCGTGCTCCGGTCCGGCCCAGGTTCAGCGCTGAGCCATCAAACGGCGGCCGAGCTTGACGGACTCACCGACCGGCGCTCCGACCTCATCCACGTAGCGGTCCCGTCCCCCAAGAAGGTCGCGCCGATCAGAGGGCTGGTGATTCATGCGCGGCAGGACGCAACGCAAGCCATCCATCCCACCCGGCTGCCGCCGAGGCGCAGGATCGAGGAGACCGTGCTCGACCTGGCGGACACCAGCGCGAATTCCGCGAAACGCCATCGCCTGGGTGACTGGCGCGCTGGGGAGGCGTCTGACGACCGCCGAGCACCTCAGCCTGGCATTGACCCGGCGGCCGCGCGCCCGCTGGCGGCTCCAGCTAACGCGCGCGCTCGATCCGGACATGGCCGGAGTCCACTCACTGCTCGAGTACAACTACGTCAGGGACGTCGAGTCGCTGCACCGGCTGCCCAAAGGCAGGCGGCAAGCCCCGGCTGGCCAGCCGGGACGACGTCGATACCGAGATGTGCAGTACGACGAATTCGGCTTGATCGTCGAGTCGATGGAAGATCCGCTCACCCCGGCGAGTCCCGGCGGGCAGACACGCTGAGGGACAACTCCGCCGCGGCCACAGGCCTGGTCACGCTGCGGTACGGGTACTGGGAGGTGCATTCCACGCCGTGCCTGGTCGCCCAGCAGGTCGCCGCCGTCCTGCGGATCCGCGGCTGGCAGGGCCGTCCGCAGCCATGCTCTGCCACCTGCCCCGTCGACCGGGCAGCATGATCACCGTAGATTCGTGTTGTCCTGGGCCCCCGAAACTACGGTGATCATGGAACTCGGGTGGGGCGGGGTGGGTTAGAGGGCTAGGCGGCGGGCTAGGTCGGAGCAGAAGACGCCAGCCGGGTCGATGCGGGCGCGGAGCGCCCGGAATTCCTCGTACCTGGGGTACATCCGCGGCATCAGCTCGGCCGGGATGCGGGAGTCCTTGGCCAGGTAGAGCCGGCCGCCCGCTTCCAGCACCAGGTCGTCCAGCTCGCCGAGCAGCTGCCCGAGCCACGGCGTACGCGCGGGGAAGTCCAGGGCCAGCGTCCATCCCGCCAGCGGAAACGACAGCATGCCGCGGTCACCCTCGCCAAACCGCTTCAGTACGGTGACGAACGACGGCGCCTGCAGGGCGCTAATCCTTTCCAGGGCAACCCGCACAACCTCTGAGGAAGAGTAAGGGACCACGAACTGGTACTGGCGGAAGCCGGCCGGGCCGTAGACCCGGTTCCAGTGCCTGATGCCGTCCAGCGGGTGGAAGAACTTCCCGATGGATTGGATCTCCCCGGTGCGCCGCCGGGGTGCGCGACGGTAGTAGGCCTCGTTCAGCGCCTTCACCGACCAGGAGTTAATCAGGCCGGAGAGGAACACCGGCGGCGCCGTGACCAGGGCCGACGGCGTGAACGCGAGCGGCGTTTCCCGGTCCCGGTATCGCACCTCGCTCATGGTGGCGAAGTCACCCGAGGCGATCACGGACCGGCCCAGGTGGCCCCGGCTGGCCAGGCAGTCGGTCCAGGCCACCGTGTAGTCGTAGTCCTTGTCGGTGGAGGACAGGTACGCCATCGTGTCGTCGATGTTGGCCGTCCGCACGGTGTCGACGATCAGGCGGGAGGTCTCGACGCTCTTCATCTGAACGCTGGCCCGCAGGATGATCCCGGTCAGGCCCATCCCGCCGGCCGTCGCCCAGAACAGCTCGGGGTCGCCGTCCGGCGTGACCGTCCGCACATCGCCGTCGGCGGTCAGCAGGTCGAAGGAGAGCACGTGCCGGGCGAAGCTGCCGGCCACGTGGTGGTTCTTGCCGTGCACGTCGGCGGCGATCGCGCCGCCGATGCTGACCTGGCGGGTGCCCGGCGTCACCGGCACAAACCAGCCCTGCGGCAGCAGCGTGGCCATCAGCTGCTCCAGGCTGACCCCGGGCTCGCAGACGGCCACGCCAGTATCGGGGTCGAACGACAGGATGTGGTTCATCCCGCTGGTCGCCAGCACCAGGCCGCCACCGTTCTGGGCCGCGTTGTTGTAGCTGCGGCCCAGCCCGCGCGCGATCAGGCCCGCGGCCGACACGTCCTTCACCAGGCGGGCAACCTCGTCAGCGGACCGCGGCCGGGCGACCTGGGCCACGGTGGGCTCGGTCATCCCCCAGCCGGTCAGCTTCTCCCTGCGAGTCCCGGACATCATCGTCGCTTACTCCTCAGTACCGCCAGGGCCAGCGGCCAGCCAGCCCGCGACCCTGTTCAGGCCGAAGCGCCAGGCAGCGAGGCCAGCGGCAGCGAGCGGCCCGGATGGCCCCGTACCGACTCGCAGACGCCATCGGAGGCCGCCGCGGCGGCGAGGCGCTCGGCCGAGGGCTGCCCGTAGGTGGTCGTCCGCTGGCGCAGTTGCCTGCCGATGGGCGCCACCATATCGGCTAGCTGGCTGATCGTCTTGAACGAGCCGTTCTCCGAGCCGGCCATCCGGCTGATCGTCTCCTCCATCAGCGTGCCGCCGATGTCGTTGACCCCGCCGGCCAGCACATCGCGGCAGACGTCTTCGCCGAGCTTGACCCAGGAACACTGAATCGAGCCAATCGCCCCGTGCAGCATCAGCCTGGACAGCGCGTGCACGGCCCGGTTTTCCCGCCTCGTCGGGCCTGGCCTGGCCAGGCCGGCCAGGTAGATCGGCGAGCTGGCGTGCACGAACGGCAGCAGTACGAACTCGGTGAAGCCGCCGGTCCGGTCGGCGATCGACCGGATCACGCGCAGATGGGCGACCCAGTGCGCGGGGATGTCCACGTGCCCGTACATCATGGTCGCGGTCGTCGGGATGCCCAGCTCATGCGCGGTGGTCATCACCTCGATCCAGGCCGACGTTGGCAGCTTGCCCTTGGTCAGCACCCAGCGCACGTCGTCGTCGAGGATCTCGGCGGCGGTGCCGGGCAGCGAGCCAAGCCCGGCCTCGCGGGCCCTGGTCAGCCAGTCCCGCACGCTCAGCCCGGTCCTGGCCGACCCGTTCATCACCTCCATCGGCGAGAACGCGTGCACGTGCATGTCCGGGCAGCGCCGCCTTACCTCGGCCGCGATGTCGAAGTAGGCCGTGCCCGGCAGGTCGGGGTGGATACCGCCCTGCATGCACACCTCGGTCGCCCCCGCCCCCCAGGCCTCGGCCGCCCGGTCGCCGATCTGCTCGAGCGACAGGGTGTAAGCGTCGGCATCGGTCCGCCGCTGGGCGAACGCGCAGAACCGGCAGCCGGTGTAGCAGACGTTGGTGAAGTTGATGTTCCTGTTCACGACGTAGGTGACCGCGTCACCGTTGACGTCGCGGCGGATCGCGTCGGCGATCCCGGCGAGGGCATCTAGTTCCGGCCCGTCGGCGTCGAGCAGCGCGAGCGCCTCGTCGTCGCTGAGCCCGGCCGGGTCCCTCTCGGCACTGCGCAGCGCGGCGGCCACCTCCGAGCGCAACCGCCGCGGCGCTCCGGCCGACGGCGCGATCCGCCCGGCGATCTCGGCCCAGTCCCCGTACACGTCCTCGAAGTCGCTGCGCCGGTCGGCGCTGCGCCCGGTGCTGTCGATCGTGACGTGCAGGTCGGTCCGCCCGGCCGACTCGCCCCAGCCGCCGTCCGGCTCCTGCCAGGGCAGCCCGGCCGGCATCGCGTCCTCGCGGGCCAGCCCGGTCGCCGGATCGGCCAACGCCGCCACGTGCGCGGACAGCCGCGGGTCCAGCCATGGCTCGCGCAGGTAACCGGGATAGATGGTCAGCCGCTCGCGCAGCGTGAACCCGCCGTCGGCGGTGCGGCCGGCTAGCTCGTCGATCTGCGGCCACGGCCGCTCCGGGTTCACGTGGTCAGGGGTGAGCGGGGACACGCCGCCCCAGTCGTCGATCCCGGCGTCCAGGATCAGCTGGTACTCCTCGCCGATCAGGTTCGGCGGGGCCTGGATCCGCATCGACGGCCCGAGCACCAGCCTGGTCACCGCGATCGTGGCGGCCAGCCCTTCCAGCTCGGCATCGGGCACACTCCGCATCTTGGTGTCCGGCTTGGCCCGGAAGTTCTGCACGATGACTTCCTGCACGCCGCCGTACTCGCGGGCCACGCCGCGGATCGCGAAGATCGAGTCGGCCCGCTCGGCCAGCGTCTCGCCGATCCCGATCAGGATGCCGGTCGTGAACGGCACTGCCGACCGGCCCGCCTCCTCCAGCACCCGCAGCCGGACCTTCGGGTCCTTGTCCGGGCTGCCGAAATGCGGCCCCCCCTTCTCGGCGAACAGCCGCTCGGCGGTCGTCTCGAGCATCATGCCCATCGACGGCGCGACCGGCTTCAGCCGCTGGAAGTCCTGCCAGGTCAGCACGCCCGGGTTGAGGTGCGGGAGCAGCCCGGTCTCCTCTAGGACGCCGATCGCCATGGCCCGGACGTAGGACAGCGTGTCGTCGTACCCGTGCGCGTCCAGCCATTCGCGCGCCTGCCGCCACCTGGTCTCCGGGCGGTCGCCCAGCGTGAACAACGCCTCCTTGCAGCCCAGGGCGGCGCCTTGCCTGGCGATGTCCAGCACCTCATCGGGCGACAGGTACTCGTGCCCGGGTTCCAGCCGGCCAGGCACGGTCACGAACGTGCAGTAGCCGCAGCGATCCCGGCACAGCCTGGTCAGCGGTATGAACACCTTGCGGGAATAGGTGATGACCCCGGGCCGGCCGGCCGCGGCCAGGCCGGCGTCCCTGGTCCGGCCCGCGTATCCGAGCAGCTCGGTGAGCTGCTCGCCCCTGGCGTGCAGCAGCACGGTGGCCTCGGCGCGGTCCAGCGACTTGCCGTCCCGCGCGCGGGCCAGCGAGCGCCGCAAGGCGCTCGGCGACGGGGCGGGCGGCTGTCCGGATCCGGGGGTTCCCATGTCCCCTACAGGAAGTGCCGCCTCCCGTTATCCCGCAGGCGGGGGGGCGGAACGCCACGTCGCAGAACCGCCGCTGACAGGCCGGGCCGGGGCGGCCCGGCCCGGCCCCAGGCCAGGGCCTACAGCCAGCTGGCCCTGGCACTGTCCGGCTCGTCACCGCCGGGCGCGGCGGCCAGTTCGCCGGCCTTGACCCGGTCCAGCAGGCTCTGCACGACCGCGGCGATCTCGGGCACGGCGGCGCGAAGGCTCTGCGCGTCGGCCGCGAACGGCTCGCCGTCGCCGATCCCGGCCCGCTGCAGCAGCCCACCGAGGTCGGAAAGCTGCTCCCCGACCCAGGACACCGGGCCCGCGGTCAGCTTCTTGTCGAACACCCGGCGGCCGGGGTCCCAGCCGCTGAAGGCCGGATGGTGGTGCGCGCGGTTCAGGCTTCCGGCCGGGCCGTCGACGGCCTCGAGCAGGTCCGCCCGCCAGACCGGCAGGCCGACCTCGATCGGCCGGGCCGAGTAGATCGAGCCCTTGAGCTCCCCCTGGTCCAGCATCCGGACCTCGAGCCGGACGCCGTGCTCGGCGCCCTCCTGGCCGGGCCGCGGGTTGGGGTCGACGAAATACAGGTCACTAACCACCACGCCGATCCGGTCGAACCCGAACGCGTACAGCACTGTTCCTCCCGGCACCGTCTGTCGTAGTTGCCCCCCATTCTCGCCGGGCGCCCGGGCGCATCACCACCCCGGCCCTGATCGCGCGCCTCTAGATGGACCGGTAGTCGCGGACGGACAGGTGCGGCCCCCGGCGCGGCGGCCGGGTGCCGGACAGGGCGGCCAGCATCGAGGCGCGGTGCCGCTGCCCGGCGTACGGCGCGAGCAGGTCCAGCATCTCGGCGTCGTCCACGACCCGGCCGGCTAGCGCCCAGCCGACGATCGCAGGCAGGTGATAGTCACCGACGGAGACCGCGTCCGGGTCGCCGCACGCCCGCTGCCGCACCTCGGCCGAGGTCCACGGCCCGATGCCGGGCAGCGAGCGCAGCCGCCGGTCGGCCTGCTCGGGACTGAGCGCGACGATCTCCTCCAGCCGGGGCGCCACCCGGGCCGCGGCGGCGATGGTACGGGCCCTGACCGCCTCGACCCCGGCCCGGTGCCACTCCCAGGACGGAATCGCCGCCCAGGCGGCCGGGGACAGCGGCACTCGCAGCCCGGCCGGGGCTGGTCCGGGCGCGGGCTCGCCGTACCGCCTGAGCAGGATCCGCCACGCCCTGACGGCTTCCCTGCCGACTACCTTCTGCTCCAGCACCGCGGGTACCAGCGCCTCGAGCACCAGGCCGGTGCGGCCGATCCTGAACTCCGGGTGCTTCCTGGCCGCGGCCCGCAGCACCGGGTGCGCGGGGACGAACTCGTCGGGGCGGTCGTCTGCGCCCAGCCAGCCGGGCAGCGCGCCGAGCAGCCAGCCGGCTCCCGGTCCCCAGGCCGCCGCCCGCACGTCGGTCGCGGCCCCGCCGGGGCTGCCGCGCACGGCCGTGATCCGGATGGTGCCCGGCCCGTCCGGGGTCCGGCAGGCGCGCCAGATTGCCCCGGCCTCGTCGGTGATGAATGCCGGATCGCCGGGCCCGCGACGGTGCACGGACAAGATGCCCGGCACGTCGACCGCGAACGGCGCGCTCCAGCGCCGCTCGGCCGCGGGATCGCCGGCCGCGAACGGACCGGTCATCGCGCTTCCGGCCGCCGGTCATACGGCCCCCGGTCATACGGCCGCCGGTCAGGCATCGGTGGAGAAGCGGATCGCGGTGCCGTCCAGCCGGACTCCCGGCCAGACCCGCAGCCCGCGGGCCAGCTCGTTGCCGCCGCCGATCTCGGCCCCGGCCCCGATCACCACGCCGTCAAGCACCGCGCCCTCGCCGATCCGGGCGCCCGAGCCGATCACGCTGTGGCTGACCTGGGCCCCGGCACCGACCTTCACCTCGTCGAACAGCACCGAGCCGTCCACCGTGGCCCGGGCGCCGACCGTGCTGCCCGGCCCGACCGCAGTGCCGCCGGACAGCTGGGCGGACGGGTGCGCAGCGGCGCCGGGCAGCAGCAGAGCAGGCCCGCACTCGCCAGGCAGCGCAGGCGAGGCAAGCTCGCCGAGCACCAGGTCGCACGAGCCGCGCACGAACGCCTCGGGAGTCCCGACATCGAGCCAGTAGGCCGACTCCAGGTAACCCATCACGGTCTGGCCGGACCCGATCAGGCCGGGGAACGTCTCCCGCTCGACCGACAGCACCCGCCCGGCCGGCATCGCGTCGATGTAGCGCCTGGTGAACACGTAGCAGCCCGCGTTGATCTGGCTGGTCACCGGGTTCGGCGTCTTCTCCAGGAACGCGGTTACCCGGCCGTCGAAGTCGGTCGGCACGCAGCCGAACCTGGCCGGGTCCGGCACCTCGACCAGGTGCAGCGTGACGGCCGCGTCCGCCTTGCGGTGCAGGACGATCTGGGCGCTCAGGTCATGGCCGGACAGCACGTCACCGTTAAGCACCACGACCGGGTCCTCGGGCCCGCTGCGCAGGGTGCCCGCCGCGTTGCGGATTCCGCCGCCGGTTCCCAGCGGCTCCGCCTCGTGTACGTAGGCGATCTCCAGGCCGTACCCGGAGCCGTCCCCGAACACCTCGGCGAACATCTCGGCCCGGTAGGCCGTCGCCATCACGATCCGCGTCACCCCGGATGCGGCGGCCCTGGCGATCTGGTGCGCGAGGAACGGCACCCCGGCGGTGGGCAGCAGCGGCTTGGGCGTCCCGATCGTCAGCGGCCGCAGCCGGGTGCCCTGGCCCCCGACCAGCAGGATCGCTTCGAGATCGCCGCCGACCCGGTCCAGTCTGGCCGTCGTCGCCTGGCTCTGCGCATCGGTTGGCATGCCCAGCGAGATTACCCTTGTCCGGCCGTTGCGGCGCGTTCATAGCATGCCATGTGCGCGTGCGCCGAGGCTGCCCAGGTGAACTCGAGCGAGCGGGCGTAGCCGGCGGTGCCCAGCGCCTCTCGCTGGGCCCCGTCGTCGATCAGCGCCCGCAGCGACGTCTTGATGCTGGCCGCTTCGGGCTCGGTGTAGGCGACGGCGTCGCCGCCGACCTCGGGCAACGAGGTCCGGTGCGTGGTCAGCACCGGTGCGCCGCACGCCATCGCCTCGAGCACGGGCAGCCCGAAGCCCTCCCCGATGCTCGGGAACGCGACGATCAGCGCACCGCCGAAGAAGCCGGGCAGGTCGGTGAAGTGCAGGTAACCGGGCCTGACCAGGCGCAGGTGGGCAGGCACGGCGGCGACCGCTTCGTCCACCTCGTCGCTCCAGCCGGTGCCGCCCGCAAGCACCAGGGCCGGCGGTTCGGCCAGGTCCTCGACGGCGGCGACCCAGCCCTCGATCAGGGCCGGCACGTTCTTGCGCGGCTCCAGCGTGCCGAGGTAGGCGACATACGGCCGGCCGTGCAGGCCGAGCCGCGCGGCGACCCGGTCGAGCTGGGCTGGATTCGGCGGGCAGAACAGGTCGTGGTCGACGCCGTGATAGGCCACATCGATCTTGGTGGAATCCGCCTCCAGCACCCGGACGACTTCGTCCCTGGTGGCCTTGGACGGAACGATGAGCCTGGTGGCCCGCCGGGCCGTCGTACGGATGGCCGCCTTGTAGAAGGTGGCCGTGACCGGGTTGTGCGTGTCGGGCGCGGTGAAGAACGCCAGGTCGTGGATCGTCACCACGGTCGGCAGGCCGGGGCGCAGCGGCATCGAATAGTGCGGGGAATGGATGACGTCGGCCTCGACCTGCGTCGCGACCAGCGGCAGGCCGCTCTGCTCCCAGGCCAGCCGGGCGGGCCGGTGCGCGATGGCCGGCGGGGCCGGCACGACGCGGGCGCTCGGCAGCAACCTGGCGTAACGCTCCTCGTCCGCGCGCTGGCAGGCTAGCGCGAGATCGGCCCCGGCCTCGGCCAGTGCCTTGACCAGGCCGTCGACGTAACGGCCGAGCGCTCCCCGGTCAGCGGGAACGCCGGTCGCGTCAAGGAGCACACGGGGACCCACTGCGCGTCAGGCTCCTCTCTGATGGCCCTTCTGCATCATCGGGAACCGCCACAGTGAAGCTCTGCGCCCATCAACGTCCCCGCAGCACCGAGCCTACGCCCTCCGCCGGAGCGACGCGGCCCGCCAAGCGCGGCCTTTAACGCTATATACATGCCGCGGCCTGGCCAGGCCTTCGCTGATCAGGGCGCGCGGACCTGGCCCGGACGGCCGCGGGCGGGGCGGCGGTCAGCACGCCCGGGCGCGCCGTCTCAGGGCGACGACGACGGAGACGGCGCGGCCGGCGAGATGGTCGGCACCGGGGACTGCGAGCCCGACGGCGACGGCGACGGCGACACCCCGGGCGCGGTCTTCGATGCCCCGGCCGCCCGCCTGGCATTATCGAGCGCCGCCTTCATCTTCTGGATGTCGGCGGAATACACGCCCAGGCCCTGCCCGTCGCGCAGCGCGGCCTGGGCTTGCGTGTAGAACTTCTCGGCCTGTGCGAGGTACTGCAGCACGAGCGCGCTCACGTGCCCGGTGCCACCAGTTCCGCCAGGGCCGGTCGACGGCTGCCCGATCGCACCGAAGAGCTCGGCCAGCGAGCCGGCCAGCGTGCTCGCGTAACCCACCTGACCGCCGAAGTACGTGAACACCCGCTTCAGCTGCGGGTAGGTGCCGGTGTTGCCCTGGGCCGAGGCGGCTACGTAGACCGGCTCCACCGTGAGGAACCCGTTGCCGAGCGGGATCGTGACCAGGTTCCCCTGGATGACCTGCGAACCGCCGTGGCGCAGCTGGGTCAGCTCGATTGACGCGGCGGGGAAGTTCTCGAACTGGTTCTGGATCTGCCCTGGGCCGCTGATCACCTGGTTCTGCGGCAGCTGCAAGATCTGGAGATGCCCGTACTGCGGGCTCGACGGGTCGCTGTTGACCGACACGTAAGCGGCCAGGTTGGACCGGCCGTGGAAGGTCAGCACGCTGGTCAGCGAGAACGCCGGACCGGTCTCGGCCGGCATGTTCAAGGTCAGGTAATAGGGCGGTTGGCTGACCCCGGCGAGGTTTCTCTGCGCCTTGTTCTTCAGGATCGAAGGGTCACTCGGGACGGCCCAGAAGTTCTGCCCGCCATAGAAGGAGGCCGGGTCGGTGACGTGGAACTGGGTCAGGATCAGCCGCTGGGCGTCGAACAGCACCTCCGGGTAACGCAGGTGTGGCTTCAGGTCGGCAGGAATCGCGCTCGCCGGCAAGATCAGGCCAGGGAAGGATCTCTTCCACACCTGCAGGATCGGGCTCGCCTTGCGCCACTGGTACAGGTGCACCGCGCCGGTGTAAGCGTTGACGGTCGCCTTGACCGAGTTGCGGATGTAATTGACCTGGCCGACCGGGCCGACCGCGAGGCCTCGCGGGTTGTAGGTGGTCGACGTTGCCTGGGCCAGGTCGATGCGCTTGGAGTACGGGTAGTCATCGGTGGTCGTATAGCCGTCGACCACCCAGAGGATCTGGTGGTGGACGATGACGGGATAGGGATCGCCGTCCAGAGTCAGGAACGGCGCGACCTTCTCCACCCGCTGCAACGGGTCGCGGACGTACAGAATCCGCGAGTTGGCGTCGATCGCGCTGGACAGCAGGATGTTCAGCTCGCGGAATCTGACCGCGAACGCGAGGCGGCTCGCGAGTGAGCCGATCGGCACCCCGCCCCCGCCGCGGTAGGTGAAGTTGTGCTGGCCTCCCGAGCTAGCGTTCGGGTAGTCCAGCTCGGGCTGCCGGCCGCCGGCGATCACGTAACTAGAGCCCTCGTGGCCGAAGTAGACCCTGGGCTGGAACGTGCCGAGTACACCGGTCGGCGGGATGTCCCCCTCGACGAAGCTCGGGCTGCCGTCGGGCTGGGCGGTTCCGGCCGCGGCGGCGACGAACCCGTAGCCGTGGGTGTAGATCAGGTGTGTGTTGACCCAGTTGCCCTGGCCGGCGGGCGGCCCCTGCATGTCCCGGACGCCGACCACGGTGTCCTGCGGCACGGCGGTCGAGCCGTAGTGGTACCTGTCCATCGCCAGCACGCTCTGGAACTGGTAGAAGCTCTTGACCTGCTGGAGTTGCGAGAACGTGGTCGACATGACCCCCGGATCGGTCAGCCGCAGGTCAGGCGCGGCCACCGCCTCGCGCGCAAGCACGGTCGGCTTGGTAGCGGAAAGCCCGGCGTACGGGACGACGGTCGCGCCGGCTATGCCGTACGCGTTCCTGCTGCTGGTGATCTCCCGTTTGATGTAGGGCCGCTCCTTGGCCTGCTGGTTCGGCTTGACCACGAACTGCTGGATGATGAACGGGTAGACGCCGCCGATGATCACGGCGGACAGCACGAGCAGGCCGAAGCCGATCGCGGGCAGCAGCGCGCTGCGGCGGAACGCCCCGGCCAGCAGCAGCGCCGCGCAGATCAGCGCGATCACGGCGAGCACGGTCTTGGCCGGCAGCACCGCGTGCACATCGGTAAAAGACGCGCCGGTCTGCACGACCCCGCGCTGGGAGAAGTTGATGCCGTACCGGTCCACCCAGTAGGCGGCAGCCTTCAGCACGACGAAGATCCCGGCTAGCACGAACAACTGCGCCCGGGCGCCGCGGGACGGGCGCGCGCGCCTGGCCAGCCGCAGCCCGCCGTACAGCACGTGCACGACCGCGGCCACCAGGAGCGAGAGCAGCACGGCTGCGAACAGGAACGACAGCAGCAGCCGCAGGAAGGGGTAGACGAACACGAAGAACGAGATGTCCAGGTGGAACTGGGGGTCGGTCCGGTGGAACGGCACCCGGTTGACGAACAGCAGCCAGGTCTGCCAGTTGCTGGCCCCGGCCAGCCCGGTGACCAGGCCGATCAGCCCGAGCAGCACCATCATCACGCCGCGCCGGTGCGGGTCGATGGCTTGCCGGTAGGCCTCGACACCCTGGTGTTCCGAGCCGCCGGGCGCCAGTTCAGGCCGCAGCCGGTACGCCAGCCAGATGTTCGACCCGACGACCAGGATCATGAACGCGGCAATGACCACGAAGAGCAGCCACTTCGTGGTGTAGGTCACCGAGAACACGCGCGTCTGGTGCACGGACTGGTACCACAGGAAGTCGGTCCAGATCCCGACGCCGACCGAGATCACCACGATCACCAGCACGATGATGACCACGGCGGGGATGACGAACCGGGGCCACCTGGGCAGCACGACCGGCCGCCCGGCACTCGGGCCCTGCGAGCCGGGAACTCTGAACGTCACCGAACTTCCCTTCGACCGCAGGTTCCACCGGGCGCGGCTGCCTCGCGGGGCAGGTGCCGTCTTGGCGGCGAAGCGCGATCAGGTGAATCCCTGACGGAAACCTACCGGCATGACCGCTGGTTCCTGTGCTTCCCCCGCTTAACCGGGGTGCCGTGCCGCCGGCGGCGCGGCCTAAAGCCTGCTAGCAGGACGGCACCGGCTTGCCCGCCTTCAGCGCCTTCAGCGCCGTGATCGCTCCGCTCAGCATGCTGACCTTGACCACTCGCAGCCCGGCAGGCACCGCCCCCGCGGTGTCCGCGCAGTTCCCGGCCGGGGCGAGGAAGACGGTGGCGCCGGCCGCACGGGCCGCGGCCATCTTCTGCTGGATGCCGCCGATCGGCTGAACGGCTCCGCCCGGGGTGATCTCGCCCGTGCCCGCGATGAACTTCCCGCCGGTCAGGTTGGCCGGGGTGAGCTTGTCGATGATCGCCAGCGCGAACATCATGCCGGCGCTGGGGCCGCCGATGTTGCCGACGCTGATCTTGATCGTGAACGGGAACTGGTACGACTCGACGATCTGCACGCCGACCACCGCGGTGCCCTGGTAGTTCGCGGTGCGCAGGCTCACCTTCCTGGTGTGGCCGCCGCGCTGGACGGTCAGCGTGACCCGGCTCCCCGCCGGGCGGGCACTGATGATCGAGGAGGACGTGGACCGGCAGGTGACGGGCTTGCCGTCGACGGCGGTGATGATGTCGCCGCGGTGCAGCCGCCCGTCGGCGGGCAGGTTCTTGATAACCGCCACGATCGTGTCGATGGTGCGGAAGCCGATGCCAAGCTGGCACAGCGCCGCCGCCTGGGCGGTCTGCTGCGAGCTGGCCATCTGCTCGGAGTCCTGCTTCACCACCTGCTGCTGGCTCTGGCCGGGCGGGAACAGCTCCTGCTGCGGCACGACGGCCTCGTGCGGGCTGAGCCAGGCCTGCAGGGCCGCGAAGATGTTAAACGGCGGATTGGATCCCGGGCCGCCGATGTAGGACACCGTGACCATGTTCAGGTGCCCGGGGGCAGTGTAGGTGCGGTGGCCGCTGATCAGCACGACCTGCTTGCCGTTCAGCGGGCCGAGCGTGTTGTAGGTCGGGCCGGGAATCAGGGCCACGTACGGCACGGGCAACGCGAACACGACGACCAGGCAGGCGAGGATGCCGATCCCCGCGATCAGCAGCGTTACCGCGCGGCGTGACATGCCGGCAAGGTTACGCGCTGTTGACCCACTCGCTGTCACCGCCGGTGAACGTCTGGTGTTTCCAGATCGGCACCACGGCCTTGAGGTCATCGATCAGGGCCCGGCACGCCTCGAACGCGGTGCCCCGGTGGCCGGCCGAGACCGCGACGACCACGGCGAGATCGCCGACCTTGAGATCCCCGGTCCGGTGCACGGCGGCGACCGCGTGCACATCGAACCGGGCGGCGACCTTCTCGGCGACCGCCCGCAGCTCCGCGGCGGCCGAGGGATGGGCCGCGTAGGACAGCCCGGTCACGGACTTGCCGTGGTCGTGGTCGCGGACGGCGCCGGCGAAGACCGCGATCCCGCCCGCGGCCTGATCGGTGACGGCGGCGTAGACCTCGCCGACCGACAGCGGCTGCTCGCGGATCTCCGCGAGCCTGATCACATCCACCCGGTCACGCTACCGCCTCATGAAGTGCGGTGGCGCTTGCGAACCTGGCGGACGATCGCGGCCGTCCCGATGACGGCGACGGTCGCACCCGCGGCGGTCAGCGTGGCGTCCTTCTTCGCCAGGCGGCGGCCCGCGACGGCGTGATGGCCGGCCCGCTGGTCCAGCAGCACCTGGAGGGCCTCGGCATTGGTGACGCTCGGCTGCCAGCCCGCCTCGCGCAAGGTGGCGCAGTCCACCACCCACGGATAGACGACGTAATGCAGATCGGCCACGGGAGCCGGGGTAATGCCGGCCCGGTACAGCCGCTGCGCGGTGGCGAAGGTGACGCCAGCCGGGAGCTCGATCCTGCGCAGCCCGGACAGCTTCTCCACTTGGTCCTGCTCCAGCCAGCCGGCCGAGCCGACCGCGAAGGCGCCGCTCACCTCTCCGGCCGCGGCCAGCTCGATTGCTGACAGCAGGTCGGAGACGTGGCAGAACTGCCAGCGCGGCGCGCAGCCCTTGACCGCGAGCAGCCTCGGCGCCTCGAAATGCCGCGTGATGAGCGTGTCGATGCCCTCGCCGACCAGGGCGGCCGGGCGCACTACGGTGATCGTCATCCCGGGGTTGGTCCGCGGCGACCGCTCGGCCAGCTGCTCGATCTCGATGAAGTCGCCGACCACGCTGCCGTCTGGCTCGGCCCCGAGCGGCGCCTGCTCGTTGATCGGCACCGGGTTGTCCGGACTCGCCCCGTACACCATCGCGCTGGTAACCAGCACGACCCGGCCGACGCCGCCCGCCGCCGCCGCTGTGAGCAGGGTCTGCGCGCCCCTGACGTTGTAGGCCCGCCTGGCTCGCGGGTCGGAGCCGGCCGCGAAGTCCAGGTCGGTGTGCACGATCACGTCGATCCCGGCCAGCCGCCCGGCCAGGGCCGGATCGCGGATGTCGACGACCCGCCAGATCACGCCGGTCAGGTCGCCGCGCCGGTCGTCGATCGCGATGACCCGGCTGAACCGGTCGGATTGGGCGAGCCGCGCCGTCACCGCAAGCCCGAGGTCGTGGGCGGCGCCGGTCACGGCCACCACCGGCAGGTCGTCACGGGGCGCCGCGGGCCCGGGCTGCCCCGCCGGATCCGCGCTGGCGGGCCGCAGGCGCGACCCTGGGCGGCCGGGGGCGCCGCTCCGCCCTTGGCGAACCTTGCCTACTCGGTCGCTCACCCGGACTTGCTCCTGGGATAACTTGGCGATTGTGACCCTTCCATCCTGCCCGAGAGACTATGTCGATGAGTGAGCCTCCCTTCGGCTTCGGCCTGCCCGATCTCCCAGAGGATGACCGGGGACGTGGCGGTTCCGGCGGATCCGGTGGTTCTGATCCCGGCGGGAGCGGCGGGCCTGGTGGTCAGGGCGGCCCGATGGGGGCCGGCAACCCGTTCGGCGACCCGCAGCAATTCGCCGAGGCACTTCGGCAGTTCGCCGACCTGATGGCCTATCAGGGCGGCCCGGTGAACTGGGACCTGGCCAAGAACACGGCCCGCCAGACGATCGTGGCCAAGGGCGACCCGAGCGTCCTCGGCAATCAGCGCACGGCCGTGATCGAGGCCCTCCGGCTGGCCGATCTGTGGCTGGAGGACGCCACGGTGTTGCCGAGCGGCATCCGCTCGGCTCAGGCCTGGAGCCGCTCGGAGTGGGTTGAGTACACGATGCCGGTGTGGCAGACCCTGTGCGAGCCGATCGCCGAGCGCGCGGTCGACTCGATGGGCGGCATGATGACGGTCAGCGAGGAAGACCTGAACGACCTGCCCCCCGAGATGCGCTCGGCGATGACCGCGCTGACCGGCGGTGCCGGGGCCGGGGCCGGGGCCTTGGGCGGCCTCGGCATGCTGGGCGGCATCGGCGAGATGATGCGCAGGATCGGCGGCATGATGGTCGGCGGCCAGGCCGGCGCGGCCGTGGGCACCCTGGCCGAGGAAATCATCAGCTCGAGCGATATCGGCCTGCCGATCGGCCCGGAGGGCACCGCGGCCTTGCTTCCGGCCGGGATAGCGGCGTTCGGCGAGGGCCTGTCGGTGGCCGAGGACGAGGTCAGGCTGTTCGTCGCGATGCGCGAGGCAGCCCATCACCGCTTGTTCAGCCACGTGCCCTGGTTGCGGGCCCGCCTGCTCAGCGCGGTCGAGGATTATGCCCGCGGTATCAAGGTCGACGCCGACTCGCTGCGGGACATGGTCCAGCGGATCGACCCGTCGGCGATCGACCCGGCAAACCCCGAAGCCCTCAACGAGGCCCTGACCGGGGCAGCCACGTTCCAGCCCGAGGACACACCGGAGCAGAAGGCCGCGCTTGCGCGCCTGGAGACGCTGCTCGCCCTGGTCGAGGGCTGGGTGGCGACGGTGGTCGCGGAGGCGGCCGCGAAGCGACTGCCCGACGCCGACGCGCTAGCCGAGGCAATCAGGCGCCGCCGCGCCACCGGCGGGCCGGCCGAGCGAACGTTCGCGACCCTTGTCGGGCTCGAACTGCGGCCCCGCCGGCTGCGCGAGGCGGCGGCCCTGTGGCGTGCGCTGAGCCAGGCCCGCGGCATCGAGGGGCGGGACGAGATCTGGTCGCACCCCGACTTGCTGCCGACCGCAGAGGACCTGGACGACCCCGAGGGCTTCGCGGCCGGCCGGCCCGAACTCGACCTGTCCGACCTGACCGACCCCGGCTCGGCCGAGAAACCGACCGCGGAGGAAGAGCCAGGAGACGGCGGCGAGGCCGGGCGCGAACCGCATTGAGCCGCCGGGGCCGCTCAGCGCCGGGTTCAGGCCAGGGATTTGCTGTCCACAGCGGGTGGATGACCTTGTCCCAGATCAGATCGGCCGCGTCCGGAGCAGGTCACGATAATTCACAGGCTTGTCCACCGCTATCCACAGGGACACACCCCGTTCTCCCCATAAAACACACACCTTCGTCCACAAGGGGGCATTGACGGACCCGCCCAGGCCGGCCTAATTTCCTCGAACCGGGGTTTCCGGCCAAGCGGCCAGCGTCACCACTGGGAGGGAAGAACAGCCGCTGTCTGACCGGGCCGGGCAGGATTCCGCGGGCACTGCCCACGGGAACGGGTAACGGGGCGGCTCCGGGGGATGCTCACGGGGCGCTGTCTTGCGGGCACCTACCCGCTGACCGCCCGGGCCCGCGGGCCTGCCCAGGTCCGGCCAGGGCCGGGAACCCGGTTATCACGCGGCCGCGCGACAGTACGCGGATCGCCCTGTCAGAGGGCGATGGCAGGATCATTCCTATGCGACCGGCCCTGAAATCGGGCTTACTGCCCGTCTGGCGAGACCGCGACACGCTGCAGATCGGGATCGACCCGCGCCGGGCGATCGCTTTGTCCGGGATGTCAGGAGCCGCGCCACTGATCGCCTTGCTCGACGGCAGCCGGGACCGCGCGCAGCTGATCGCGGCAGCGGCCGGGCAAGGCGTTCCGCCGCAAACGACCGAGCGGGTGCTCACCTTGCTGGCCGCCGGCGGGGCGCTGGACGACTTTCCGGCGGCCACGCTCAGGGAACTGCCGCCCGAGCTGAGGTCCAGGCTCGCACCCGAGCTGGCCACCACCTCGCTCGCCCACCGGGACAGCGACGGCGGCGCCCGGGCGCTCGCCCGGCGGCGTAATGCGATGGTCAGGGTCGAGGGCGAGCCGCGGATCGCCCGCGCCGTCGTGCGCATCCTCAGCCGGTCGGGGGTGGGGCAGGTGGAGTTCATCCGGCCGCCGGACGTTCCGCAAGCCCTGGCGCCCGGGCCTAGGAGGGACTTGCGCCTGGCGTGGCCCGACACCGGGCCGGCGCCAGATCATTACATCGGCGAGCAGCCAAGCCAGGACGGTCAGCAGGAGCCGGCTGGCGGCGCACCGGGCAGGCCGGGCCGGGTTCGGGCCCGGCCAGGCACGGCAAGAAACGCTGGCCTTGCGGCCGGGCGCCCGAGCCGGGCTGCAGGCGCGGGCGCTGCCGCCATGCGGCGGGCGGCAGCAGGGCCAGGGCGGGCGGCGGCGCTGAGCGGGCGGGCGGCCCGGCTCCCTGACCTGGTGATCCTGGCCGGGCGGCAGCTCGGCGGCGGCCATGCGACCGAGCTGACCAGGCAGCGGGTGCCGCATCTTTCCGTGCTCGCCGGCGAGGCGATTGGCGTGGTCGGACCGCTGGTCATTCCCGGCCGGACCGCCTGCCTGCGCTGCCTGGACTATGCCAGGGCGGCGAATGACCCGTCGTGGCCGCTCATCCTCGCCCAGATCGCCCGGCGCCGACCCGAGCCCGCCGCCTCCGATACCGTCCTGACCACGGCGGTGGCGGCCCAGGCCGCCGCGCAGGCGCTGCTCGCAGTAGACAAGGCGCCGATCGCCAGCGCGGCGGTCAACGGCACGCTGGAGCTCGTGCTGCCCGGCTGGCGATGGCGGCGGCGAACCTGGCCGCCGCATCCGGCCTGCCCATGTGCCAGTCACACCATCTGGTAACCGACAATGGGATCATGAGCGATCTCCCCCGGCGCGCTGTCACCAGGACGGTGAAACTGGCCACGCTGCCGGCCGGCCTGGCCGGCCGGACGGTGCTCGGGCTGGGCAAGCGGGTGGGCGGCCGTCCGGCCGAGATCGTCGCCCAGGAAATCCAGCAGCGCACGGCTGAGCAGATCTTCCGCGTCCTCGGCGAGCTCAAGGGCGGTGCGCTCAAGCTCGGCCAGGCCCTGTCGATCTTCGAGGCGGCGCTGCCGCCCGACCTGGCCGGGCCCTATCGGGCCACCCTGACCAGGTTGCAGGAGTCGGCGCCGCCGCTCCCGGCCAGCACGGTGCACAAGGTGCTCGCCGCCGACCTGGGACCGGACTGGCGCGACCATTTCGCCGAGTTCGACGACCGTCCCGCCGCGGCCGCTTCCATCGGCCAGGTGCACAAGGCGGTCTGGCACGACGGCCGCACCGTCGCCGTGAAGATCCAGTACCCCGGGGCCGCCAAGGCGCTGGCCAGCGACTTCGCGCAGATCAGCCGGGCTGGCCGGCTGTTCGGCGTGCTGATGCCCGGGCTGGAGATCAAGCCGCTGCTTGACGAGCTGCGGGCCAGGGTCGCCGAGGAACTGGATTACCGGCTTGAGGCCGCCTCGCAGGACGCGTTCGCCGCGGCGTTCGACGGCGATCCTGACATTCTCGTGCCACCGACCGTAACTGCCACCGATCACGTCCTGGTCAGCGAATGGGTAGACGGCATCCCGCTCGCGAAAATCATCGCGGAGGGAACCAAAGAGCAGCGGGACCGGGCCGGGCTGCTGCTGGTCCGGCTGCTGTTCTCCAGCCCGGCGCGGGCCGGCCTGCTGCACGCGGACCCGCACCCTGGCAACTTCCGGCTGCTCGATGACGGCAGGCTGGGCGTGCTGGACTTCGGCGCGGTCGACCGGCTGCCCGAGGGCCTGCCGCCGCTCTTCGGCCGGCTGCTGTACCTGATGCACACCGAGGGCGATATCTCGCTCGCCGAGCCCGAACTCCGGGAGCAGGGATTCATCCGGCCCGGGGTCAGCGTCGACATGGCGGCCCTCCAGGAATACCTGGCGCCGCTGGCGGACCCGTCCAAGTACGAGTCCTTCCAGTTCAGCCGGGAATGGATGCGGGGCGAAGCGGCCCGGGTGACCGACTGGCGCGGCACCAGCGTGGCCAGGCAGCTGAACCTGCCGCCGTCCTACATCCTGATCCACCGGGTCTCCACGGCGGGCATCGGCGTGCTGTGCCAGCTCGAGGCGGCGGCCGGGTTCCGCGCCGAGGTGCTGCGCTGGATGCCCGGCTACGGCCCGGACCCGCTGAACGAGACCGGACCGCCAGGCGACCAGGGCCCCGGCGCCGTCGGCGTGGCCAGGAAGTCACCGGCCTAGCGGTCACCGGCTCAGCGGCCGGGACCGCCGGTCCCGGGATCCGTCGTCCCGGGACCGGCCCCACCATCCTCAGGCGGCCACGTCGTTCTTGCGCGGGCGGCCGCGCCCGCGCTTGCGCGCCACGATCTCCCCGCGGATGAACAGCTCGCCGCCCCAGACACCCCACGGCTCCCGGCGCTCCATCGCGCCGGCGAGGCAGGTCCGGCGGACCGGGCAG
>JBPCKO010000278.1:0-6312 GCA_051004215.1 Streptosporangiaceae bacterium | reverse complement strand
GCCCGACGGCGTCGACGCCGACGCGCTGACCCGCCGCCTGACGATGCTCGGCCTCAAGCTCGAGTCGGTGACCTCGCCGGGCGAGCAGATCACCGGACCGCTCGTCGTCGGCCGCGTGCTGACGATGGAGGCCGAGCCGCAGAAGAACGGCAAGACCATCAACTGGTGCACCGTCGACGTCGGCTCGGCATCTGATGGAGGGGCGAACGGCAGCGGCGAGCCGCAGGGCATCGTCTGCGGGGCGCACAACTTCGCTGCCGGCGACCTCGTCGTCGTCGTGCTGCCCGGTGGCGTCCTACCCGGCCCCCCAGGATCGGGTGGCTTCGAGATCTCGGCGCGCAAGACCTACGGCCACGCCTCTGCGGGCATGATCTGCTCGGCCGCCGAGCTTGGCCTCGGCGAGGACTCGTTCGGCTCCGGGGACGGCATCATCGTGCTGCCCGACGGCGCCGGTAGCCCGGGCGACGACGCCCGCCGGGTGCTGGGTCTCGACGACACGGTCATCGAGCTCGAGATCAACCCGGACCGCGCGTATGCCCTGTCGCTGCGTGGCATCGCCCGCGACGCGGCGCTCGGCTTCGAGGCTCGGTTCCACGACCCCGCCGCCAGGGAGGTGCCGCCCGCCAACGACGGCGGCCACCCGCTGCGCATCGAGGACCCCTCCGGCTGCCCGGTGTTCGTGGCGCGCTCCGTGTCGGGCTTCGACCCGACCGCGCCCACCCCGGGCTGGATGGCCCGCCGGCTGACCCAGGCCGGCATGCGGCCGATCTCGCTGGCCGTCGACATCACCAACTACGTGATGCTCGAGCTCGGGCAGCCGCTGCACGCGTTCGACCGCTCGGCCCTGGACGGCCCGATCGTGGTCAGGCGGGCCAGGCCGGGGGAGCGGCTGGAAACCCTCGACCACGTGCAGCGGGCGCTGGACCCTGACGACATCGTGATCACCGACTCCTCCGGCCCGATCGGGCTGGCCGGGACCATGGGCGGCCTGGCCACCGAGATCACCGAGACCTCGACCGACCTGGTCATCGAGGCCGCGCACTTCAGCGCGGCCGGAGTCGCGCGGATGAGCCGGCGGCACCGGCTGTTCAGCCAGGCGTCGGCCAGGTTCGAACGCGGGGTGGATTACGAGCTCCCGCTGCGGGCCTCGGCCAGGGCGGCCGCCCTGCTGGCCGAGCTGGGCGGCGGGACCGTCGTGCCCGGGTACACGCTGGCCGCCGAGCCGGTCGAGTCACCTGCGATCGAGATCAGCGCCGATCATCCTGACCGGGTGGCCGGGCTGAGCTACGGCACGGACACGGTCATCGCCCGGCTGCGCGAGGTCGGCTGCACGATCCGGCGCGGCGGCGTGGCCGACGGGGCCGATCCGGGCCGCGAGCGGCTGACCGTGACGCCGCCGTCCTGGCGGCCCGACCTGACCGACCCCAGCGACCTGGCTGAAGAGGTCATCCGGCTGGAGGGGTACGAGAAGATCGGCATCGCGACGCCGCGAACCGCGGCCAGCCGGGGCCGCACCCCGGCCCAGCGACTGCGCGGCGGCATCGCCAGGACGCTGGTCGGCCTGGGATACGTCGAGGTGGTGTCGAGCGCGTTCGGCTCGGCGGCGGACTTCGACCGGCTCCAGCTGCCGCCCGGTGACCCGCGGCGGCGCGCGGTGCTGCTCGCGAACCCGATCAGGGACGAGGAGCCGCAGCTGCGGACCACGCTCCTGCCGGGGCTGCTGCGGGTCGCGAATCGCAACGCCGGCCGCGGCTTCGGGGACCTGTCGCTGTTCGAGATCGGCAACGCGGCCCGGGTCAGGACGGCCGCCGGCGTCGGCCAGGGGAGCCGGCTTGCGCCGATCCTCGCGGTCGACCGGCGACCGACGCCGGAGGAGATCGGCACGCTCGAGGACGCCTTGCCCGATCAGCCGAGGCTGGTCGCCATGGTGCTCACCGGCCAGCGCGAGGCCGCGGGCTGGTGGGGACCCGGCCGCCAGGCCAGCTTCCATGACGCCATTGAGGCCGCGCACGAGGTGCTACGCACGAGCCGGGTGCCCTACCAGGTTCGGCCGGCTCGGGCCGAGCCCTGGCATCCGGGCCGGTGCGCCGAATTCGTGCTGGTGGGGCCGGGCAACGGCGAAGAGCCGGGGCCGGCCGGCTACGCGGGCGAGTTGCATCCGCGGGTGGTCGGCGAGTTCCGGCTCGCCCCGCGGACGTGCGCGGCCGAGCTCGACCTGACCCTGATCGAGCGGGCCGCGGCCGGACTGCCGCCAGTGCAGGCGCCAGTGCTGTCGGCCTACCCGGTGGCCAGCCAGGACGTCGCCCTGGTGGTCGAGGCCGGCGTGCGGGCGGCCGACGTGGCCGCGGCGCTGGCCGCGGGCGCCGCCGAGGCCGGCGACGACAACCTGCTGGAAGAGGTGCGGCTGTTCGACGTCTACACCGGCGAGCAGATCGGGCCCGGGCACAAGTCGCTGGCCTACACGCTGCGATTCCGCGCGCCGGACCGGACGCTCACCGACGAGGACGTCGCCGTGGCCAGGCAGGCCGCCGTCGCCTCGGCTCGCGAACGCACCGGCGCCGTCCTCCGCGGAGCCTAGGTTTTCCATGATCAGGTGGACTTGTTAGCTCCGCCGGCTAGTAAATCCCCCTGATCATGAGGAACTCCGGGACGGGGAGGGGGACGAGGGCACCGGGGGGAGGATCTCCAGGATCTCGTCGCCGTCCTTGACGCACTTGGACGCCTTGCCGGTGTGCAGCACGACCGGGGTCGCGAACCCCTGGCAGGTCCAGCCCTTGACTTCCACCGGGCCGCCGCCGCCATTGCCAGGAGCCTGGCCTGACCTGATCGCAGTCGCGTAGGCGGCCTCCACGGACTTGGCCGTGCCGCAGCTAGCGTGCCCGCGGGCGATCTTGACCTGGACCGGGACGTCGGCCGCGGTCTTCGCCGTGCCGCAGGAGGAGACGTACGCCGGGGCCGAACTCCCCGGGGAGTGCCCGGCGGCACCGGACCGGCTGCAGCCGACGGCGGCCCCGGCGGCCGCGAGGGCCGTGAGGGCCGTGAGCAGCATCGCGAGAACCCTGCGGCCTGGCGGTCGGCGGCGGGGCATAGGGGACTCCTTCCTGCGCGGACAACATCATGCCGGTACCGGCGGCCGCGCCGCGGGGGTACCGCCTGGTTGCGCCGGTATTCACCCGGCCAGCGGTCAAGCCGCGACCCTGCGCCCCGGCGGCGCTTTGCATAGACAAACATATTCATGCATAATAATGCGAGCGGACGACGGGTAACACATGGCGGTGGAGTGGCATGGTGCGGGTCGCGGTGGCCGGGGCGAGCGGGTACGCGGGCGGTGAGCTGCTCCGGCTCATCTGCGGCCACCCCGGCCTTGAGCTGGTGCTGGCCACGGCGGACAGCAGCGCCGGGAAGCCGGTGCAGGACCTGCACGCGCACCTGGCCGGGCAGCCGGGCCTGGCCGGCCAGGTCTTCGAGCCGCACAGCGCGCTCAAGAGCGGCGAATTCGACCTGGCCTTCCTGGCCCTGCCGAGCGGCCAGTCCCGCGAGGCCGCGGCCAGCCTGCCTGGCGACGCCGCGATCGTGGACCTCGGGGCGGACTTCCGGCTGGCCGACCCGGCCGACTGGGCCCGCCATTACGGCGGCGAGTACCCGGGTTGCTGGGTCACCGGGCTGCCCGAGCGGCCAGGAACTCGTTCTCTCATCCGGAACTCCACGCGCGTCGCCGCTCCCGGCTGTTATGCCACCGCCGCCATCGTGGCGCTCGCACCCCTGATCGCGGCCGGCCTGGCCGACCCGGGCGACATCGTCGTGGTCGCCGCGTCCGGCACCACCGGGGCCGGCCGGGCGCCGCGGGCTGACCTGCTGGGCAGCGAGGTGATGGGCTCAGTGTCGGCCTACTCGGCGGGCGGTGCCCACCGGCACACGCCCGAGATCGAGCAGGCCCTGACCGGGCTCGGGCCTGGCGGCGGCCCGGTCCTGGTCTCGTTCACGCCGATGCTGGCGCCGATGCCACGCGGCCTCCTGGCTACCTGCACCGCCCGGCTGACCAGGCCGGACACCGGCACCGCCGGACTGCGGGACGCGATCGCCCTGGCCTACGAGGGCGAGCCGTTCGTGACGCTGCTGCCCGCCGGGCGCTGGCCGGCCACGGCCGCCGTGGCCGGCTCCAACGGCGTGCACCTGCAGGCCGCTGCCGATCCGCGGACGGGCCGGGCGACCGTGGTCGCCGCGATCGACAACCTCGGCAAGGGCGCCGCCGGGCAGGCCATCCAGAACGCCAACCTGATTCTCGGCCTGCCGGAGACGGCCGGCCTGACCTCGATCGGAGTAGCACCATGAGCGTGACCGCACCGCTGGGATTCCGGGCCGCCGGCGTCGCCGCCGGGATCAAGACCTCCGGCAACCCGGACGTCGCGGTCGTGATCAACGACGGGCCGTCGGCGGCCGCGGCCGGGGTGTTCACCGCCAACCGGGTCAAGGCGGCACCGGTGCGGTGGACCCAGGACGTGATCGGCGGCGGGCAGGTCAGGGCGGTCGCGCTCAACTCGGGCGGCGCGAACGCCTGCACCGGACCCGACGGGCTCGCCGATACCCGGCAGACGGCCGAGCACCTCGCCGGGCTGCTGCAGGTCCCGGCGGGCCAGGTCGCGGTCTGCTCGACCGGCCTGATCGGCGAACGGCTGCCGATGCACGCGCTGCTGGTCGGGGTAGACGCGGCCGCGGCGTCGGCCTCGGTGGGCGGCGGCCAGGCGGCCGCGCAGGCAGTCATGACCACCGACACGGTGCCGAAGACCTGCAGCGTGCAGGGCACCGGCTACCTGATCGGGGGCATGGCCAAGGGCGCCGCGATGCTCGCCCCGGCGCTGGCGACGATGCTGGTCGTGCTGACCACCGACGCGGACCTGCCGCCCGCCGACCTGGACAAGGCACTCCGCGGCGCCGTGCGGGCCACCTTCGACCGGCTGGACTCTGACGGCTGCATGTCGACCAACGACACAGTGCTGCTGCTGGCCAGCGGCGCCTCGGGGACCGGGCCCGACCCCAGCGAGTTCACCGACCTGCTCACCGCCGCCTGCGCCGACCTCGCCCGCCAGCTCCTGCTGGACGCCGAGGGCGCGACCAAGGCGATCGCGATCGACGTCGAGGGAGCGGCCAGCGAGCAGGACGCGCTCGAGGTCGGCCGGGCCGTGGCCCGGTGCAACCTGTTCAAGTGCGCGATCACGGGCGAGGACCCGAACTGGGGCCGGGTGCTGGCCGCCACCGGCACGACCAGCGCGGCGTTCGAGCCCGACCAGATCGACGTCGCCATCAACGGGATCTGGGTGTGCCGGGACGGCGCCCCGGGCGAGGACCGCTCCGGCGTGGACCTGCGGCCCAGGGACGTGCAGGTCACCGTGCGGCTGCAGGCCGGCCAGGCCAGTGCGACCGTGCTGACCACCGACCTGACCGCCGCCTACGTACACGAGAACTCGGCCTACGCGACGTGAGCACGGGCCAGGCGAGCACGGTCCAGGCGAGCACGGTCCCGGCGAGCCCGGCCGCTGGCCAGCCTGAGCATGCCGGGGCGATGGCCAAGGCGGCGACGCTGATCGAGGCGCTGCCCTGGCTCGAGCGGTTCCACGGCCAGATCGTGGTGATCAAGTACGGCGGTCACGCCATGACCGACGAGTCGCTCCGGCTGGCGTTCGCGCAGGACGTGGTGTTCCTGCGGTACGCCGGGCTGCGGCCGGTGGTCGTGCACGGCGGCGGCCCGCAGATCAGCGCGCACCTGGACCGGCTCGGCATGGAATCGGAGTTCAGGGCCGGGCTCCGGGTGACCACGCCCGAGGCGATGGACGTGGTCAGGATGGTGCTGACCGGCCAGGTGAACCGGGACGTGGTCGGGCTGATCAACCGGCACGGCCCGTTCGCGGTCGGGATGTCCGGCGAGGACGCGCACCTGCTCACGGCCCGCCGGGTCGGCGCGATCGGCGACGCCGGCGAGGAGATCGACATCGGCCATGTCGGCGAGGTGGAGACGGTCAACCCGGGAGCGGTCCGCGCGCTGATCGCCGACGGGCGGATCCCGGTGCTGTCCAGCGTGGCCCGCAGCGATGCGGGCGAGGTGCTCAACGTCAACGCCGACACCGCGGCGGCCGCGCTCGCGATCGCGCTCGGCGCGGCCAAGCTGATCATGCTCACCGACGTAGCCGGCCTGTACGCGAACCGGCCAGGATCCCAAGCCGGGGCCGGGCCCAGCAGGCTGCCCGAGGTGATCAGCGCGCTGACCACCAGGGAGCTGGCGACGCTGGTGCCCGGCCTCAGCGATGGCATGATCCC
>JBPCKO010000277.1:0-4468 GCA_051004215.1 Streptosporangiaceae bacterium | reverse complement strand
GCCCGGGCTCGGCCGGCTCGGACCCAGCCGGCGGCGGCACCACGACGAATTCGGGGTCGCGGCCGCGCAACCGCAGCTCGACCGAGCCGGGCGCCAGCTCGCAGGTGATCTCCTCGGCCGCGGCGGCGAGCGCTTCCTGGACGGTGAGCCTGACCACCGCGTCCAGCGGCGCGGCCAGCCGGGCCGCGAACACCATGGCCTCGTCGCCGCCGGCCTCGGCCGCGACGACGAGCTGCTGCTGGACGGCGTCTACGTACTGCTGCAAGTTCATGGCATCATGATGGCACCACAATGATGCCATGTCAACCAAGCATGGTGCCAGATCGGTGCCAGTCATGACGCCGCGCTCCGCCCAGGCGGTAGCTGGCTAGAGTGCGGATGATGCTGTCGTCGATCGCCGCCCCGATCCGCGCCCGCGTGGTGGCCGGGACCAGCGGGCTGTTCGCGCACGGCGACGATCCGCTGGCCGGCACGCTCGGCTACCCGGGCGACCCCGGGCTGTTCGGCCCCGGCTCGATGACCTGGCGGGTGATCGGCGACGCGTCCGTGTTCGCGGGCGGGATCCGGGCGCTCCTGGTCCAGGCGGCCCACCCGGAGGTGGCGGCGGGCGTGGCCGACCACTCCCGGTACCGGGAGGACCCGCTCGGCCGCCTGGCCAGGACCGCTGCCTACATCTCGGCCACCGCGTTCGGGGCCATGCCGGAGGTCGAGCACGCCGTCGCGGTGGTACGCGGCCGGCACCGGCCGGTGACCGGCCAGTCGCATCGCGGCCAGCCGTACGACGCGGCCGACCCGGCCCTGGCCGCCTGGGTGCACAACTCGCTGACCGACTCGTTCCTGGCCACCTACCGGGCCTACGGCGTCCATCCGGGCCCGGAGGAGTACGCCGACGCCTACGTCCGCGAGCAGCGCCTGACCGGGGAACTACTCGGCGCCGACCCGCTGCCGGGCTCCGCCGCCGACCTCACCCGCTGGGTGTCGGGGCACCCCGAGCTGGGTTCGTCGCCCGGATCGCGGGAGGCGATCGACTTCCTGCGCCGGCCGCCGCTGCCGGCCGCGATCCGGGCCGCCTACGGCTGGATGTTCCGGGCCGCGGTGGCGACCCTGCCGCCGCGCATCCAGCTCATTACCGGGGTGCGCGCCCGGCCAGGCGACCGCCAGGCCGGCCTCGCCGCGGTGACGGCGCTGCGCTGGTCGCTGGGTGCTTCACCCGACTGGCAGCGCGCGCTGATCAGGACCGGCGCCCAGCCGCCGCCCGGGATCACGTTCCGTCACCAGCCCGGGCCGGCCAGCTAGCTGGCTCGGGCCAGCCCCACTGGCTAGAACGAGCACTTCCTAGGCCAGTACGGCATGCACCGACTTCTTGAGGGCACCGGGCTGAGCCGGCGAGGTCGGGGCCTTCTTCCTTGCCTTCTCGATCCGCTCACCTAGCTCCTGCAGCTGCTTGCGCTTGAGGCCGTCCCGGACCTTGGGGAACCAGTCCTGCTCCTCTTCGGCCATGTGGTGGCTGACCAGCTCGATCAGCACCGTCGTCTTGGCGGTGAAATGCTCGGATTCGGCCGGGAGGGTGAACAACTCAGCGCAGAGCACGTCGGCGACGTGGTGCTCCTCGTAAGACTCCAGCACGTCCTCCTCCAGGGCCGGCAGCAGCTTGCGGACCTGCGGGTACATCACCTCGTTCTCCACGTAGGTGTGCACGGTCAGCTCGGTGATGATCTCCTTGACCAGGGTCGCCTTCTTCTTATAGGCACGGTCCCCGGCCGCCCGGAACTGGCGGAACAGCTTGCGAACCCTCTTGTGGTCCTCCTTGAGCAGGACAATCGCATCCCTCGACATTGACTTCCTTCCGGCTCGATTGAGTGAACCGGACCGCTACCCGGTGGCTAGTCACCTAACCGGAGAACCCCGGCCCGGCCGGGCCGCCCGCCTGCTCGCCGGGGCCGAACGCGGCCCGCGCGAACTCGGTGACGATGCGGCGCCAAGGCCGCTCGCGGCGCAGCATCGCGTGGTCACCGCCGGGCACCGGAACCGTGGTGATCCGGGTCACGGCGGCTGCCCGGCGCGCGTACTCCCAGGTCAGGTCGGCGCTGGTGACCCGGTCCCGGTCGCCGTGGGCCAGCAGTACCCAGGTGCCTGCCAGCTGGGCGACCGGCTCGTCGGCCGGCAGCCACGGGGCCAGGCCCGCGACCGCGATGACCTGCGGGTGGCCGGCCGCCCTGAGCGCCGCCCGGCCGCCCATCGAGTGGCCGATCAGCGCGATCGGCACCGGTCCGCAGGTCGCGGCGGCCTCGTCCAGCCAGCGGTTCAGGTCGGCGACCGGCGAAGCCTGGGCGCCGTTCCAG
The DNA here is from genome assembly GCA_051004215.1 of Streptosporangiaceae bacterium. Taxonomy (GTDB): domain Bacteria; phylum Actinomycetota; class Actinomycetes; order Streptosporangiales; family Streptosporangiaceae; genus Chersky-822. The sequence goes on along the minus strand of JBPCKO010000277.1, from coordinate 2,126 downwards.
CCCCGCACGGTAAACCGGGGCGCGCGCACAAGCACGCCCTGGCCGTGCAGCGAGTGGCGCACTGGCGGAGCGAGCGCGGCGACCCGCAGCACCGCGAGCTGGGCCGGGCCGGCCGGCTTGGCGCTGACCGAGCGGCCGCCGTGCAGCAGCAGCACCAGCCCGCGGACACCTTCGGTCACGCTGCGCGGCCTCCTATGATGCGGAGCCCGCCCCGATCGGCACGATCGCCTCGGCCGTGTGCACGAGGAAGGTGTACGCCTCGGTGAAGTAGAGCCTGACCGACTCGGCATCATGCGATTCGTAGCCGATGGACAGGTCCTGACCGAGGTGCAGCTCGAAGTCACCGCCGCGGGTACTGACCAGGAACGCTCCGTCGATCGCCGGTGCCCATAGCTGCGGCCCGTCCGTGAGCCGGGCCAGGTGGTCGCGGACCGGGTAGCCGTGATCGGAGGTCTCGAGCACGGCCGCGAACGCCTTCGCGCTCAGCACCAGCGCGTACGGGCCGTCCACGCCGGCCAGCCGCAGGCTGGCCAGGGCCTTCGTGATCACGTCGGGGTACTGCCGGGCGTCGGCCGGCAGCTCAAGGACCGGGTTGGACGAGGCCGCCCGCATCCCGGCGATGCCGGCCGCCTGGTAACCCTCGAACACCGCCCGGTCCTCGGCGAACGCGATATCTTTGGCCGCGTCCTTGACCGGCTGCCAGTCCGGGTCCTGGGCGCCGCGCTCGACGTCGTCGATGTCGCGCCGGCTGAGCGTGAACGGCACCCGCAGCTCGACCAGCGGCTGGGCCGTCCTGGCCCAGGCGAGCACGCCGGGCGCGGGGGACTCCAGGTCGGTCAGGTGCCCGGTGCCGACGGCCGACAGCACATCCGCACCCGGTTCGCGCACCTCGGCTACGCGCCGGCCCGCTAGCTGCACGGTGAAGCTGCGCCTGGCCTCCTCCTCGATGCTGGCCCAGGCGGCGGCCGAGATCGGCGCGAGATCGCGGTACAGGTTGTTCATCACTGATCGCTCCTTTGCAGCCCGCCGATCCCGAGCGAGCCGTCCCGCGGGGCGGGCGGCGACCCGGGGAGGTCGGGCAGGTCGTCGAGGAAATCGGCCGACGGCACGAAGAACAGGCAGCCGGTGACGGCCGCGGCGAAGTCCAGGATCCGGTCGGTCGGGCCGGGCGGCGAGCCCAGGAACATGTTCGCCAGCATCTGCTCGGTCACCTCGGGTCGAGCGGCGTAACCGATGAAGTACGTGCCGAACTCGCCGCGGCCCGGCGAGCCGAACGGCATGTTGGCCCGCACGATCTGCTGTTCCTCGCCGCCGGCGCCGATGATCGTGTTCAGCGCGACATGCGAGTTCGCGGGCTTGACGTCGTCGGGCAGCTCGATATCGGACAGCTTGGTCCGCCCGATCGCCCGCTCCTGCTCCTCCACCGGCAGCGCGTTCCAGCCGGGCAGGTCGTGCCGGTACTTCTGCCCGATCACGTAGCTGCCGCCGGCGAAGCCAGGGTCGCCGCCGCCGATGATCGCCGCCCGGGTCGCGTCCCGGCCGACCGGGTTCTCGGTGCCGTCCACGAAGCCGATCAGGTCGCGCTCGTCGAAGTACCGGAAGCCCTGCACCTCGTCCGCTACCGCGACCCGGCCGGCCAAGCGGCTCATGATCTGGGCGGTCAGCTCGAAGCAGAGGTCCATCCCGCTGGCCCGGACATGGAACAGCAGGTCCCCGGGCGTGGCCACGGCGCGATGCCGGCCGGACAGCTCACGGAACGGGTGCAGGCTGGCCGGCCTCGGCCCCGCGAACAGCCGGTCCCAGGCCGCGGACCCGATCCCGGCCACGCAACTGAGCTGGCCGTCCGGCACCCCGAACCCGACCGCCCGCTGCAGCCCGGCCAGGTCGGTGAGCAGGTCGCGGACCGCGCCCTCACCGCCGGAGTCGATGGTGAGGACCAGGAAGATCGCGGCCGCGGTCAGGGGGTTCAGCACCGGCTGGGGCGGGGGGGGGGGGGGGGTGGGGAGGGGGGGGGGGGGGGGAAGGGGGAGGGGGGGGGGGGGGAGGGCGCGGGGGATGTAGCCGCGTACGGTCACTTCGCGGCAGTTCAGGACCTCGGCGATCTCGGCGTCGGAAAGGTCCTCGAG
>JBPCKO010000276.1:0-9912 GCA_051004215.1 Streptosporangiaceae bacterium | reverse complement strand
CGACTCGGCATTTCCCCCGCCCTGCTTTGGAAGACGTGTCGCTTCTGAGCGCCCCCCCCTTTTTCCGTGCGTCTTTTTCCCCCCCCCCCCCCGCGCCCTGGACCGGCTCGGCCAGCAGGCTGTAGGCGGGCAGGTGCAGCCAGGCGCACCCGTCCAGCCAGGCCGGATCGATCGCGTCCGCGGGCAGCAGCGGCCCGGCCCCGCGGTCGGTAAGCATCGACCGCTGGGAGCCACCGTCGGACAGTGAGACCACCACGCCCGTATGCGCGCCGGCTATCGCGGGCCCGGTCAGCTCGACGCCGCGCCTGGTCAGCTCCGATGACACCAGGGCCGCGGCCGTGTCCGCGGCCCTGGCCGCGATCAGCCGGCTCCGGCCGCCGAGCGCGGTGACCCAGGCGGCCACGTTCGCGCCCTGGCCGCCGACGGTCACCCGGGTGCTGGCGGCCGTGTCGGTGTCCGGGGCGACCGGGCCGGAGATCCTGACCACGACATCGAGATGCGCGTCGCCGAGAACGCAGATCAGCGGGGCCGGCGCCTGGCTCACCGCGGGCGGCGGGGCATGTCATCCGGCATCCCGGCAGCGTAACGTGAAGCCGGAACCGGACTACAGGGGCAGCCGATGAAGCTCAAGCTGGACCTGCACGACATCTACAACCGGGGCGGCCAGATCGACAAGGCGCTCCAGGACATCATCGACGAGGCCGTGCGGATCAGGGCGCCGGTGGTGGAGATCATCCCGGGCAAGGGCTCGGGCCAGCTCAAGAAGCACGTGCTGCGGTTCCTGGAGCGCAAGGACATCAAGGCGCTCTATCACCGGGTGGAAAAGGACTCCAAGAATTTCGGCCGCGTCTTCGTCCACTTCCGCTGGAAGTAGGCCGACGGTTCCGCTAACTGCACCGACCGTTGCCGCACTGACGTACGCGATACGCCGAACCTTGAATTTCACCCAGGTAATTTCAAGGTTTGTGGGCTAACCTTGAAATCATGGATGCTGGATCGCTGTCAGCCTCAGCCGCCGGCCAGCTCGTGGAGATAGCTGGGTACGACGCGCGCTTCCAGGAAGACTATGCCACCTGGGCTTTCCTGCCCGCTCCGCTGCCCGCCGAGCTGCCGCTGGCCGCATCAACCCACAGGCTCATAGCCGAAGCCGCATCATGGGTGGCCCGGGCGGACCAGGGCAGTGGGGTCCTTGCCCAACCCCGGCCTCGTGGTGCGTCCGACAATCCGGCGCGAAGCCGTCGACACCTCCGCGCTCGAGGGCACATTCGCCGCCTTCACTGACGTGCTCGAGGCCGACTTCCTCGCCGAGGACGAGCTCACTCGGCCAGTGTCCGAAGTACGGAACTTCGTCATTGCCGCCGAGCAGGCGCTCAAGTGGATCTCGGATCGGCCGATCACGCTCGGCTTCCTGGAGAACCTCCAGAAGATCCTCGTCCGCGGTACCCCGGCCGATAACGCGGAAGCCGGCCATATCCGTACGACACAGGTCATGATCGGATTGGAGAAGAACCAGCGGGTCCACGAGGCAAGGTTCGTCCCGCCGCCGCCAGGCGACCTGCTCCGGGATGGTGTGGAAGCGTGGTTCCGCTGGATCAGCACCGGCAGCGAAGGGCACATCGTCTGCCAGGCAGCCATGGCCCACTATCAATTCGAGACCCTGCATCCGTTCAATGACGGGAACGGCCGACTAGGACGTCTGGTCGCCCTCTTGCAGCTGATCGCCGCCCGAGAGCTCCGCTCGCTGGTCGTCAACCTGTCCCCGTGGCTGAAGGAGCGGCAGGAGGAGTACCAGGTGCGGCTATTTGAGGTCAGCGCCCATGGTGACTTCGGCCCTTGGATCGAGTTCTTCTGCCAGGCCCTGATCGCGCACGGCCACGAGGCCGTGAACCGCGTGCACGAGCTCCACGCGCTCCGCGCTGCGCTCCTGGAGGCCATCAAGAGCGCGCACGTCCGTGGCACAGCGGCGCGCCTGGCCGGCGATCTGATCGGCTTCCCGATGCTGACCGCCAACACCGTCAAGGACCTGTACGCCGTGAGCCCTCAGGCCGCGAACACGGCAGTCAGGCGCCTCGCGGACCTCGGGATACTGCGCCAGAGAAGCGAAGGACGTTACGCGAGGATCTTCAGCTGTGATCCCGTGCTTGGGATGCTTGAACGTCCCTACAGCGCGTAGGGGTAGCAGGCATAGGACACTTCACCACCGAACCCCGATCACGACGTATACAGCGTCAGGCGTTGGCCGCTTCGGCTTCGACGAACTTGCGGATCAGGTCGGGGATCTCCTCGACGACGTGCACGAACATCGTCACCTCGCCGCCGGTCCCGAGCACCGGCGCGTTGACCGGGCACCAGTAACGCTCGCGGTACTCACCGGGGTTGCCCTGCACCTCGACGTCGTGCCGCTGCGGCGCCATCACGTCGCGCTGGCATGTCTGGGCCACGCGGCTCAGCGACGCGCCGAGATTGGCGGCGCCGGTTGCGCCCGGTTCCTCGGGGTTGTCGGGGAACGCCTCGAATACGCTCCGCCCGACCAGTTCACCGCACGTGCGCCCGCTGAGATCGCAGAAGGCCTGGTTCGCGTCGGCGATCACCTGCTCGGGCGTCATGAGCAGGACCGGAACCGGGAGATGATGAAATACCGATAGATAGTCGATCTGCTCCCCGTCCATTCTTGCCCCCGTCACGCGGTCAGCCGCCGGCTACCTAGATCAACTTACCAATTCCGCAGGTGAAGGCCCCGCGACCCGCGACGTGACCGGCTATTCGGCGCTGCGCGGGCGGCCCCCGGTCGCGGCGCCAACGGTGGCGCTCACCCCGGCTACGGCGCGAACGCCATCCGTGACCTGGGCTCCGGCCGCCACCGCGTAGTCCTCGTCGATCGCGCCGAGGTAGCGCCCGCGGGCTCGCGCGAGCGCCACTGCCGCCGAGTACGCGCCCCTGATCACGAACGGCGGCCTTCCGTGCCGCGGCCGGTAGGGCTGCCGTTCCCAGCCTTCGTACAGTGCCTGATGACTGGGGTCAGGCAGCAACCAGCCCCATCGCATGCGGATCCCCCGATCCCCGAACCCCGCGGGGATAACACCGACTGACAAACCTCTGACCGGCCACGCCCCCGTGGCCCGTCAGCAGGTATCCCCGTTATCCTGCCGACGATGCTCCCACCGGCAGAGCCGGCCGTCCAGCGGCGCGCGCGGACGCTGATCGGCCATTGCCAGCCTGGTCAGAGCGAGTGCACCGGTTCGGCCTAACAGTCCGGGTCTGACCGTTTAGCTGGCAGGATGGCGGCATGAGGATTCTGATCAAGCTGGTGATCACCGCCGCCGCGCTCTGGCTGGCCACCGTCCTGATCCACGGCATCCACCTGACCACGCACTCCACCACGGGCAAGGTCGGCACGCTGATCCTGGTCGCGCTGATCTTCGGGATCATCAACGCCGTCCTCAAGCCGATCGTGAAGACGGTGGGCTGTCTCGCCTACGCCATCACCTTCGGGCTGATCAGCATCATCGTCAACGGGCTGCTGTTCTGGCTGACGAGCTGGGTAGCCGGCGAGCTGAGCTTGCCGTTCCACGTCTCCGGGTTCGTGCCCGCTGTGCTCGGGGCGCTGCTGGTCGGCGTGATCGGCTGGCTGGCGAGCCTGCTCGTGGACGAGCGCGACGAGGGCAAGCACTAGCCGGTCAGCCCTGGGCGGTGTGGCGGGACCTGGCTAGCCAGATCGCCGCGCCGCAGAGCACCAAACCGGTGACCGCGACCGACAGCGGCGCCCACGCCGATCCCGGCAGGTAGCGGTGCGCGACCTCGGGCACGATCCAGATCGTGCCGATGGCCCCGAACACGATCGGCAGCACCCGCCGGCTCAGCACCCCGGTCACGAACAGGCCGGTCACGGTCGCCGCGGCCAGCGCCTGGCCGGCGGCCGCGTCCATCGCGATCATCGCCCCGGTCAGCAGCCCGGTGCCGGCCAGCAGCAGGCCCGCCAGCTCCGGCCTCAGGTACCCGCGCCAGGTCGCCGCGGCCCAGACGGCGGCCACCAGCCAGAGGGTCAGCCCGAACCCGAAGCTCCCGGCCTGCGGGTCGATCCGGTCCAGGCCGGTCTCGGCCAGCGCGACCACCCCGGCGAAGGCGGCCAGATGCTGAGCCGCTGACCTCGTCCGCCACCACAGCGGGCCGGCGCCGGCCAGCCAGGCGACCTCGGCCGCCAGGAGCGCGTTCTTGTCCGCCAGGTGCAGGAAGTGCCTGGCCAGCACGCCCGCGAAGGCGGCGACGGCGATGGTCGCCAGCAGCCACAGCACACTGCGCAGCCTGGCCAGGGCCGGTTCCCGGGCGGCGGGGACGGCTGCGCCCGCGACCAGCAGGCCGGCCCCCGCGACGGCGGCGATCGCCAGCTCGGCGACCGGAGGCACGGGCCGGAACACCTGAGGCACCGCGATGATCGCCGCCGCGACCGCGACGACGGCGCCGACGTAACCGAGGACCTCGGCGATCAGGGGCAGCCGACGCGGCGTGGCCGTGACCATCCGCGCCGTCTCGGCCGCCTCGATCCGGCCGGCCTGGCCGGCCTCGATCAGGCCGCCCGCGGTCCACCTGGCCAGCTGCTCGTGCAGCGTCTCCGCCGATTCGGCCATCCGGGCCACCTCCCTGATGCGCGGCCACCGGCCGCCTCGAGTCCAGGCTGCGGCAGCGGCGCGGCCGCGGGCAGAGTCGAGCTACTCAGGGCTCTGGGCGGCCGTACTCAATCCGGCCGGGACTCGGCTTGGCCGGGCCGGCCGGCGGCATCCAGCTCACGGCGGTGGACCCGTCGGGGCCAGCCCGGGGCCGCACGCCCCCGCTCCGCCGGCCGTGAACGTGAACTCGCAGTCGGGCGTCAACGCGATGTCGCCCGTTACACCTCGGGCGGCATGCTGGCGAAGCGCCAGTCCATGGTCAGGTATACGTCGTCACACTGACCGCCCGATGAACGGGGCGGCCGGCCGTCGGGACGGTCGGCCGCCACCTTGCATCCCCTGCGCCGGGCGGCCCCGGCCCAGCTGGCTACATCCCCTGGATCGCCTCGTCCATGACCCGGTCCACGTCCTTCGGGTCGATGTCGAGTTCCCTGGCCGTCTGCTTCTCGGCCCGCCTGATCGACTGGGCCAGCACCTGCTCGATCTTGCTCTCGCCGACGACCAGCAAGCCCGCTTCGCCCGGGTTGATGAAATCGCCGAGTTCCTTGGCCTGGGACCTGGACATCCCCTTGGCCAGGTGACCGCCGACCCCGCCGATCACGCCGCCGACGGCGGCCGCGCCCAGGATCGACGGCGGGAACAGGACGCCGACGGCCGCTCCGGCTGCGACTCCCCACCAGGCGCCATGGCGGGTGCCGGTCTCGTCCTTGTTCTCGTGCACCTTGCCGGTGACGTCCTTGGTGATGACGGCCGCGTCGTAGGAGCCGACCAGCCCCTCCGCGTGCGCCTCCTTGACGACCTGGTAGTCCTCGCGCGCTGCCTGCTCGTCGGGATATGTCGCGACCAGGATGAACGTGCCGTCGGACCTGGACATGAGACCTCCTTGCGTTGCGCCCGCACCCGGCCGGAGCGAGCCCGGCTTCCCAGCCTGCTCACGGCCGGCCGCCGTGCCAACACCCGGGGAGAGTGATATCCCGGCCGGTTCCGCTCGGTCAGGTTCTCCCGGCCGCGGGCGTAGCCTGGCCGCGTGCTGATCGAGCCGATGACGGCGGAGTTCGCCGCCGACATCGGCACCTGGCGGTATCCCCCGCCGTATGACTACAACGACATGACCGGCAGCGATCCGGCGTTCCTGGCCGACCCGGCCAGCGGATTCTTCGCCCTCACCGACGGCGGCGCGCTGATCGGCTTCAGCTCGTTCGGCGCCGACGGGCAGGTCCCGGGCGGCGACTACTGCGCCGACGCCCTCGACACGGGCGGCGGATTGCGTCCGGAGCTGACCGGCCAGGGACTGGGCCGCCGGGCGATCACCACCGGACTGGAATTCGGCCGGGTGCGGTTCTCGCCGGCGGCGTTCCGGGTCACGGTCGCGTCCGGCAATGCACGGGCGCTCCGGGTGGTCGAGTCCCTCGGCTTCGTCCGCCGGTCCGCGTTCCGCTCGCTCGCCGGCGGGGTGAGCTTCGAGATCCTGGTCCGGCCGGAACGCGGCCGGCCGTCAAGCGGGCGGCCGGAAGCGCGGGCTGGCCGGTACCCGGGCAGCTAGTGACGCGGACGGCCAGTAACGCGGGCGGGCCGGTACCCGGGCGGCCGGTTACGCGGGCGGCTAGTAACGCGGGCGGCTACGGGGCTCGGACTTCCGGCTCCCGCCCGCGAGGGCGCCTGCGGCCCCGATGATGCCGAAGCTGATCGCGCCGTGCCACAGGGCGGTGAACGCATCGCCGAACAGGCCGCCAGCGCCGATCAGGATGGACAGCACGAAGACGATCGCCGCGGTCGCCGCACCCGGCAGCACCGCGAACCGCCACGGGTTGCTCCTCGCCCAGCGGGCGGCCCGGCTCGCGCCGCGGCGCACGACGACGCTGCCGCCGGCCACCGCGAACAGCGCGACCGTGCCCGCCGACAGCGAGCTGGCCAGGGCCAGGTGACCGCCGATGAGATGCACGACCAGGTCGGCGCCGGTGACAACGGCCCCGGCGACGCCCGCGGCGCCCCAGCGCACGTCGGCCATCGCCGCGGAGGAGACGGTCATCTCCTCGCGCCTGGTCAGGTTCTGCTGGTCGTCGCGCAGTGGTGTGGACATGGCTGGCTCGCTCCCTCGCTGCCCGGCACCTGTGGCCGGTAACCAGATTCAAGATATATCGCTTCTCCGAATCGCGCTACATCGCGAGTTGCGGAGTTGGCGTTCCGCTGGGCTCTCGATCCGATCCCGCCAGCCGCGCCGGGGGCTGGGCGGTCGCTCTACAGTGAACGGTAGCCAGCCACGCGGAGGGAGACTGATCGGTGCCGAGATACGGCAGGGTAGTCGTCAAGCTCAGCGGGGAAGCGCTGGCCGGCCCGGCGGGTTCCGGCGTCGATCCCGCGAGCCTCGGGCAGGTCGCGGACGAGGTGCTGTCCCTGCACGACCTCGGCGTCCAGGTCGCGGTCGTGGTCGGCGGCGGCAACTACTTCCGCGGCCGGATGGCCGAGGGCTGGGGGATCAGCCGGGCCGAGGCCGACAACATCGGCATGCTCGGCACCGTGATGAACGCGCTGATGCTACGCGGCGTGATCATGGCCAGGACGCACAGCGACGTCCGGGTGATGACCGCCATCCCGATCCAGAGCGTGGCCGAGCCGTTCATCAGGCTGCGCGCGACGCGCCACCTCGAACGCGGCGTGATCGTGCTGCTGGCCGGCGGCATCGGCCAGCCGTACGTGACCACCGACTACCCCGCCGTGCAGCGGGCGCTGGAGCTCGAGGCCGACGCGCTGCTGGTGGCCAAGCGCGGCGTCGACGGGGTGTACGACAGCGACCCGCACGTCAACCCGGACGCCGTGCGGTATACCGACGTTACCTACGCCGAAGCGCTCGCCGCCGGCGTCCGGGTGATGGACACCAGCGCGCTCGTGCTCGCCAATGAGCAGGGGCTCACCATGCACGTGTTCGACGTGGCCGCCACCGGCGTGATGCGCGAGATCTGTTCGGGCGCCGACCTCGGCACCAGGATCAGCGTCAAGCTCTTACCTCCGCCGGCGGCCCCGCTCCGCCGGCGGCCCCCCGACCACGAGTCCCGCAGCCCGCTCAGTCCCCGCCGATTGGATGACCATGAAGCACAAGCCGAACAAGTACGTGCTCGCCGTTCTCGTCGCGGTCGAGGTGATCAGCGCCACGCTGACGTTCCGCGACCTGAAGCGCCGGTCGGCCGAGGAGATCCGCGGCAGCAAGCGGTTCTGGCGGATAGTCAGCCTGGTCAACCCGGGTAACTCGATCGCCTACTGGGTGTTCGGCCGCCGCCGGTCCCCGTCCGCCCGGGACTAGCGCCCCGGTGACCGGCGCGGACCTGGGCTTCAGCGGCGAGGTGGCCGGGCTCTACCGCCGCTACCGGCACGGCTACCCGGCAGCCGTCATCGACATCCTGGCCGACGCCTTCCGGCTCGGCCCGGACGATCTGGTCGTGGACGTGGGCTGCGGCACCGGCCAGCTGACCCTGCCGCTCGCGGGCCGGGTCCGCGCGGTCACCGGCCTCGACCCCGAGGCGGACATGCTGGCTGAGGCGGGCCTGGCCGCCCGCGGAGCCGGCCTGGCCAACATCGCCTGGATACTCGGCACCGACGCCGACCTGCCGGCCCTGGGCTCGTTGCTCGGGGCCGGCGCCGTCGCGGCGGTCACCGTCGGCCAGGCCCTGCACTGGATGCGGCCGCCCGAGCTGTTCGCGGCCGCCCGCCGCCTGGTCCGCCCGGGCGGCGGGGTGGCGGTCGTCACCAACGGCACTCCGCTCTGGCTCCAGGACAGCGACTGGTCTCGCGGCCTGCTCCGCTTCCTGCGCGAGTGGCGGAACACCACGACGGGGCCAGCCTGCGGGACCGACGAGGAGAGCCAGCGGCGTTATGCCGGCGCCCTCACCGGGGCCGGTTTCGCGGTCTCCGCGACCGCGGTCGACTACGTGGCCGACCTGTCGTTCGACGACCTGGCCGGCGGCCTGCTGTCCGCGATTCCGGCCTCGCTGCTTCCGCCGGCCGCCGAGCGGCCCGAGTTCACGCGGCGGATCCGCGCGGCGGTAGGCGACGGCGATACGTTCACCGAACCGGTGCACGTCGCCATCCTGCTCGGCCGCCTGGCCGCCTGATTCCGACCCGGCCGGAGCCCGGGCCGGAGCCAGGCCGAAATCGGCCTCAGCGGCCGATCGAGTCGAGTTCGGCGATCGCGCCGGCCGGCAGCTCGAGCCCGGCGCCCGCCACGTTCTCGCGCAGGTGCGAGACCGAGGACGTGCCCGGGATCAGCAGGATGTTAGGCGACCGCTGCAGCAGCCAGGCCAGCGCGACGGCCAGCGGCGTCGCGCCGAGTTGGCTGGCGACGCTGTCCAGGGCACCGGCCTGCAGCGGCGAGAACCCGCCGAGCGGGAAGTACGGCACGTACGCGATGCCCTGCCGCGCGGTCAGGCCGACCAGGTCGTCGTCGTCGCGGCGGGCGATGTTGTACAGGTTCTGCACGCACACGACCGGGGCGATCGACTGCGCTTCGGCCAGCTGCTCGCCGGTGACCGTGCTGACGCCAAGGTGCCGGATCAGCCCCTGCTCGCGCAGGTCGGCCAGGGCCAGGAACTGCTCGCCGATCGACCCCGGCTCCGGGTCGCCGAGGCCGCCCATCCGAAGGTTCACGACGTCGAGCGCCTCCAGGCGAAGGCGGCGCAGGTTGTCGTGCACCTGCTCGCGCAGTTCGGCCGGACTGCGCGCGTGCGGCCAGCCGCCTTTCTCGTCGCGGCGGGCCCCGACCTTGGTGACGATGTGCAGGTCGTCGGGGTACAGGTACAGCGCTTCGCGGATGATCTCGTTGGTCACGTGCGGCCCGTAGTAGTCGGCCGTGTCGATGTGATTGATGCCGAGGTCGACGGCCGCGCGCAGCACGGCGACCGCGGCGTCCCGGTCTCCGGGGGGCCCGAATACTCCGGGCCGGCCAGCTGCATCGCGCCATAGCCGACCCTGGTGAGCTCGATATCGGCGAGCGTGAAAGCGCCGCCGGGAAGATCGTGAGAAGACATGGGTTCCTTCCTGCTCCGCGGCTCCCGCCGCGCACGAGATCCATCCTGCCGGGTGGACCGGCGGCCAGGCGCGGAGGGCGATCTCGCGGAGCGTCGCGGTCATGCCTGACGGGCGGGGACATTCCACGTCCCCACCCGTCAGGTACCGCGCGAACGGTGCGCCCAGGATCCCGGGCACCACCGGCCATTAGTTCCCGCAGCCCCAGATGGTGATCGGGGCGCAGCTGTTC
>JBPCKO010000275.1:0-5817 GCA_051004215.1 Streptosporangiaceae bacterium | reverse complement strand
TGTTTCGTTCCCGAACGCGGGGCAAACGTGGCAGATAGGAAGGACCTTCCCCCCTCCCGTCCCGTCCCGCAGGCCGGAAGCCGACACGTCACGGAGGACAGGATGACCGAGTCGCAGGTGACCGAATCGCTCGCTACCGGAGCCCGGTACTGGCGCGAACGGCTCGGGCGCTTCGGAATCTGGCGCGGGGTCACCGAGGTGACGCCGGAGCTCGCGGCCGAGATCGAACGGCTGGGCTACGGCGCGCTGTGGCTGGGCGGCTCGCCGCCCGCGGACCTCGCCGCGGTAGACGAAGTCCTCGGCGCGACGACCCGCCTTGTGGTCGCGACCGGCATCGTGAACATGTGGAACAGCGATCCGCACGAGGTCGCCGCGTCCTGCGCCCGGATCGAGGCCGCTCACCCTGGCCGGTTCCTGCTCGGGGTCGGCACGGGGCACCCCGAGGCGACCCAGCAGTACGCCAAGCCGTACGAGACGATCACCCGGTACGTCAGCGCGCTGCTCGCCGACGGCGTGCCCGGCGGCGCGATGGTGCTCGCCGCCCTCGGGCCCAAACTGCTCAGGCTGGCCGCCGGCCGGACCGCCGGCGCCCATCCGTACCTGGTCACGCCGCAGTACACACAGTGGGCGCGGGAGATCACCGGGCCCGCGGCGCTGATCGCCACCGAGCACAAGGCGGTGCTGGCCGCCGACCCGCAGGCCGCCCGGGCGATCGGCCGGCCGCGGGTGCAGCGGCCCTACCTCGGCCTGGTCAACTACACCAGCAACCTCAGGCGGCTGGGCTTCACCGACGCCGACCTCGCCGGCGGCGGCAGCGACGCGCTGATCGACGCGCTGGTGGCCCACGGCGAGCCGGCCCAGGTGGCCGCGCTCCTCACCGAGCACCTGACGGCCGGGGCCGACCACGTCTGCGTGCAGTTGCTCGCTGGTCCCGGCGATGACGTTCCTGGTGGCTACGCCGTGCTGGCCGGCGCGCTCGGGCTGGTCTAGCCAGGCACAGATCCGAGATGGGCAATTAAGCGGAAGATATAGACCGTTTTGCTCCCCACTTCAGATCCAGTGCCGTTCTAGCGTGGCCAGTGACCGTTCGCCCGTTGATCACATCGGCCGCCCGGTCTAGCGTTCGCTCGTGGCGTTTAATCCGGGCCCCGGCCCGGCCGGGCCCGGCGACAGAAAGGCGAGCGGAATGGCGGCACTGGGCTGGAAGCTGGTCTACGAAGGACGGACGCCGCCACCGGGTGAGGTGGTGCGGCCAGGCGAGCGGCTGTCGTCGGCCAGGATGGCCGGACTGGGCGCACAGCACGTCGTGGCCATGTTCGGGGCCACGTTCGTATTCCCGGCCGTGATGGGGCTCAGCCCGAACCTGGCCGTGCTGATGTCGGGCATCGCGACGATAATTTTCCTGCTGATCGTCAAGGGCAAGGTCCCGTCCTACCTCGGCACGTCGGCGTCGTTCGTCGCCGCGGTGGCCGCGATCCGGGCCCAGGGCGGCGACTCGGCCGACGTGACCGGGGCGATCCTGATCGCCGGGGTCATCCTCGCCCTGGTCGGCGTGCTGGTGCATTTCGGCGGCGCCCGGTACGTGCGGGCCGTGCTGCCGCCCGCGGTGACCGGCGCCGTGGTGATGCTGATCGGCTTCAACCTGGCCACCGTGGCGACCTCGATCTACTTCCCGAACGACCAGTGGGTGGCCCTGCTTACCACCGCGTTCCTGGTCGGCATGGCCGTGCTCGGCCGCGGCTTCCTCAGCCGGATCGCGGTCTTCCTCGCCCTGGTGTTCGGCTACCTGATCTCGTGGATCGCCGACCGGTTCTCCACCGTCCAGTCCTGCGCCAGCGCCGGGCACTGCATCGCCATTCACCGGGTGAACTGGGGCGGGGTCTCCAGCGCGTCCTGGATCGGCCTGCCCAAGACCATCACCAGCCCGACGTTCGGGACCCTGACCGGACCGCACCTGCCCGCATTCAAGCTCACCTTCATCCTGCTGGTGATCCCGTCCGTGATCGCGCTCCTGGCCGAGAACTCCGGGCACGTCAAGGCCGTGTCCGAGATGACCGGCGACGACCTGGATCCCTACCTCGGCCGCGCGTTCATCGGCGACGGCATCGGCACGGCCCTCGCCTCACTGGCCGGCGGGTCGCCGACCACCACCTACGCGGAGAACATCGGCGTCATGGCGGCGACCAGGATCTACTCGACCCTGGCCTACTACATCGCCGCGGTGGTGGCGATCCTGTTCGGGTTCTGCCCGAAGTTCGGCGCGATCGTCGCCGCCACGCCCGGCGGCGTGCTCGGCGGGATCACCCTCTGCTGTACGGCATGATCGGCTTGCTCGGCGCGAAGATCTGGATCGAGAACCGGGTCAATTTCGCCGACCCGGTGAACCTGGTGCCGCTGGCCGCCGGGATCATCGCCGGAATCGGTAACCTCACGATCAAGTTCACGAGTACGTTCTCGATCACCGGGATCGCCGCGGGCACGCTGATCGTGCTGATCGGATACCACGGCGTCCGGATATTCCGGCGGTCGGGAATGCGGGACGAGCCGGCCGCGGCGGGCCGCGCTTACGAGGGCGGCACGATGTTCTCGACCGGGAACGTCGAGACCCCGGAGGGCGAGCTGTCGCCGTTCAGCGACGCACCGCCGGAGGAACAGAACGCACCGCCGGACGGGCAGGCCGGGTCCGGCGGCCAGGATCGCGACGAGGGGGAGAACCAGCAGCAGTGAAGCCGCCGCCATTCGGGTACTCGCGGCCTCTGTCCGTGGCGCAGGCCGTCGCGGACCTGGCCGAGTACGGGCCGGAGGCGAAGGTGCTCGCGGGCGGCCAGTCGCTGGTGCCGTTGCTGAACATGCGGCTGGCCACGCCGCCCCACCTGGTCGACATCAACCGGCTTGGCGAGCTGAGCTACGTCAGCGTCGGCGACGGCGAGGTCAGGATCGGCGCCCTGACCAGGCACGCGCAGGTCCTGGCCGATCCGGCCGCGTCCGCCGCGCAGCCCCTGATCGGCCAGGCACTGCGGCTGGTCGCGCACCCGGTGATCAGGAACCGGGGCACGACGGTGGGCAGCATCGTGCACGCCGACCCGTCCGGCGAGATGACGGCGGTACTCGCCCTGCTCGGCGGCAGCGTGCGGCTGGCCAGCGCGGGCGGCGAGCGGTCGGTGCCGGCCGCGGAGTTCTTTCTCGGCCCGCTGGAGTCCGACGTCCGGGACGGCGAGCTGGCCACCGAGGTCACGCTGCCCGCGCTCGGCCCGCGCGCGGGCACCGCGTTCGCCGAGGTCAGCCGGCGCAGCGGCGACTACGCGGTGTGCGGGGTGGCCGCCATCGCGGAACTGGGCTCGGGTGGCGGCGTGACCAGTGCCCGGGCGGCCTACCTGTCGGTCGCCGGGACCCCGCTGGTGCTGGACCTCACCGAGGCCGGCGGCCTGGCCGCGGCGGGCAGACTGGCCGCCGAGCGGGTCTCGCCCAGTTCGGACATCCACGCAACGGCGGACTACCGCAGGCACCTGGCCGGGGTCCTCACCCGACGGGCGCTGGGCGCCGCGCTCGCGCACGCGAAGGAGCGATCCGGTGCCTGACCGCGACGACGAGTCACGAGCCGCAACGCCAGGCGCGGACGAGCTGTTCGAGGTGAATCTGACGGTCAACGGGGTGGCCAGGACGGCGCGGGTGCCGGCCAGGCGGCTGCTGTCGGACTGCCTGCGCCACGACCTGCGGCTGACCGGTACCCATGTGGGCTGCGAGCACGGGGTGTGCGGGGCCTGCACGGTGCTGCTGGACGGGGTCGCGGTGCGGTCGTGCCTGCTGCTGGCGGTGACGGCCGACGGCGGCGCGATCACGACGGTCGAGGGGCTGGCCGGCCAGGACGGGACGCTGTCCGCGGTGCAGCAGGCGTTCGCCGACTGCCACGGCCTGCAATGCGGGTTCTGCACGCCCGGGTTCCTGACCATGATCACGGCCGGGCTGGCCGAGAATCCCGATCCGAGCCCGGCGCAGGCGCGCGAGATGATCGGCGGCAACCTGTGCCGCTGCACCGGTTACCAGAACATCGTCGCGGCCGTGCTCAGGGCGGCCGAGCTGAACCGGGCGGCGACGTCATGACCGCGATGTTCGGCGAGCCGGTCGCCCGGGTCGAGGATGACCGGCTGCTCCGCGGGAACGGCGCCTATCTCGACGATCTCGGCCAGGACGCGCTGGCCGCCGCCTTCGTGCGCAGCCCGCACGCGCACGCGCGGATCACCGGCATCGACGTTTCGGGCGCGCTGGACATCGACGGCCTGGTCGCCATCTACACCTACGAGGACCTGACCGGCCGGGTCGCCGAGCCGCTGCCGCTGCTGATCCCGCATCCGGCGCTCACGCACGGCAGGACCGGGTACCCGCTCGCCAGCGGCGAGGTCAAGTACGCGGGCGAGCCGGTGGTGATGGTGATCGCGGCCGACCGGTACCTGGCCGAGGACGCGGCCGAGCGGATTGAGGTCGACTACGAGCCGCTGCCCGCCGTGGTCGGCGTCGACGCGGCGGTCGCGGCCCGGCACCTGGTGCACGCCGACGTGCCGGGCAACGTCGCCGCGAACCTGGTGCAGAGCAACGGGGACGCCGCCGCGGCCGTCGCGGCGGCGCCGCGCCGGCTCGAGCTGAACCTGACGATCGAGCGGTCCGCGTCGACGCCGCTGGAAGGCCGGGGCGTGCTGGCCCGCTGGGACCCCGAGTCGCGGCGGCTGCGGATGTGGACCTCGACCCAGACCTCGACCGGGGTCCGCGCGGCGGTCGCGGCCAAGCTCGGCCTCGCGCTCGCCGACGTGGACGTGATCACGCCGGACGTCGGCGGCGGCTTCGGCGTGAAGATCGTGCACCCGTGGCCGGAGGAAGTGCTGGTGCCGTGGGCGGCCAGGCGGCTCGGCCAGCCGGTCAAGTTCACCGAGGACCGGATCGAGCACTTCATGGCCAGCGCGCACGAACGCGGCCAGCGGCATCACGTCGAGGTCGGGTTCGACGACGAGGGCCGGGTGCTCGGGCTGGACGTGCGGTTCTGGCACGACAACGGGGCCTACGTGCCGTACGGGCTGATTGTGCCGATCATCACCTCGACCCAGCTGCTCGGCCCGTACAAGCCGGGTGCCTACCGGGTGGAGTTCAGCTCGCTGTACACGAACACGGTGATCGTGACCCCGTACCGGGGCGCCGGCCGGCCCCAGGGCGCGTACGTGATGGAGCGCACGATGGACGCGATCGCGGCGGCCCTCGGGCTGGACCGGGCCCTGGTGCGGGAGCGGAACTTCATCCGGCCGCAGGAGATGCCCTACGATCACGGGCTGATCTTCCAGGACGGCCGGCCGCTGATCTACGACTCGGGCGATTACCCGGCGATGCTGGCCAAGATCAAGGACCTGGCCGGCTGGGACGGGTTCGAGGCCGAGCGGGCGGCCGCGCGCGAGCAGGGCCGCAGGCTCGGGATCGGGCTGGCCTGTTACGTCGAAGGCACCGGGGTCGGTCCCTACGAGGGCGCGCACGTGGTCGTCGAGACCTCGGGCAAGGTGAAGGTCGCGACCGGGCTGACCAGCCAGGGGCAGGGCCACCAGACCGTGTTCGCGCAAATCGTCGCGGACGAGCTCGGCGTGCCGATGAGCGACATCGAGGTGGTGACCGGCGACACCCGGGCGTTCGGGTACGCGGTCGGCACGTTCGCGTCCAGGGCCGCGGTCATGAGCGGGTCGGCGGTCGCCCTGGCCGACCGGGAGGGCAAGGGCAAAGAGAGCAAGGGGGTCGCCCCCAAGCTGGGAAAATCGCCCCACGAACTCAGAATCACCCGGGGAA
>JBPCKO010000274.1:0-4876 GCA_051004215.1 Streptosporangiaceae bacterium | reverse complement strand
CCCCGCGGCGGGGGCCTGTCTTTCTTGGGCCCCTTCGGCTGCGGCCCGGGCGGCGGCCGCCTGGGCGGCCCTGTGGGCGGCGATCCAGGTCGAGCCCCACTCGTCCCGGTTCAGCAGCACGTCGCAGGCGCGGGCGGCACGGACCAGGTCGGGCGAGCGGGCGTCCATGATCGCGCTGGTCAGCCCGGCCGCGCTGGCCATCGGCAGGAACGCGGCGACCAGCGCGGTCCGGTCCGGCATGCCGAACGAGACGTTCGAGGCGCCCAGCGTCGTGTTGACGCCGTACTCGGCCCTGAGCAGTTCCAGCGTCTCCAGGGTCCGCACGACAACCGACGTGTCGGCACCGATCGGCATGGCCAGCGGGTCGATCAGGATGTCCTCGATCGGGATAGCGTACCGGCCGGTCGCGGTGTCGATGATCTTGCGGGCCAGTTCCAGCCGCCGGGCCGGCTCCTCCGGGATCTCCTCCTCGTCGTTGGGCAGCCCGATGACCGCGGCGCCGTGCCGGGCGACCAGCGGCAGGATCGCCTCCAGCCGCTCGTCTTCGGCCGTGACCGAGTTGACCAGGGCCTTGCCCTGGTAGGCGGCCAGGCCCGCCTCGAGCACCTCGACGATCGAGGAGTCCAGGCACAACGGCAGGTCGGTCCGGGACTGGATCAGCTCGACCGCCTTGACCATCAGCTCCGCCTCGTCAGCCAGCGGCGCGCCCATGTTCACGTCCAGGACCATCGCGCCCCCGGCGACCTGCTGGGCGACGTCGATCTCGATCCTGGACAGGTCGTCGCGGCGCAGCTGCTCCTGGAAGATTCTCCGGCCGGTCGGGTTGATCCGCTCGCCGATGACGCAGAAGGGCTGGCCGTGGCCGAGCACGACCTCTTTGCTGGCGGAGCGCAGCACGGTGTCCATGACGCCCCGTCAGGCCGGGAGGGCCGCGGCGCGGCGCGCGGCGATCAGCTGCTTGGCCTTGACCACGGCGGCCGACGCGTCGGCGGCGTAACCGTCGGCCCCGACCACGTCGGCGTACTCCTGCGTGACCGGGGCGCCGCCGACCATGATCATCACCTTGTCCCGCAGCCCGGCCTTGTTCAGCGCGTTGATGTTGGCCTTGAACATCGGCATCGTGGTCGTCAGGAACGCCGAGAAGCCGACGATGTCGGGCTTGTACTCGGTCACCGCGTCGATGAACTTCTCGGGCGGGACCTGCACGCCGAGGTCGATGACGTGGAATCCGGCTCCCTCGAACATGATGTTCACCAGGTTCTTGCCGATGTCGTGCACGTCGCCCTTGACCGTGCCCATCACGATCGTGCCGATCGTCTCGGCCCCGGTCTCGGCCAGCAGCGGCCGCAGGATCTCCAGCGCCCCGGCCATCGCCTTGCCGGCGATCAGCATCTCGGGCACGAAGAAGTCACCGCGCTCGAAGCGGGCCCCGACCTCTTCCAGCGAGGGGATCAGCGCCTCGTAGAGCAGCGTCTCGGGGCCGAGGCCGTCGGCCAGGCCGGTCCTGGTCAGCTCGAGCACGGCCGGGGCGTTGCCGACCAGCGTCTTGTCGTACAGGTCGCGGAGCAGTTCGTCCTTGTTCATCGCATACCTTCGGTTCGGGCTGACCGTGGCGGGTCAGGCAGCGGTCGTGGGTTGGCCCGCGCCGAGGCCCGAGGGCCCGCCGAGGGTGGCCGACAGCGCGTCGGCGACCGCGACACAGCGGGCCGCGGTCGCGGGGATCAGGCCGGCGGTCAGCCGGGACGCGGGCGCGGAGACCGAGATCGCGGCCAGGGCGATCAGGCCGCCCGCGAACACCGGAGCGGCCACCGCGACCAGGCCAGGCTCGAGTTCCTCGTCGGTGATCGCGTAGCCGCGCTCGCGGACGGCGGCGAGCTCGGCCTCGAGCGCGTGGCGGGTGGTAATCGTCCGGGGCGTGCGGGCCTGCAGCGGGCCGGCCGGCAGCGGCGCGGCGCCGAAGGCCAGCAGGGCCTTGCCGAGGGCCGAGCAGTGCAGCGGCACCGCGAGCCCGACCCAGTTAGTGCCGCCGATCATGTAACGGCTGCTGACCTGGGCGATCTGCTCCACCACCAGGTCGCCGGCCGCGGCGCCCGCGGTACCGCCCGCGATGCCGAGATTGATGGTCTCCAGGGTCTGCTCGCCGAGCTGGTTCAGGAACGGCTGCGCGAGCGTGACCAGCTGGGCCCCGGCCATGCCCCGCCAGGCGTACCGCACGAAGAGCTGGCCGGGCACGAACCGGCCGTCGTCGTCCCGGCTGACCAGCTGATGTCGCTCCAGCGCCATCAGCAGCCGCGACGTCGTCGACTTGGCCAGGCCGCAGGCCGCAGTCAGCTCGGTGAAGCTCGCGGGCTCGGCACCGCGGACCACCGTCGCCAGCAACATGGCCGCCCGGTCGATGGCCTGAGTCCCGTTTGGGCTGCTCACAGAGTTCCTTCTGGGGGTTGTTCCATATTCCGGAACATGGTTCTACTATGTGAGTCTAGATTTCTCGGCCATAACGGTCAAGACTGCTCTTAGCGCAGCCTTTCCTGTCCGTCCCGCCCGCGTCCCGCTCTTCCCTCCGAACCGAGGTCGCCATGTTCGCCAACCGGATGCCCCGCTACGAGATCCTGTCCCCCGACGCGGTCGGCGTCCTGGACCGGGGCTGGCGCCGGATCGTCACCGAGATCGGCGTGCAGTTCGCCAAGCCCGAGGCGGTCGAATTGTTCCGCCAGGCCGGCCAGCAGGTCGACGGCGAGGTCGTGAAGCTGGATCCGGAGTTCGTGCTGGAGCAGGTGGCCAAGGCGCCGGCCGAATTTGACGTCCAGGCCAGGAACGCGGTCAATAACGTGCACATCGGGGGCGACCAGATGGCGTTCGGCGCGGTCTACGGCCCGCCGTTCGTCCGCCAGGGCGAGGTCCGCCGGGACGCGACGCTGGAGGATTTCCGCAAGCTGGCGATGCTGTCCCAGTCGTTCGCGGAACTGGACTCGGCCGGCGGGGTGATCTGCGAGCCGAACGACGCCCCGCTGGACTCCCGCCACCTGGACATGATCTACGCCCTGCAGACCCTGACCGACAAGATTTACATGGGCAACGTGGTGTCCGGCCCGAACGCGGCCGACACGATCACGATGTCCGAGATCCTGTTCGGGGGCGCCGGCGGGAAGGGCAGGGCCGCGATCGAGGCCACCCCGGCCACGATCTCCCTGATTAACTGCAACTCCCCGCTGCGCTGGGACGACCGGATGCTGGACGCCCAGTTCGAGTACTGCGCAGCCAACCAGCCGGTCGTGCTCACCCCGTTCCTGCTGATGGGAGCGATGTCGCCGGTGGCGATCCCGGCCGCCCTGGTCCAGCAGCTCGCCGAGGCGCTGACCGGGATCGCGCTGGCCCAGCTGATCCGCCCCGGCTGCCCGGTCATCTTCGGCTCGTTCCTGTCCAACATCGACATGCAGTCGGGCTCGCCGAGCTTCGGCACGCCCGAGTCGGCGATCGGCTTGCTCTGCACCGGCCAGCTGGCCAGGCACTACGGCCTGCCGTTCCGCACTGGCGGCGGGCTGACGTCCAGCCAGACCTGCGATGCCCAGGCGGCCTACGAGGCGCTGATGACGATGCTGCCGACGTTCCTGGCCGGCGCCAACTGGGTCATGCACGCGGCCGGCTGGCTGGAGGGCGGCCTGGTCTCCTGTTATGAGAAGTTCATCGTGGACATCGAGATTCTCAAGATGATGCAGGTCGAGTTCACCCCGCTGGAGATCGACGAGGCCTCGCTGGCCTTCGGCGCCCACGAGGAGGTGGGCCACGGCGGCCACTTCCTGGGCGCTCAGCACACGATGGAACGGTTCAGGGAGTGCTTCTACCGCCCGATGCTGTCCTCGACCGCCAACTACGAGCGCTGGCTGAAGCTGGGCGGCAAGGACGCGACCGCCCGGGCCTCGGACATCGTCGCCAAGCGGCTGGACGAATACGTGCAGCCGCCGCTGGACGACGCGATCCGGGCCGAGCTGGAGGACTTCATCACCCGCCGGAGGGCCGAACTCGGCGACTAGCCCGTCCGTAGGCTCGCGTCATGTGGATGCACGGACACGACCTGAATGCCAGCGTCGCCCGGAACTACCTCGACTTCGCCGAGGAAGCGGCCGGGCGCAGCCCGGCCTACGAGGCGCTGTCGCTGGCCGTAGCGCAGGACGCCGCCATCCTGGCATTCCTGCAGGCGCTGCCGCCGCCCAAGCGGCAGCCGAACCTGCTGTTCGCCGCCGCCCGCTTCCGGCTCGGCGCTACCCCGGACATCGCCGCGCTCCGGGCGCTGGTCGAGCGGGATGGGCTCGCGCTGTCCTCGCTCATGCGGCGGCGGCGGACCCAGACCAACGAGCCGGCCAGGTGCGCGACCCTGCTGCCCGCGCTGGCCGGCCTGCCCGGGCCGCTCGCGCTGATCGAGGTCGGGGCCAGCGCCGGCCTCACGCTGCTGGCCGACCGGTACTCCTACGACTACGCCGGGCACCAGGTGGCCGGGACCGACCCGCAGGCCCCGGTGCTGCGCTGCCAGCCGTCCGGCCCGGTGCCGCTGCCGGGCCGGGTCCCGGACATTGCCTGGCGGGCCGGGCTCGATCTCAGCCCGCTCGACGTGACCAGCGACGATGACATGCGCTGGCTGGCCTGCCTGGTCTGGCCGGATGAGGGGGACCGGGCCGGGACCCTCGCGGCGGCGGTGGCCACGGCCCGCCGCGACCCGCCGCCGGTCCACCGCGGCGACCTGCTGACCGACCTGCCCGCGCTGGTGGCCCAGGCCCCGGCCGGGGCGACCGTGGTCGTCTACCACTCCGCGGTGCTCGCCTATGTCGCCCCCGAGGACCGGGAGCGTTTCGCCGAGACGGTCCGCGGCCGGGGCGTGGTC
>JBPCKO010000273.1:0-30830 GCA_051004215.1 Streptosporangiaceae bacterium | reverse complement strand
TGTTCGGCGCTACGTTCCTCGCCGCGGCCACCTCGCTGCCCGAACTCAGCACCGGCCTCACGGCAGTGCGGCAGGGCGACTACAAGCTCGCGTTCGGCGATATCTTCGGCGGCAATGCCTTTCTCCCCGTGCTGTTCCTGCTGGCCACCGTGGTCTCCGGCAAGGCAGTACTCCCGAACGCGCACGCCTCCGACATCTACCTCACCGGCCTGGGTGCCCTGCTGACGGTCATCTATATGGCCGGACTGATCTTCCGGCCCCGGCATCAGCATGCCCGGCTCGGCGTGGACAGCATCGCCGTACTCGCGGTCTACCTCGTCGGCGTCGCCGGTCTCATCGTACTGCCCGGCTGAGTTGCCGAAGTGTTCTGCCAGGGGCATGCGCGCGCCGCCGCGTGGACGGCCGGCCCAGCGCCGTCACCAGCACTGACAGTCGGCCGCCCCGCCTGACAGGCAGACACCGATCATGATCGACGCCGGCAATCCAGACAACGCCTAAAACGCCGGACCTCCCGCGACGTCGCAACCTCACGGCAGGCGAACAGAACGCAGCCCGACCGAAACCAGACAGCCGCAGGAGGGGCATACTTCCGCCCGACGGCACACATCGACGTTAGGCGGTGGTCGGTCGGGCGAGCGAGTCTGCCGTCCCCGTCGCGTACCGGCCTGTTGTGGAGGCGTTCCTCAGAGCGAGCCGGGCCGGGGTGGTCGTCGGTGGCCCGGAGGTGGAGCCATACCGCCAGACCATTGAGACGCTTGTCTCCGGGTGCCTCCAGGAGCGCGATGGCGAAGCTGACCTGACGCCGATCGTCGTTGGTGAAGCGCTTGTCCGCCTGCTGTCCGGGGCCCGCGGGGGAGTCGTGCTGGTGCTGGAGGACTTGCAGTGGGCGGATCCGGAGACGCTCGCCGTGGTCGAGTACCTGGCGGATGGCCTGGCCCGTACGCCTGTGCTGTGCTTTGCCACCGTCCGAGATTGCGGGCCATCGCCGGGCCGCGACCTGGTGCAGACGATTCGTTCTCGGCGCGGAGCGCGTGTACTAGCGCTGAAGGATCTGTCTTCCTCGCAGGTCCGGCAGATGGCTGTCGCATGTCTCGAAGTCGATGAGGTGCCTGATGCGGTCGCGGACCTCGTCGCTGGCTGCGGGGGTCTGCCCTTTGCCATCGAGGAGACCCTGGCTGCAGCGGTATCTTCGGGGAGGCTGGTCAGGTCCGAGCAGGGGTGGCAGGTTCATGGAGGAACTGCCGCTGTCGTTCCGGAGTCGATCGCGGGGTCGATCGCCAGGAGGCTGACGGAGCTCGGGCCAGTGGCAGGCACCGTGCTGGGTTCCGCCGCCGCCATTGGGCGGGAGTTCGACTGGACGCTGCTGCCCGACACCACGGGCGAATCCGAGCCAGCCGTCTTGGACGCCCTTAAGTCGGCACGCGAAGTTCACCTGGTCGAGGCCGCCGTACCGGACGGCGCTATGTTCCGGTTCAGGCACAGCCTGACCCGCGATGCCGTGCGTTCCAGCCAGCTACGGTCCGATACCGTCATACGTTCGGCCCGCGCCGCCGACGCCGTTGAGCGCGCTCATCCAGGTCTGCCTGTCTCGTGGTGCGAGTTGGCAGCCGAGCTGCGCCAGTCGGCGACTGAATATTCGCGGGCTGCGGCGCTGATGCTTGAGGCTGGCTATCGGGCGCTTGGCCAGGGCGCGCTCGGCACGGCCGAGAATGCTCTGCGCAGAGCTGGCTGGCTGGCACGGAAGGCGAAGCCGGTCGAGCCTGAGCTAACAGCAGAGATCGACGACGGGCTGATTCGGATCCTGACCCTGGCCGGTGATTACTACCGGCTGGAGCCGATCGCGGTCGCCGGGGGCCGGTGCTACGGCCACCGCCGCGATTATTGATTTGAAGCTTGGCTTGCTCGATGCCCTTGGGCGGGATCCAGAGAAATCATTGCCGACCCTCCGGCGGTATGAGCACGCGGCGCTCCAGATCGGCACCGGGCGGACAGAGGCACTGGCCGTAACTGCTCAAGCTTTCGTCTCGGCGATTACTTCAAGTCGGCAGGAACCGAGCAAGCGATAGCGCGAGCCGAGAAAATTCTTCCTGACAATCCGAAGATCCTTTTCACTACCTGTGGCCTAGTCCGGGTCACGGCGTCGCTGCTCACGGCCGACCTGCCGCGGCTATGGAGGAGAGTGCCACCGCCATGTCGTTCGCCAGCGACGTGCCTTCCGGTGCGCCGAATCTTGGCGGGGCTTTCCATGCCGTCCTGCGGACGGTCAATGACCAGGACGGGCGCAGCGTGCTCGATCAGGCTCGAGCCGAGAGTCGGGCAGTTCGGTGGAACCAGGGCTTCCACGCCTACGCAGAAGCCATTCTCGCTGGCCGTCATGGCCGGCGAGGGCAAGCTTCAGACCTAGCCGCTGAAGGCCGAGACTTGCTCGAGCCGTTCGCGTCGCGGTGGAATCATTTGCTTCGGTGGCTGACCGCGGCTGCGGCACTTCACGATGGCTGGGGAGACCCAGTGCTCTGGCTCAGTGAGGCAGCGGTTGATCTGACTGCCGCCGGGCACATGCGGCTGGCCGCATCGTGCCGGGCGATGCTCAGGCAAGCCGGGGGCCTGTGCCTCGGCAACGCCGCTGCCGCGGTAACGTGCCCGCCCAGATGTCGAAGCTGGGCGTCACCAGTCGTGAGATGGATGTCCTTGACTTGCGGGACAAGGGCTTTCGAACGGACAGATCGCCGACCGGTTGTTCATTTCTGCGAAGACGGTAGAAACTCACGTTGCCAGCTTGATCAGCAAAACAGGACAGGCCAGCAGGCAGAAGCTGCTGGCCCACGCTGCGCGTTCTGCCGCTGAAGGCCGACTCCTCGAACCTGGCCTTGTCCCGTAGCCGGTTCCCAAGATGCCCGCTGGCGCGGCCACGACCTTCATCTGGGTCCGGAATCTGGGGGATCGCGTGCTGTATCACCGCGGGAGGTCGGCCGTCCGGGCGCCGCTGTGGTGAGATGGTCTTTTGGGGTAACGCGCCCGGCCGTCTCGGATTGGATCGCGGATCTCCTGGGCTGCGGAGCCGCGCTTCTAGTAGGTGCGGGCGCGACGCAGGAGGAACCGACCCGGCTGGCCGTACCTGAAGCATCTGCTGCCGCGGCCTCCGGCTGCCCGCAGCCGGTCGGGAGGTCGGGGTGGCGGTCGAGGACTCCGGCGGTAGGGCGCATTTCGGCGCATTGCTTGCTGTGGGCGAGTTCCGGGCGCTCTGGCTGGCTCAGATCGGGTCCGTGCTGGGTGACCAACTGGCCAGAGTTGCGCTGACTCTAGATGTCTACGGGCAGACCCGGTCCGCGCTGCTGGCTGCCGTCACGTTCGCTGCCAGCGTCGTGCCATCCTTCGCTGGCGGAGTGCTGCTCGCCGGCCTTGCTGACCGCTATCCGCGCCGACGTGTGATGATCGCCTGCGACGTCGTCCGGATAGTGCTCGTGCTGGCGATGGCAGTGCCCCGCCTGCCGGTTGCGCTGCTGGTCGCGTTGCTAGTCGCTGTGACGATGGCGGGAGTGCCGTTCACCTCAGCGCGAGCGGCGATTTACCCCGATGTGCTGTCCGGGGACCTGTATGTGCTCGGGACGGCGGCCACGCTCACCACCTATCAGTTCGCGCAGGTGCTCGGCTTTGCGCTTGGTGGTGCAGCAGTAAGCATCGTGGGTATTCGCGGTGCCCTCATAGCGGATGCGGGCACCTTCGCGATCTCAGCTGTCATCACCAGGCTCTGGGTGAGGCAGCGGCCGGTCGCAAAGTCCTCCGGGGCCGGGGCATCCTCGCGGACCGCCGATCTGCTTGCGGGTGTGCGGCTCGTCTTCACAGCCCCGGCATTGCGGACGCCGATGTTGCTGGGTTGGCTCGCGGCTTTTTACAACGCCCCGGAGGGGGTTGCCGCGCCGCTGGCGGCTGGCTACGGCGCAGGTGCTCTCGGGGCTGGCCTGATCCTGGCAGCCGGAGCTCTCGGCGCGTCCGTCGGCGCCGTCGCGTTCAGCCGCCTGGTGGGCCCGGCAACGCGAGCCGCCTGGATGCGGCCGCTCGCGGTCGCCTCGTGCGCCACGCTGACCGCTTTCGCGCTGGGCCCGGGTTTCCGGCTGGCGCTGGTGGTCCTGTTCGTGGCCGGCTTGTGCGACTGCTATCAGATCGCGGCGATCGCGCAGTTCGTCCTGGCGACGCCAGACAGTCAGCGGGGTCAGGCATTCGGCCTTGCCCAGGCCGGCATGAGCCTCGGCCAGGGCACCGCGATGATCCTAGCGGGGGCCGCGGCGCAACGCTATGCCCCGGCGACGGTGGTGGCCGTCGCCGGGGCGCTCGGCGCCGGCGTCGCGCTCATTATTTCGGCCCGCCGCCTTCCAGCGCGCGGGATGACCCGTTGACGGGGCCTTTCAGCCTCCCCAGCCGGTAGTGCGCATGGCCGTCTCCTTTCCTTGAGCTCGGGCCAGTTCGCGTACGTGCGCTATGTGGTCAGACCCGATCATTGGCACTGTTCAGCCGCATGCATCTCATGATCATGATGTAGACGGCACTTCACTCATAGTTACATAGGCTGGGAAGTGCCCTCGACCTGGTATCTCATCCCACACTGGCAGCAATGACGTGCATGCCTGCTTCTAAGCAGTCAGATCATGGTTAGCGGCACGTGGGATGCATCGCGGCCGAGCCTGTACCGTCACGAATTGTGATCGGGAAGTGACAGACTGTAGAATCGAGGTTCCGCGGTATGAAATTTGCTGCTGAGCATGTCGGAGCATGTCGGAGCATGGCCAGCTGTCGGTGCGCAGGCCACGCTGGGCAGTCGGTCAGGGGGAGACTTGGGGGGTGCCTGGCGCGCTGTCCGGCTTCGCGGGCCCTGGCAGCGCACGGCCGGGGCGCGGCCGTCGTGGCAGCTCTGGCAGCTCCCGGGCTGGCTCAGTGCCTACGTCATCGCCGTTGTCCTCATCGACTTGGGCGCCATCGCAGTCGCTGCATATGCCTCACTTCCCGGGGTCCGCCTAGCGCAGCTGCTGCTCTTCGCCGCGTTGCTAGGCTGCGATGCGCTGACCGTCGAGATGACGCGCAGTCAGGGCGAGACTGCCAGCTTGATCAAGGACATCTACGCCATCTGGGAACTCCCGGTCGCGATCTTGCTGCCGCCGCTCTTCGCGCTGCTCATCCCGATCCCACGTATCGCCCTGACGCAGTGGCGCATCCGTCAGATTGCGCCGCACCGTCGGGTATTCACGGCTTGCGCGATCAGCCTGTCGTACGGCGCCGCCTACGTCACTTTCCGGCTCCTGGGCCACCACCTCGCCGCGATTGCGAGAATGCCTCAGAGCCTTGGCGGCCAGTTCGCGTTCCGGTGGATCCTGGCCGCAGTGCTCGCCGGGCTGGTGGCCTGGGCGGTGAATAACCTGCTGGTGTTGCCGGCAGTCAAAGGCTCCGATCCGACGGTGCGGGCTCGCGAAGTGATGGCAAGTCGCGAGGGCATCCTGAATGACATGGCCGAACTCTGCGCCGCGGTCCTGGCGACGGTGGCCATCTTCTGGTCCGCCTTCTCGGTGGTGCTGGCCCTTCCGCTGGTGGTAGTGCTGCAACGCTCATCGCGTCATGCTCAGCTTCTTAGCGACTCGCGCCTCGACGCCAAGACCGGCCTGTTGAATGCCGGTACCTGGCGCAAGGAAGCCAGCGCGGAGGTGACGAGGGCCTGCCGGACTCGCGGTCCCGTCGCGGTGGCGCTCATCGACATCGATTACCTGAAGAACTTCAACGATGCCCACGGGCATCTGGCCGGGGACAACGCGCTCACGATGGTCGCCGGCGTGCTGCGCTCCGAGCTCCGCGAGGACGACATCGTCGGCCGTTTCGGTGGTGACGAGTTCGCCGTGCTGTTCCCGCAGACCGATGCCGCCCAGGCCCACGCGATTGCCGGGCGGCTGCGAGCCCAGATCGCCAGCTCGGCGATCGACTCCGGAGCCGCCCTCGGCGGTGCGCCCGTGCGCTCCACGGTCTCGGTTGGCCTGGCTGCGCTTCCGGGCGACAGCGTCTCCCTCACTGACATCCTTGCCCTAGCCGACTCGGCGCTCTACCAGGCAAAGAACGCCGGCCGCGACCGGGTGGTCGTGCTGACCGGAAGCCCGCCGGCGCTGTCGGCGAGCGAGGCGAACTAGCGGACCGGGCGATGGCCGACGTGTCCGGGAACTCGTGAGGTTGCTGATTGTAATTAGACGGTAACGTTAAGCTCAAGTACTGTCGATCCATGCACGTGTTCTGTCCGGAACTCATCGGCCGTGAGTCTGAGGTCCGAACGCTGAAGACCGCCTTCGATGCCGCCCATGACTGGCGTGGCGGTGTGCTTGTCCTGTCCGGCGAAGCCGGAGTCGGGAAGACCAGGCTGGCTCGCGAGGCAGCGGCGCACGCGTCGGAGCGCGGCTGGGAGGTTGTGACAGCGCGCGCCGTGGAGTCGGCTCAGCTGATGCCGCTGCAGCCCATCGTGGAGGCTCTGACCGACACCGAGCGCGACGGCGAGCCCGTCGGCCTGCCCGCAGCAGCGGAACTCGGCCGCCACCGGATATCCCCGGGGCCAGTCGTGCCTGGTGAGGACCAAGCGCCCTCGCAGGATGACGGGACAACACCGCTGACCCGGGGCGACGCAGTCATCCGGTTGCTGAGCCGCATGCGCGGCGATACCGGGACATTGCTTGTGCTTGACGACCTCCACCTGGCCGATCCGGAGACCCTGGCACTTCTGGAGTATCTCGCCGACCATCTAAGGGACCAGAAAGCGCTCTGCATTGCGACACTACGCTGGGACGAGCCCTCGCGCGCCGCTGCTCTAATCCGGGGGCTGCACAGTCGGCAGGCCATCACGATGGTCCAGGTCAGCCGCCTGTCCGCGGAACACGTAGAGCAGATGGCGGTCGCGAGCCTCGGCGGGCGGAGCGTCCCGGCTGACGGGCTCACGCGGATCCTGGCCCGCTGCGACGGGCTGCCGTTCGCGGTAGAAGAGGTCCTCGCCGCGGCCGTTACATCAGGCGAACTTGTCCTCGATGACGCCGGATGGCACGTGAACCAGCAGACCAGCGCCGGAGCAACAGCCAGCATCATCAGTTCAGTGCGGCAGCGGCTGGCCGGGCTGAGCCCGGACGTCGTCGATGTTCTCACGACGGCGGCTGTCCTGGGCAGTCAATTTGACTTGAACCTGCTGACAGGCCTAGCGGGGATCAGCGAACAGGCCGTGCTCCGGGCCCTGGACCTGGCGGCCGACCTGCAACTCCTTGAGCCCCGATACGACAACCAGGAGGTGCTCAGTTTCCGGCACGGGCTGATCAGGGATGCGATCGTGTCCGGCCTGCTTCCTCCTGAGCGTGCCGCCCGCTCGAGGCGGGCTGCCGCGGCAATCGAGCGCGCTCATCCGGACCTGAGCGGATCATGGTGCGAACTCGCGATTGACATGCACCAAGCCGCGGGCGCGATCGTGAGGGCCGCCGAGCTTCAGCTTGAGCTCGGCCGCCGAGCGCTTCAGCGCGGGGCGCTGGCCAGCGCGACGGCCGTCCTGACCGAGGCCAGAAACCTGCTGGAGCCCTCGCCATCGGCACCTGACCGGCTAGTTGTCGATATCGACAACGCGATCGTCAGGGCGATCGAACTGACCGGCGACACGATCCAGCTGATTCCCGCCGCCGACCGCCTCATCGCCGGCCTGGATCGGATCGGCGCCGATCAGATGTGGAAAGCGCACGTCCACGTCCGGATGGCCCGCGCCTTTGCCGAGGACCGTCCGGGCACGGCCGCTGAGCACCTGGCCATGGCCCGCGCGATCGCGGATTCCGTCCAGGACATGGCCCTGAGCGCCCGGCTGGACGCCGTCGCGGCTCGCTGCGCCCTCGACGCGCAACGGCCGGATGCCGCGGTCGAGCTGGCGAGCCGGTCCCTGGCGGCGGCAGAAGCCGCCGGGCTGCGTAGCTGGGCCGGCGAGACGGCCTATGAGGCGCTCGAGACGATCGGCCGGCTTGCGCAGCTACGCGGTGACCTGGGGACCGCCGCGGCGGCATTTGAGCGGGCATATGAGATCGCCACTACCGAGCGCCGACCGGTCCTGCGGATCCGCGCCCTGCGCCAGATCGGAATGGCCCAGATGCTGGAGTCTGGAGCCACCAGCAAGCTATCCGAAGCCAGGGATCTAGCGGCTCACGCGGGCGCGATCTCCGCGATGGCCCTCATCGACCTGCAGCTGGCCACTGCCTGGAGCCTCCGCCGTGACCTGGAACGGCCGCTGACCCTCGCCCGCTCCTGCCAGCAGACGGCAGGCCGGATCCGCCAGCGCCGCGTAGGGGCCATGTCCTGGTGCGTACAGGGCGTCATCGCCGGCCTCCGGCGTGACAGGGATGCAACCGAACGGGCCGCTGTCCAGGCCGAGATGATGCTGCCCGATGACCCGGAGGTGCTCTTCGTGGCCTGGGCTGATGTCAGGACGTCCGCATCGCTCTTCCTGGACGACATTTCGCGGGCGCACGCTGAGAGCAACACCGGAATCTCTTACGGGCGCAAGGCAAGGCAGCACGGGCCACAACGCGCCTGGGCATTCTGGGCCCTCCTCGAAGTCATCGGCGGCGACGGGCAGGCTGCGCTTCACGAGGCACAGGCTAGAGCGGCGGTCGGCTCCTTCAACTGCGGATTCCTCGCCTACGCGGACGCTGTGCTGAAAGGCCGGGCCGGCGATCCTGAACGTGCCACGGAGCTAGCCGAGCGAGCCAGCGGCAATCTCGCGCCGTTCGCACCATGGTGGAACCACCTCGCTCAGCGCCTGGTGGCGCCGTACGCGCTAGAACATGGATGGGGCCAGCCAGCTGAATGGCTACGGGGCGCCATCGCGAACTTCCAGGAGCACGGCTACAACGAACTGGCCTCGGCCTGCCGGGACATAGTCCGTCGCGCCGCCTAGCCCGCTTCGCGGGCCTCCCTCCAGCCGCGCTGGTAGGTCGCTGCTTTCAGCTGCCCCCGGTTCTCATGCGCTGGCCACGATTGCCGTCCGGACGGAGGGAGTGCAGCGTGTGGCCTCCCGTTACGCGGGCGAACGCCGCCGCCGCTTCCCGATAGGTCAGCCGTTGCTGACCGGCCAGGAAGAGCGGGCCATCCGACCGGGTACCGATCAGGTCCGGCAGCAGCTGTGCCGTTACCGGCCCCCAGGTGATGACCTCGCTTGGCCGCCATGGGTAATGCAGATACCCGCGCATAGTCGCCGGGACGATGTTGTTCACCTGCAGCCGGAGCACGTCGCTGACCGGGGCCGCTGACTCCCAGATCGCCGCCCACAGAACACGGTCCCGCAGCGGGACGCCGACACCGTCGAGCAGCGTGCGGACCTCGGCGGCATCCAGCGGCGGCTCGCGGTACCCGTGGTCGGCAGTCTGGGACAACGACGCCGCGTCCCGGCTGGTGATCCAGCCTTGCTCTGCCCAGTGAGCGGTGGCGTCCCTGATGGCCATGCGGTGCAACGGGCTACGGGCTGCGCAGCTGGCCAGCGCCGGCATGGCGGCGGCAAGCGTCGTGCGGGCGCCGATGTCGTCAGCCACGCAGCGCAGGATCGCGCGGTGCGTTTTCCTGGTCCCCCGCAGCTGCGCGCCCGCCAGCGTTGTCAGGTACAGGCGCGACGCCCGCGCGATGCATGGCGGCCGGACGGTGGCTGTGCCGGGATCCATGGCTCAGGGCGCCGGTGACGGCGGGACAAGCGCAAGGTGCTGGCGACGCGTCGGTTCGAGCTCGGCCGGCGGTGATATGCCGGACTGCATGAACGCGGTCCGCAGCGCACGCATATGAGCATCTATCCGGTCGTGCAGGTCTAGGACTTCGTCCTGCAGGCGAGCGATCCACTCGTAGGCCATGTCAAGCGCGTCGTCCCTGGCCAGGCCGAGGGCCTGGGTTGCTGACTCATCCATGTGAAGGTTCCTCCGTCCCTCGGTTGACATGATCTTTACGTTCCCGCCCGGCAGCGGGAAGATGCGCGGTCAATGCGTTTGCTATCTCTTGCGTGGTCTGGTCCCAGCTTGGCAAGGTCGACCGCCGTTGTAGCGCGGCGGCCCGCAGCCGGTGTCGGTGATGCTCGTCACCTAGCCAGTCTCCGAGCGCAAGGGCGAGCGCATCCGGATCGCCGGGAGGAACCAGCTGGCCGGGCCGGGTGCCATCGGCGGCGGAGCCGAGCGCTTCGGGCAGCCCACCGACATCGGCGGCTAGGACGGGCAGGCCGCAGGCGAGCGCTTCGGTGACAGTCATGCCGTAGGTCTCCGAGCGGGACGGCGCGACGAGCAGATCGGCGGTGGTATACGCGTGGCTGAGCACCGCGCCGGTCAGGACGCCGGCGAGCCGGACACGGTGGTCGTAGCCGAGGCGCCTGATCCGGGCCTGCAGTTGTTCGACGAAGTCCGGGTCGCGGTCGAGCGGTCCGGCCAGCACGCAATGCCAGTCCAGGTGACCCAGCTTGGCGAGTGCCTCGAGGAGCAGATCCTGCCCCTTGTGGCGGCTGAGGACTCCGACGCAGAGCAGGTTGCCGCAGACGGGCCTGGGCGAGGCAGCGACCTGATCGACGCCGGGCCGGGCCACGTGCACCCGGCGGGCCGGGATCGCGTATCGGGTCAGTACCTGCTGGCGGGTCCATTCGCTCGTAGCGACCACGCTGGCGGCCGCGCGGAGCACGGCCCGTTCTGAACGCTGCGCGCTGGCATCGTGGTGTGCGTCGATGACGGTGGCCAGCGGCATGTGCAGCAGCACGGTCATTCGTACCCGGCCGGCGTGTGGCAGCAGCTGCGCGCTGGCCGGCGAGGCGATGAGCCCGTCGATCAGGACCGTGGCACCGTCGGGAATGGCGGAAACGATGCGGGTCAGGTCGGCGCAGGCGGCCGGGCCGGGTTCCGGCCAGGCCCCGGGGACGGTCGTGACCAGCACATCCCAGCCGGCCTCGGCCAGTCCGGCGCAGACGTGCCGGTCGTAGATGTTGCCGCCGGTTGGCTGGCCGGGATCGTCGAACCCCTCGGGGGCTACTACCTGCACCCGCTCGATTTTCCGGCCCTCCTGAGAGCGCTTGCCGTACCAAGCCAGCCGCCGCCCATTAGTTGCCGCGACGGGTAGGTCGATCGTTTCCCGGCTGCACGGTGACGGTCAGCGGCTGTGACGCCCCCCACCGGTCGACGGCAATCGCGGCATAGCGGGTGATGCGGCGCGGGAGCGGTAGCTGGCACACCGACCGGAGGCTATCCGCGCACCCGCGGCCGCCCCGCACCGGGCGCACGATCACCCGGAGGATACGCGGGTCGAGGGCCCGCAGGCGCGCCGAGACGACCAGTCCGGTCGCGCGACGCCGGATTGTCAGAGCGGCCGGCGGGGCGGGACGGGTCAGATCGCGAAGGGCTGCCTTGACGAACGCGACCACCTGCGAGCTGGGGGAGCGCCCATTCAGGTCATCGAGCGCCCAGGCCAGATCCATCGTGCCCATCGCGAACACGCGGCCTCCGGTCGGCGCGGTTGCCCTGACCAGGTCTGCGCTGCGGGTGACACCGTCGGATCCCCGGAGGTGAGCGCTCATCAGCGGCACCACCTGACCCGCAAAGCAGCCAGGAATGAGAGAGTCCCACTCGTAGCCGACCACCCCGGGGATCACGTCCCCGGGCGTCAGACCGGCCGCCGCCAGCCACGGATCGCTAGTCGGCCCCACGACCGTGTACGAGGTGGGCGGCGCGGTCAGATTGCGCTGCGCGGCCCACTGGTGCTGGACTCCCATCAGCTTGCACTCGGGCTCGCCGGACGTCCTGAAGAACCCGTTGTCGAGGCGCCGGTTGCGGACCGGATCGATCAGGTGATTCCGCCACTCCACGATCGTTCGCCGGCCGCCGGTGTAGCGCATCCGCCACTCGCCGCTGTTGGAGCCGAACATCAGGTTCGTGGACAGCGCCAGCGCCCGGTCGAAGGCGCCGCGCATTCGCTGCGTCCAGTACTCGTCGTGGCCGATCGAGAACACCAGACGGTGATGCAGCAGCGATCCCGGGGCCCGGTCCGTGCCGACGTCGGTCTGGTAGGAAACGTCGATGCCGTTGCGCTCGAGGAACCGGACCCAGGGCAGCTCGAGCCGCGTGACCATGTCGTCGTACATCTGCGGGTCGAAGGGCCGGTCGAACGACACCTCGACGGCGTGCAGGCTGGTGCCGAACTGGTAGAGGCTCATGCCGCCCCAGCGGTTGTAGGCCTCCCACGTATTGACCGGGACCTGGACCAGCACCGCAGACGCGGGCGCACCCGGGCGTTGGCGCACGATCAGCGGAACGCTCCCCACGGCGCCGGCGTACGCGCCGCCCACGATCTCCAGCTTGGCCTCGTAGTAGCCGGAGACCGCGTCAGGCGGGATCACGGCACGATCGGTCACGCGCCAGGGGGCCCGGATCAGCCCGGTGACGGGCCCCGGTGAGGTCGCCGGGGGCTGGGCAGTCGCGGCCTGGCTCGAGCGGCAGCCAGGCAGGCACATGATCAAGCGCCCCCCGGCCCCCCGGTACCATCCCAGCCGGTATACGAGCACCCGGTAGCGAGAGCCAGGCGGCGCGGCCAGGTGCAGGTGAAAGGTTTGGCCGGGGGCGATGCTTGTTTCTGACGCATAACCACTGATCACAGTCCCCGCGCTGGCCGGGATCTGCCAGCCGGCGGTGCCCGGCCGGGAGTTCTCGCGCTGCACCGGATTGCCGGCCGTGGTGAACGTCGCGGGCGTCGAAGCGGATGGGCCGCTACCGCCCGGTCCGTCGCCCGCGCTGAGGACGAGCGCCGCGATGGCGGCGCTGATGGCGAGGAACGTCGTGCCGGGGAGAGCGCTCCTCGCCGCGGTCATCGCGTCCGGCCGGGGCCGCGGGACCCGGCAGCGAGGAATGCTGTTCCGAAGCACAACTCCGTCCAGCCGAAGTCGTCCAGCTCTTCCTGCATAGCGACCCGGATCGCGTCCCACGGGCGGCGCATAATCCACTGATCTATGGCGGCGAACGGCCGCACCGTCGCGGTTCCTAGCTGTGCCAGCCACCCGGGGGTGCTGCCGGGCACCTTGAGATCCAGCACGGCCCAGCGCCCGCCTCCGTGCAGGGCCGCGGCGCCGTGGGCGATGACCTCCGCGCATCCGGGCACCTGCGACAGGGCATACGTGGACAGGATCGCGTCGACCTCGGCGGGGAAGTCGAAGCTGGTCGCGTCGGCTTGCACGAGGCTGATATTGCTCCAGCCGTTCGCATCGATCCGATCCTGGGCCCTGGCCAGCATTGCGTCGGTCAGATCGACGCCAATGATACGGCCGCCAGGGCCGATCGCCTTCTGTATCAGCGGGAAGTTCAGCCCGGTGCCGCACGCGATGTCGACCACGGTGCCGCCCGCGCGCAGGCCGAGCGCTTGCACGGCCCGGAGGCGCTGGGACCGCTGGGGGTAGCCAGGCGCGGGGTAGAGCCGGCAGGTGATGTCGTAGTGCTTCGCCTTCTTGCGGTAGGTCTCGATCAGGTGCTCTCGCGTGCGGTCGACCTGGCTCACGATGTGCTCCTCGATCTCGGCAGCGTCGCGCTAGATCCGTTCCATCCCATCTAGGACTCCGCGACCGCTCGCTCAGCGGACTCGACAGCAGCCTTGATCGCCGTCATCTCCCCATCGCTTACGCGCTGGACCC
This sequence comes from Streptosporangiaceae bacterium, assembly GCA_051004215.1. Classification (GTDB taxonomy): domain Bacteria; phylum Actinomycetota; class Actinomycetes; order Streptosporangiales; family Streptosporangiaceae; genus Chersky-822. The sequence goes on along the minus strand of JBPCKO010000273.1, from coordinate 17,158 downwards.
GGCCTTGGAGAAGGCGGCCGGGGATCGCGCGCATGATGCCCGCGAGGTCGACCTCAATCCACATCTTGGCGTCGGTCTGCCCGTCGTCGGCCGGCTCGAGTTCCATTCCCCAGCGCGCCGCGGAAGTGCCCATGGGCCCGGCGAATGCCACCGAGCGGGGCGCGTCGACCGCGGTGACCTCCTGGCTCCGGCCGCGAGTCAGCCAGAGAACCCCCTTCGCCCGCTGATCCACCCGCGAGCCTGGCTGAAGCGGAACTTCTCCGCGAACCCGGCATTCGAGAACCGTTGGCGCCCACTCCGGCCAGCGCCCGACGTCACAGAGATACGCCCACACGTCCCCGAAGCTGCTGGCGATCGTTATCCGGCTCTCGGTTCTGAATGTCATGGGAAGGCCCTCCAGCCGGGCTGAACCACGGCCGCCGTCGATCCGTCATATCTGGCACAGGATGGTACGTAGCAGCGGCGGACGCGGTTCGATCAGGAACATCCGGCGTCCGCCCGACATCAGCGCGGCCCGGCCGGTAGCTCGGCCGGGCCAGACACCGGGCGGGATCTGATGTGGGACAAGATCAGCAAGCGCCGTCCCTGGCGGCGCTCGAGCGGGCCAGGGCGACCGCCTACCCCGCGGGCGAGTTTGTCGGCCAGGAGAGCCTCATGCGCGCGGGCGAGGTCCGAATGCTGGCTCACCAGGCCAGGATCGGCCCCGGCGTCTCGGTGCTCGACTTGTGCTGCGGCGTGGCCGGCCCCGGCCGGATGATCACGGCGGAGTCGCGATGCCGTTACCTGGGTGTCGATCACTCGGCCAGCGCGCTGGCCGCCGCCCGGAAGCTGGCCGGGAATCTGCCCTGCCGTTTCCAGCAGGCTCACCTTCCGCCGCTGCCGGACGGGCGCTTCGAGGTGATACTCCTGCTGGAGACGATGCTGGCCTTCCCCGACAAGGAGGCCCTCGCCCGTGCGGTGGCGCGCGGGCTAGAGCCGGGCGGGCGTTTTGCTTTCACGGTCGAGGAAGGCCGGCCGCTCACCCGGCTGGAGCGGGCGCGGATGCCCGCTGCCGACACAGTCTGGCTCGTCGAGCTGGCGGAATTGACGGACGTCCTGCGCGGAGTGGGGCTGACGGTGACCTGGCGGCAGGAGTACAGCTCCGCCCATCACTTGATCGCGACGGCGCTGCATCGCTGTTACCGGGCTGGGTCATCGCAGATCGCCGACCAGATCGGGACGCAGGCGACCGCTGAGCTGATCACCGCCCACCGGGTGTGGAGTGACTGGCTCGGCAGCGGGCGGGTGCGCAAGTTCGCGGTGGTGGCCGAGAAAGCCCGGCTTTCTTCGGTGACGCCTCGATGACCTTCGACTATGCCAGGTACCTGGCGGCGAAGGCGACCGTTGATGACCGGGCGATTAACCGGCACGTGCTGGCCGAGCTGCGCCGCCTGATGCCCGCCGATGCGCCGCGGGTGCTGGAGATCGGCGCTGGCCTGGGAACGATGGTGGCCCGCCTGATGGACTGGGGCGTGGTCGGCGCGGGCGAGTACATACTGCTAGACGCGGACCGGCCGCTGCTGGATCGTTCTCGCCCGTGGCTGGCTGATTGGGCGGCCGGGCGGGGCCTGCAGAGTGACCTGCTGCCGGACGGGCTGCGGGTGGGTGATCTCCGGGTGCGCCTGGTACACGCCGAGCTCGTCAGTTACCTGGCGGCCGCTCACGGGGCGCCGGCCGATGTGCTGATCGCCAACGCCGTCATGGATCTGGTAGACGTGCCGGCCGTGCTGCCCGGACTGCTGCGGTCGCTGACCCCCGGCGGCACCTACTGGTTCACGATCAACTACGACGGCGAGAGTATCTTCGCCCCCGGGCATCCCCACGACGACCAGATCATGCAGGCCTACCACCGAGACATGGACGAGCGCCATCGCTACGGCCGGACGGCCGGGGAAAGCCGAACCGGCCGGCGCCTGTTTCACCACCTGCGGGCGGCCGGAGCACCCGCGCTGGCGGCGGGGTCCTCGGACTGGGTCGTCAGCGCCGGCCCGGAGGGGTCCTACCCGGGCGATGAGGCTTACTTCCTGCGCTTCATCCTGCACACGATCGAGGGCGCGTTGCGGGATCGCCCGGACCGGGTGGAGCCTACGGACCTGGCCGACTGGCTGGCCGGACGCCGTCGGCAGCTGGCTGCTGGCGAGCTGGTCTATATCGCCCACCAGCTTGATTTCGTGGGCCGCTCGCCAGGCTAGCGCCCCGCTGCCGCAGCCGGGCTGACATCGCCTGCCGCAACGCAGCCCACCCGCGGTGCCGCAGGAACGGGAGCTCGAACACGGCGGCGAAGAGACGGGCGAAGCCGACGGTCACGGGCAGCAGGATCGCGACCAACACGATGAACATCGGGGTCCCGGAACTGACCCGGCCCAGCACCAGCCCGTAGGACACCGCGATGACGATCGGCAGGTGCGTCAGGTAGAGGCTGTAGGAGCAGGCGCCGAGGCTTCGCGGCAGGCGCCCGTCAAGGAAACGGACGACCGGCCGCGGGCGCGAGGTGGCGATCGCGGCCAGGAAGCAGCCGACCGCCGGGGCCCAGGCCAGATCGAGCCAGAACAGATTGAGGTTCGACCAGGTAGAGCCCTTGACGACCATCAGCGCGATGACCGGCACGGTGGCGGCCAGCGCGTAAACGGCCCAGGGCCGGGATCGGGCGCGCTCGCTGGCGGTGACTATCCCGGCGGCCAGCAGGCCGATGGCGAAGAGCACTGCGAGGTCGGGGGTGAACTTGATCAGGGCGCTGTTCATCAGCGGGACATGCGGACCCAGCAGGCCCATGGTGATGACGATGGCGCCCACCAGGCCCACCATCGCGCGGGCACTCACCCGCCGGACGAGCAGCAGCAGCAGCGGCAGCAGGACGTAGAGCTGGGCTTCGATGGCGATCGACCAGAACGCCCGGTTGGGGCTGCCCGCGGCGAAGACGTCTTGCCCGAGCAACCCGTACACGACAGCGGATTTTCCGTCGGGCACCGGCCAGCCGGGCTGGGCGAGCACGAACCAGGTCATCACCAGGCTGAATCCAAGCGCGGCCCAGTAGGGCGGCAGGATGCGCCAGGCCCGCCGGTGCGCGTACGTCTTGATCGAGGTGAACCGCCAGCCCGAGCGCGCCGGGCCGAGACCCAGCGAGAAGCCGGACAGCGCGATGAACACGACGACCGCGAACCGGCCGTAGATCAGCCAGGCCGCCCAGAACGGAGCAGGATCGGCCGGGTAGCCGGGCCAGGCGCGCTCGAAAATGTGGTTGAGCACGACGAACAGGGCGGCCAGGCCACGGATCCCGTCCAGGCCTACGACGCGACCCGCGCCGGTGGCCGTCGGCGCGCGCGCCTCGGTGGCGGCGGGGGCGGTGCCAGCCGCCGGATGCCCGCGGATGTCTGTCATCGGCCCTCGAACCTCAGTCTGCGGGATCGGGGAGCGGACCCGCACGCCGGTGCGGCTCCCCGACCCGTTCAAGTCCCCGCCTCAGCAGATCATGCCCGCCCCGCCGGGCCTTAGTGGCCAGGTAGACGGCGTTTGTTCCGGTCAGGTGCAACGCGGTAGGGACCTGCGTGACGATCGTGATGCCGAGGCGGGCCAGCTGAGCGCCCTTGTCCGGGTTGTTGCTCAGCAGCCCGATCCGGCTGGCCCCTAGCGCATGCAGCATCTGGGCCGCGCTGGTGTAGTCACGCTCGTCGGCCCGGTGACCGAGCGCGAGATTCGCGTCGTAGGTATCCAGGCCTCGGTCTTGCAGCGCGTAGGCGTCGAGCTTGTCGTACAGCCCGATGCCGCGCCCTTCCTGGCGCAGATACAGCACGTACCCGCCGTGCTTGCTGATCCGCTCGACCGCTTCGCGCAGTTGCGGCCCGCAGTCGCACCGCTGGCTGCCGAAGACGTCCCCGGTGAGGCATTCACTATGCAGGCGCACCAGCGGCAGCCCGGTCGCGCCGGGCCGGCCGAGTTCAAGAGCCACATGCTGCTGCTCGTCGGTCAAGCCGGTGAAGCTGATGATGGTGGCAGTGGTTGAGTAGCCGTCCGCAAAACCCAGCGGGATCTGAATACGGCGCCGGATCACCGCCGCCTCGACCTCCCCGGTCACCGGGCCAGCCAGTCGGTCTCGCGCCGGGTCGAGAGCGCCGCCAGTGGCGGACCGGGGCCGGACCCAGGGTGCGGCCGGTCAGCCATGAACCCGCCCCGGCGGCGCCGAACGGCGTCCCCCAGCAGCAGGACAGCGCCCGGAGCGACCGCGGTCAGCATGAGCACCGCATACAGCGTCGTGACCGTGACCCCGAGGGCCGCGCCGAGGCCAGCTGCGGCGAAGGCCCAGGCGGCGGCACCTTCCCGTGCGCCCCAGCCGCCGATACTCAGCGGGATCACCACCGCAGTCTGGACCACCATCAGGAGCGCGACCAGTTCGCCCAGGGGCGCGGAGCAGCCGGTCGCCCGGGCCGCGATGACGAAGGTGGTCGTATGCCCGGCAACGACCAGCGCCGACGCGAGCGTTAGCTTGGGCCACACATCCCGGGCCAGCAGCCCGCATCGCAGATCATCGGAAACGGCGCGGGCAGTACGCGCCAACCGCGACCGGCGGCGGCTCGCGGCCCCGCGCACCGCCAGCGCGGCGCACCCGGCCAGGCCTGCCAGACCGGCCAGGACGTACGGCAGCGCGGGCCGGACCGGCGAGGGCAAGGTCAGCAACACGCCGGCGGCCAGCCCGGCCTGGATGACCTGACCGGATAGCCGTTCCCACGCCACCGCGCGCACCCCCAGGGCCACGTCTCCGGCATGTCTGCCGTGCGAGACCCCCCGGTGCACGTCACCAAGAACCCCGCCGACGAGCACGGAGTTGAGGAAAAGGGAACGGTAGTAGGCCAAGACCGCCTCGCGCAGGCCGAGGCCGACGCCGAGCGCCCGGGCGACGATCTGCCACCGCCAGGCGGAGCACACCGTGGTCAGGACGGTGAGCGTGACAGCACCCGCGACGGCCGGCCAGGTGATCGCCCGCACCCCGTCCCTGAACGGCGCCGCGCCCACATGCTGGCCGAGAAACCACAGCACGGCGAGGCCGGCGGCCGGCCGCAGCACCGGCAGGCCGAGCCGGCGGACGGCCGGACCGGCCCCGGCCAGAATCGAGCGCAGGGCTGCCACACCGGGTATACGGTCCGGCTGGACGCGCAGTTCAACCGTCCGGCTGCGAAAGCATCGCAGGCCCGCGGCCGGTGGCGTGAACCGGAGTGACCGCGGACCCGTTCTTCCCTAAAGCCACGGCTGCCGGTGATTGCGGAACGGGGGCACGATGCGTGCGGTGAAGCCTCCGGACGAGGGCGCGCTTGATCGCGGGGACGACGGCGCGCTCGCGCCCGCGGACGAGGGCGCGCTCAAGCCTGGCGAAGAAAGCGCGCTGACTACGATTCTGCGCACGTCGATCCTGGGGATGCTCGCCACCGCCGCCCTGCTTGGCGTCCTGACCGCCACGCCCGGACTGGGCGTCGCCGGCTGGATCGCCGGGCTGGCCGCGGGTTCGGCGGCGGCCGCGCTGATTGCCACGGCCCGGATGCTCAGCGACCAGCCTGAAATCCTGCCCGCGGACTGGGTCACTCTGGCCAGGGCGGTGCTGGTCGCCGGAGTCGCAGGCCTGGTCGCTGATTCGACTGGCCGGCCGCTGCCGATGACCGCCCTGGTCACCTTGTCGGCCATGGCGCTGGCCCTCGACTCGGTGGACGGGCAGGTAGCGCGCCGGACCGGCACCCCCACCCCGCTGGGAGCCCGCCTCGACGGCGAGGTCGACGCGTTCCTGATCCTGTTGCTGAGCATCGCCGTTTCCCGGTCCTACGGCAGCTGGGTGCTGGCCATCGGCGCCGCCCGGTACGCGCTGCTGCTGGCCGGCTGGCTGATGCCGTGGCTGGCGGCGCCGCTGCCGCCCAGGTACTGGCGCAAGGTCGTGGCCGCGGTCCAGGGCATCGTGCTCACTGTCGTCGTATCCGGGCAGGTTAGCCGCCTCGTCGGGATGTTTGCCGTCTGCGGCGCGTTGCTGCTGCTGGCCGAGTCGTTCGGCCGCGACGTGATCTGGCTCTACCGCGCCGGTGTCAGCTCGCGCACCCGCCGGGCTCTGCTGCTGCTCATCACCGTGCCTTCGGTCGTGCTCGTCTGGGGGGCTCTCGTCGCGCCCGACCGTAACTTCCAGCTCACCCCGGCCGCCTTTGTCCGCATTCCCGTGGAAGGGCTCGCCCTGGTCGCTGTCGCGATGGTGCTGCCCTCCCGGTCGCGACGGATCGTGGCGGCGGCTGCTGGAGTCCTGCTCGGCCTGCTCACTGTCATCAAAATCTTCGACATGGGGTTCTACGAGGAGATCGGGCGCCCGTTCAACCCGGTGTTCGACTGGGGCGCCATCTACCCGGCAGTTGGCGCGGTACGCGACGCGATCGGCTCGAGGTCCACGGACACCGCGCTCATCGAGCTCCTTCTCATCTTCATTCTGCTCCTGAGCGCCATCGCCGCGGCAATGATTCGCATCACCACCGAGGCCGCCGTGCACGTCCGCGCCGCGGTTCCCGGGCTCGCCGCCCTGACCGCGGTCTGGGCGCTCTGCGCGGGCCTGTCACTGCAACTCATCCCGGGATCCCCCGTCGGCTCGACCAGCGCCGCCGGGCTGGTCGTCGCGCAGGTGCGCGACACCCAGAGAATGATCCGCGAGCAGCACTATTTCGAGCGGCTCCTGCACGGCCCGGACCCTGAAGCCAGCATCCCCGCCACTGACCTGCTCAGCGGACTGCGCGGCAAGGATGTCATCATCGCCTTCGTCGAGAGCTACGGGCAGGCCGCGGTCCAGGGCACCAGTTTCTCTCCCGGCGTCGACGCCGACCTGCGCCGGACCACCGCCGCACTGGCCCGCGCCGGCTGGGCCACGCAAAGTGCCTGGGTCACCTCCCCGAGTTTCGGCGGGGTCAGCTGGCTCGGCCACTCCACTTTGGAGTCCGGGTTGTGGGTCGACACGGACCAGCTGTATGCCCAGCTTGTCGGCAGCCGCCGGTTCACGCTTACCGACGCCTTCAACAAGGCTGGCTGGAGCACCGTCAGCGACGCGCCCGCTGACGACGATCACTGGCCGCCCGGCAGGTCCTTTTACCACTTCGATAAGGTCTACAACCGGCGCAATGTCGGCTATCACGGCCCGAAGTTCAGCTACGCCACGATGCCCGACCAGTACACCCTGGCCGAGTTCCAGCGGCGTGAACTCGCCCCCGGCCACAAGCCGGTGATGGCCGAGATTGACCTGGTCTCCTCGCACTGGCCCTGGGCCCCGCTGCCGACCATGGTGCCCTGGAACAAGGTCGGCAACGGGTCGATATTCGACCCCATGCCCGCGCGGAGCGAATCCCCGACCACGGTCTGGCGCAGCGCAAGCACCCTGCACCAGTTCTTTGGCCGCTCGATCCGGTACTCGCTGGATGCCCTGACGTCATGGGTCACAGAGCTGAAAGACCCGAACCTCGTGCTCATCCTGCTCGGCGACGAGCAGCCACCCAGCGTCATCAGCGGCAATTTCGCCAGCCACGTCGTGCCGATCTCGATCGTCGCCCGCGACCCTTCCGTGTTCCGGCAGATCGCATCCTGGCACTGGCAAGACGGCCTGTTGCCCGGCCGCTCCGCTCCGCTCGAGCGGATGGACGCCTTCCGCAACCAGTTCCTCGAGGCCTTCAGTTCGGTCTCGTCCCAGGCGGCAGCGGCCCGCCGGTGAGTCAGGGAAGGTGGCTGGTGTCGTTGACACGATGGACGGCGGCGAACCCGCGGCCGTGCCACTGGATCTCGTTGATGCAGGCGGAACCGAGATAGAGCCGGTAAACGGTGCCGAGCGGGACGCCAAGCGCCCGGCACAGCAGGATCTTTATCGGCGTGATGTGACTCACCACTAGGACGGTCTTGCCGCCGTGATCGCGAAGCAGCCGGTCACAGGCCCGGTTTACCCGGTGCGCGGTGTCGGCGAAGCTCTCCCCGCCCGGCGGGGCCTGCCCGGGGTCGTGCCGCCAGGTTGCCGCGGCCGCGGGCCATCGCTGCTGGATTTCGGCCAGGGTGAAACCATCCCACTCACCGAAGTCGGTTTCACGAAGATCATTATCGAGTACTGGAGTCAGGCCAAGCTCGGCCGCCGCGATGGCGGCGGTAGCGACAGCGCGCTGCAAGGTCGAGCTGACCACGGCGTCGATCGGGGCACCGGCGGCTAGGCGGCCAGCGGCGGCCTGGGCCTGCCGGGTTCCGCTGGCGCTCAGCGGGAGGTCGTGCAGCCCGCTGAAGCGGTGTTCGGGTGACAGCTCAGTATCGCCGTGCCGCAGCAGGACGGTGGTTGTGGGATCTGCTGTGGGATTGTCCCAGCCCAGAGTCATATAACTGCCCCGCGTGGATTACGAACGTGGTGTGTTCCCTATGACAGCAGACGGACATGCCAGCCGAACGGTTCAGTCGCCCGCCCTCAGGGTCGCCCGGGGTAGTCAGGCAGAGGCGGGCATCGGGCGCGGTACCCGCCAAATGCGACGGGAGTTTCCCACACCCGCACGGCCAGTGCCTCGCCGCCTGCCGCGGCGACGGCAGGTGAGAGGCTGTCATGCACCCAGCGGGCGAACACCTCGACGGTCACCGCCGCGGCCCCGGTTGGTCGTATTTCCTCCAGGTTGCGGCCTTCGACCCGGCCGGTCAGCCCGGAGAGCGCCGCCTCCAGCACATCCAGATCACAGACCATGTCCCGGTCGTCGAGCTGCGCGCGGTCCACCACAATGTCAATCCGGTAGTCATGATCATGGAGCTGTCCCTCCGGACCCGGCAGCCCGGGCATGATGTGGAAAGCTCGGACGCTTCGGCTCAACCCGACTTCACAGGTCACCGGCAGCACTCCTGTCGTAATCGAGAACGGCATGCATCAACCCGGGTTTCCCCTGGTCCACGGCTCGGAACGCCTCGGCTGCGTCGCCAAAGGCGAAGACGTGAGTGCATAGCTGAGCCAGCGGCAGGTCGGCTAGCAGCCCAGCGGCCTCCCGGCGGCGCCGAGACCGGGTCCAGGTCGCGGACAGCCGGGCCGGCATCGTAGAGACCTGGCTGCCGCGGATGATCAGGCGCCGCCGGTGGAAGGCGCCGCCGAGGGGCAGCACCACTGGCTTGGTGCCGAACCATGACGCGATCAAGAGCGTTCCCTCGTGGGCCAGCATGTTCAGCGCCATCGCTGGCGCATCTGGGTTACCGCTGGCGTCAATGACCAGCGGAACCTCCTCCTGCACCAGTTCCTCCGGTGCCACGGTGGTGACTCCGAGGCTGCTGGCCATAGCGCGGCGCCACGCCTGCGGCTCGGCAATCAGCGGCCGCCACCCGGAGCGCTGCAACAGCAGGCCGGTCAGCAGCCCGAGCACGCCGGCGCCGAGCACGATGACACGGTCGCGATATCCGGACCCGGCATCGAGCGTCACCTGCAAGGCCGTCTCGACCAGCGGAAACAACGTTGCTGAGGCGGGATCCATGGAGGGCAGCGGAATCAGTTCGTCGGTCCGGGCCGCGAATACGTCCTGGTGCGGATGAAACGCGAAGACCGCCTGGCCGGACTCCGCCACTTCGCCGACGCATGCGTACCCATACGCGAAGGGATAGGAGAAGGTACCGCCAAGCGCATCGATCGTGTCGTCCAGCGCCAGCTCGGCCGGAATCTCGCCGCGGAACACCAGCCGTTCGGTGCCGCTGCTGATGCCAGAGCACAAAGTGCGGACGAGGACCTCACCAGCCGCTGGCCGCGGTGTGAGCAGTTCCCTGATCTCTACGCAGCGCGGCGCGGTATGAAATAGGGCGCGGGCGGGCACGCAGCTCACTTACCCGCCATCGATCTTTACAAAACGGTTGATTTGGCCACCTGGACGGCAACGCGCTTGCTCCTGCACACGGTCCGATGCACTGCACGCCCTGAGACGTGGCACGATGGCCGAGGTGGGCACCGGGCTGCAGGAGCTGTTGAGTCGTCACGTTGACGTCGGCACTATTCCTGGCGGGGTCGCGCTGCTGGGTGCCGGGAACGTCGAGGTGATCACCGCAGGAGTGGCGTCGATCGGCGGCGGTCCCATGGGCGAGGACGCCATCATGCGAATCCAGTCCATGACCAAGGTGATTTCTTCGGTCGCAGCGCTGCGTCTTGTTGAGGCCGGGCGTCTTGGGCTCGACCAGAGTCTGGTGGACTGGCTGCCGGAGCTGGCCGACCGCCAGGTGCTGCGGAGTCCAACGGCTGAGCTCGACGACACCGTGCCGGCTCGCCGCGTCATCACCCTTCGCCACCTCCTGACCAGTACCTCCGGGTACGGGATCCTGATCCAGGCCTCGCCGCTGCAGCAGGCGATGGCAGCGAACGGAACTGAGGCAGGCCCGGAGCCACCGGCGCTGGGCGCCGACGAGTGGCTGCGTCGCCTGACGGAACTTCCGCTGGCGTTCCAGCCGGGCGACGGATGGCGCTATCACCATTCGTTTGCCGTGCTCGGCATCCTCATCTCACGGGTCACGGGCCGCCCGCTCGGCGAGCATCTGGCCGAGGACGTTTTCGGGCCGCTCGGGATGACCGAAACTGCGCTGTGGGTGCCGGAAGGAAAGCTGGACCGGCTGCCGGCGGCTTACCGGCACGGCGATGAGGGACTCGTGGAGATCGAGCCTGCCGGTGGTGGTTTCTACGCGGGGCCGCCGTCGTTCGACGTCAGCCACGGCGAGCTCGTCTCCACCGCTCGGGACTATCACCGCTTCGTCCGGATGCTGGCCGAAGGAGGGCGAGTCAACGGGCAGCCGATGATCTCGCCTGATCACCTACAGCAGATCAGCAGCGACCAGGTGCCAGCGGCTTGCAAGACCGCGGACAGCTTCTTCCCGGGGTTCTGGGACGGCATGGGATGGGGTTTTGGCGTAGCCGTGCAGACTGAAGGACCGCAGCGCGGCCGCCTCGGCTGGTCCGGCGGGCTGGGGACCGACTTCTTCGTCGACCCGGACGGGACGGTGGGCATCCTGTTCACTCAAGTAGAGATGGGTGAACACATCTGGCCGCTGATCGAGCAGTTCCAGTCGCTGCACGAGCCGTCGTGACGCGGATGGTGGTGGCCCCGGTCAGCCGGCTCCGGCCCGGCGCAGGCGCTCGCGAGCCTGATCCTCGGTGAGTGAGCAGATGGGCCGCCCGGCGGCGTGCTGATACTGGGTGTCGTAGGCCCGGGTCCAGCAGCCAGCCGCCCACGAACGTTCGATTTCGTCCGCGGTGAGTTCCCGGCCTCGTGCTGCGCCGTACGCGTCGAGGAACCGGTGAGTTTCCTCGACAGTGGCAAGGACGTCTGCCCTGACGGTCGAGTACAGCGCCGCAGCCAGGCCGACCAGGACGGCCTCGCTGTCGGCGGTGACCGCTATCCCAGTCGTGGACCACCAGCAGCGTGTCGCCGGTCCAGCGCAGGTTGTCGGCGAGCCAGTCGCAGTGGCCGATCACGGTGCCGGACGGGCCGGCCCGCAGCCGGTCGCGGGCCCGGCGCCCGGCGTCGTCGATCCACGCGGGACCAGCCACCGCGTTGAGGTCGACGTCCCGCCCCTCGGGCCGCGGCCAGAGCCCCGGCTCGGCGTGACTCCAGTACGCCCACGAAGGTGACGGGACCAGGGCCGGCACCTCGGCGGGCCGCGGGGCGAGCAGGACCAGCTGCGCGAACGCCTCGGCGAAGGCCCAGGACGAGCGGCCCGCGCCCGGCAGCATGGCGCCGTCGCCAACGTAGGCCTCAGCGGTGGCTACGTCACCACCGAAGGGGGCGGCGCCGGTCAGGGGCTCGGGGCACGGATAGCCGGACTGAAAGAGGCGGCGCTGGACCTCCACGCAGGCCGCGATCCGCGGGGACCGGGGACGCACCTTGACCACGACCTCGCGGTCATCAGCCAGGCGGAGCCCGATGACCGCGGACAGGTGACCGGACCTGAAGAGCTCGCTGGCGGGCAGGCTGCCCAGATGCCTGGCGCACCACTGAGCAAGAACAGGCGCACCCACTGCGGTCACCCCCGAACACTGGCGCTGTGAGCGCCCTGAGCCTCAATGTACCGACGGATCGCGGGACGGCCGCCAAACCGCGAGGCAGGCACGGAACACCCCCCGGCCCCTCGTCCCGCCACGCGGCGGCGGCCGTATCCTCTGGCCCGAGAGCGCGGATCGTGGCGGACCCTGAAAGAGGTTGCCGCCGGGAGAGGAGCCGGCCGCAGTGGACAGGAACGCGCGGCGCCAGGTCATGCTGGATGCCGCTCTCCGGATCGTGGGCGAGGAAGGCTCGGCCGCACTCACGCACCGCCGCATCGCCGAGCGGGCCGGCGTCTCGTTGTCCGCGACGACCTACTACTTCAGCTCCAAGGAGGACATCCTCGAGCAGGCTCTGCTGCTGTCCGCCGACCGGGAGCTCGGTGAGCTGGCTGCCGTGCATGACCGTTTCGACCTGGCCGTCATCCCGCTTGAGGAATGGGCATCCCAGCTCGCGCACGTGCTGGCCGCCGAGACGCGCGGCCGGCGCCGGACCATGCTGCTCGCCCAGTTTGAGATGGACCTGTACGCGGCGCGGCGGCCGGCGTTGCGCAAGGCCGTTCGCGAGCTGAACGCCCGGTACGCGGCGCTGATCGAGCCGGTCTTGCGCCGGGCCGGCGCCCGCGACCCCGTCGCGGGCGCCAGGTTCTTCGTCGCCTCGGTCACCGGGTTGCTGCTCGAACAGGCGGCGTGCCCGGCTCGCGACTTCGCCAGGGGGGTGCTGACGCCTGGCATCGTCCGGCTGATCAGGTCGCTGGCTGCCGACTGACTAGCCGGCTTGCCGCAGCTGCAGCATGGTCTGGTCGGAGAGCTGGTTGAACGAGCCGTTGGGAGTGAGGACGAACCCGGTCCAGCCAGGTATCCGGGCCTCGGTCCACTTGTCGTAGGTCAGCACGATGTACGGCCGGTCGCGGTAGACCTGCGCCTGCATCTGGTGCACGAGCGCCAGCCGGCTGGCGGAACTGGTGTCGGCAAGCTGGCGGGTGTTCAGCGCGTCGTAGCCCGGGTTGCAGTATCCGGAGTCGCTCCACCCGCCCCACTGGCCGCAGGTCAGCGCGTTCAGTATGAAGCTGGGGTTGGCCGGGAGGCTGGACCAGTCCCACATGGACAGGTCCCAGCCCTGATAGTCGTTATTCGTGCCGAGAATGGTGTTTTCCGCGGCCGCCGGGTCGGCCACCTGCTCATTGAGCTTCACCCCGATCTTGGCGAAGTCAGCCTGGATGATCTGGAAGGCCCGGTCTCCCGGCCCGTGCTCGTCGGAGACGAACAGCAGCCGGTAGGACATCGGATGACCGCCGGCGATCCGCACGCCGTGCGGCCCCATCCGGTAACCAGCCTGGTCCAGCAGCTTCCTGGCCAGCGCGAGGCTGAAGGTCTCCGGATGCAGGCTGGCGTCGTTCCAGGCGCCGTAGGCGGGAGAGACAACCGAGCTGCCGGGCAGCGCGTAGCCAAGCCATGCGGTCTTGACGATCTGGGCCCGGTCGATGGCGTGCGCGAAGGCCGCGCGGACCAGCGGGTTGAGAAGTTCCCGGTTCTGCTTCTTTCGCGGGTTGGAGTTGATGATGAGGTCACGGAACCCGAACGACGCCGTCTGCGCGATGCTGAGGCCCTTCGTGCGCATGGCGGAGATCGCGGTCGGCGGCAAGGGCTCGCCTTCGGTCGCGTCGATCTGATGGTTCTCCAGCGTGCGGATCATCGCGTCGGCGTCGGTGAAGAACTGGATGCCGAAGCCCCTGATGTGCGGCTTCGGCCCCCACCAGCGCGGGTTGGGTTTGAACAGGGCTACCGCGTTCGGCGTGTACTTGATCAGGATGAACGGGCCGCCCGCGACGATCGGGGCCGGGTTGGCGAATGTCTTCAGCCGCGCTCCGCTGCCGGTCGCCAGCTTGCCCCAGATGTGTTCGGGCAGAATCGGCAGACCCTGCAGCGCGGCCAGCGCGCCCGGGACGGGGTGCTGGTAGTGAATCACCAGCGTCGTCGCGTTCGGCGCGCTTGCGCTGGCCACGCCGTTGAGGGAGCCGGCCTGGCTGGCGGTCGCTCCGGTCCGGTACTTCAGCACCGTGTTGATGGTCCAGGCCGCATCGCTCGCCGTGAGGGCGCGGCCGTCTGACCATCGCGCCCCGGCGCGGGTTCGGATGGTCAGCGTGCGCCCGCCGTTGGCTGAGTTCCAGCTCTGCCCGAAATCGGGAACGATGTGCAGCCCGGCACGGTACTGCACAAGGAACGGGTAGACGTACTCGAACGTGTAGAACGAGTTCTGCTGGACGGCGACGAACGGGTTCAGGGAGTCGATCGGGCTCGTCGTTCCCCATTTGAAGATCCCGCTACTGCTAGACTGGCCGCCCCCTCCCGACGAGCAGGAAACTGCCAGCGCCAGCGGCGCCATCAGGGCCGCGATGACCGCGATCGCCCGGGTTCGGGTTGGGGTTCTGGGTCGTGCCACTCAACTCACCTCGCTTGGTGTGCTGACGCGCCGCTTCGCGATTCCACACAGCGCCTCGAGCGCGATCCGATTGGCCAGGAACGCCGTGATCTGGCCCGGGCCGTCGTAGGCCGGCGCGACCTCGACCAGGTCCATGCCGACGACCGGAAGCTCGATCGCGCATCTGCGGACGGCCTCGAGCATTTCCCGGCTGGTCAGACCGCCGACCTCGGGCGTGCCAGTGCCGGGAGCCATGCCCGGGTCGACGACGTCGATGTCGACGGACAGGAATACGCCGTCACAGTCCTGAGTCACTCGCTCGAAGGCCTCGTCCAGGCAGCGGTCAAGCCCGCGGGCGGAGATTTCGGACATCTGATACGAGCGGATGCCCTGCGTGACCATCCAGTCCTGGTGCTCGCGATCGGGCCAGTAGCCGCGCAGCCCGACCTGGACGAAGCGATCACCGCGCAGCGCGCCGCATTCGAGCAGCCGCCGCATCGGCGTCCCGTGCCCGTAGAGCGAGCCGAACTCGCTGTAGAACGTGTCGCAGTGCGCGTCGAAGTGCAGCATCGCGATCCGGCCGTCGCCCCAATGCCTGGCCACGCCGCACAGGTCGGCCAGGGCGATGCTGTGGTCGCCGCCGAGTACCAGCGGGATGGCGCCGGCGGCCGCTATTGCGGCGACCGCGTCCTCCAGCCGGGCCAGGCTCTGCTGGATCAGGCCCGGCGGCATCAGGACGTCGCCGGCATCGACGATGCGCAGCACGTCGAACGGGTCGATCCCCAGGGCCAGCGATGGCCTGGTCGGGATGTGCGGGTTGTAATCGCCGGTGCGGATCGCCAGCGGGCCGAACCTGGCCCCCGAGCGGTAGCTGGTGCCGCTGTCGAACGGCGCGCCGACGATGACCACGTCGGCGCTCGCGAGGTCGCTGGCAGTGCCCAGGTCGGCTCGCGGGCAGCCGATGAAAGTCACGTCCGGCCCGAACATTGACCGCATCGAGGTCAGGAACTCTGGCGGCTCGCCGCCGGGGGGTCCCGGGGTCGGCGGCGATCCGTCCTGCGGCGTTAGCGGGAAGGCAGGCGCACCGCCGGCCGGCCGGGGTTCAGACATGTCCGTACCCGCTCTGCTGGCGGTCGCCGTCGCCTGCTGCGGCCGGGGTCGCGCGGCTCATCGCGTCCCGCAGGTCGGCGAGGAACGGCTCGGCGGAATACTCGTTCTGCGGCATCGTGCACAGGCAGATCGATAGCGGCCCGGGTTCGGCATTCGTGACGAACATCCAGCCGCGGTCGGTCAGGCTGGCCGCTACCGGTCGCAAGTCCAGGTCAGGCGAGCAGACGACGAAGATATTGATCATGCTGCCGGGGACGACCGCCAGCCCGGCAATCTCCAGGACGCCCGCGATGATCTGCTCCTTCAGCCGCATCGAGCGCACCGAAGCGGCCAGGTACCGCTCAATGCCCATCAGCTGGAACGCTGTCCAGGCAGCCGCGATCGGTCCGGTCGGCCGGGTGCCTGACAGGGTGCCGTTCGGCGGCGCAATCCGCTTCGCATGCTCCAGCAGCGTGCTGTCCCGGAAATACAAGCTGCTCGCCGGCGGCGGCACGAGCCCGTTCTTGTGCAGGTCGGCGCTCACCGAGCAGACGCCAGGGACCCGGAAATCCCATGCCGCGAGCTGCTCGTGGTAGCCGGAGCGTTCGAGGAACGGCAGGATGAAGCCGCCGAAGCAGGCGTCGACGTGACAGTAGATGTCCCGCTCGGCGGCGATGGCGGCCAGATCCGCGATCGGGTCGACAGTTCCGAACGGCCAGGTCCCCGCGGTGCCGATGATCGCGATCGTGTCGTCCCGAACGGCCGCGCGGATCTGGCCGGGATCTACCGTGCCGTACCGGCCGGGCGGCGGGTCCACCGGGATGGGCTCCAGGTCGAACATCCGGCAGCCCTTGTAGAACGAGTAATGCGCGTAGCGCGGCATGACCACGCTGCCGCTGCGGCCCGCCCGGCTCTTGGCGGTGAGCAGCGCGCACAGGTTCGACTCGGACCCGCCCGACGTGATGAAGCCCGCGGCCGCGTCGCTGCCGAGCAGCGCGCCCATTCCCGAGATCACCTCGCGTTCCATGTCCCGCGCGCCCGCGCCGGTGTGCCATGTCTCGCCGTGGATGAACCGCAGGTAGGCCTCGACGACCCGGTGCCGCACCTCGTCGCCCCAGGGCAGGTCGGGTGACGAGATCAGGTGCGGCCCCTCGTCGAACAGGTTCCTGGCGTAGTCGGGGAAGCGGGACTTCCGCTCTAGCCTGGCGAGGTCGTCACTGACGTCGTACCAGTCCCGCGGTCCGGCCGGAAACGCCATCCTCAGCCTCCGTCCCGGTTCTGGTACATATGTACCAAGAGCAGAGTGTTGCTCCGTGCCCGCCTTGTCAAGCTGCCGACTCTCCGCGGGGCCAGAAAAGTCCACGAAGAAGTCCAGGGCGGTGTCGGATCGGGGCAACGGTGTTCGTTGCAGGGGTGAACGGCCGTCCACCAGGGGCGTCCAGAAGCCACAGGAGATGATCCGATATGCGGTACCTGGTTTCCGTGATCGATGACAAGAGCAATCCCGGCAGCACGGACAGGCGGCCTGCCATCAGCGCGTTCAACGAACGACTGATCGCCGAGGGCTACTGGGTTTTCGCGGGCGGACTCGC
>JBPCKO010000272.1:0-3370 GCA_051004215.1 Streptosporangiaceae bacterium | reverse complement strand
GCTCGCGCGCGCGAGCCGACGGGATGGAGTGCGCAACGGCCGCGGCCAGTAGCGGATGGGCGAACAGCAGGCGGCCGGTTTCTGCGGCCAGGATGCCGGCCATCGCCTGGTCCAGGGCCCGGGCCGGAACGCCAGCGGCGGCGTGCAGCTCGGCCGGTGCGCCGGGCATGAGCGCGACCAGGTCCAGCGCATTGCGGACGGCCGGGTCGAGGTCTGCGAGCCGCTCCCGCACCAGCGTGGCCAGCGAGTGCGGCACGGGCAGCGGGTCATGCGGCGCGATCGTGCCGCCCCGTCTGGTCAGCGCCCGCCCGATCTCCAGCGCGATGAACGGGTTGCCCCCCGACTGGTCGTGAATCCGCAGCAGTGTCGGGTGCGAGAACGAGATGTCCAGGATGCTGCGAGGCCCTGGTCGCCGTGGGTGAGCTGGGGCCGGCCGAGAGCGTGGCGGCGGCGCTGGACGCGAGCGCCCGCGAGCCGGTGACCGCGGCGCTGGCCCACCGCTGCCACGGTCTTATCACGGCCGCCCGCGGCGACGGCCACGGCGCCCTTGCCGAGCTGACGACCGCCCTCCGGCTGCTTGACCAGGTGTCGCCCCTGCCGGCGGAGCGCGGCCGGACGCTGACCGCGCTGGGGATCGTGCAGCGCCGGCTCAAGCAGCGCGCGGCGGCCCGGGCGACGCTGACCACGGCGGCCGGTTGCTTCGAGTCGATCCCGGCCGCCCTCTGGCTGGCCCGGGTGCGCGACGAACTCGGCCGGATCAGCGGCCGCGCCCCCGCCGTCTCCGGCCTGACCGTGACCGAGCGCCGGGTGGCCGAACTGGTGGCCCGCGGGCTGAGCAACCGCGAGGTGGCGGCGGAGCTGTTCGTCAGCGTCCGCGCGGTGGAGTCGACGCTCACCAAGACCTACAGCAAGCTCGGCGTCAGGTCCAGGGCCGAGCTCGGGGCCCGGATCCACGCGCGCTGACGGCGCCGGCCGGCCTGGCCCGTGCCCCGGCCCGTGCCCCGCCCGCCCGGGTGGCGGGTCAAAGAATGTGGCTCTCCGCGTTCAGCCAGAGCCCGTCCGCGCCTTACGCTCGCTGCTGTGCGGTACCTGGCCGAGCTTTACCTTCCCGCCAGCACGGCGCTTGCCGAGGTGGCCGGCCAGGCTCGGGCCGGGGCCGAGGCGGCGGCCAGGACTGGCGCCCGGATCCGCTTCCTGCAGGCCATCTTCGTGCCGCAGGACGAGAGCTGCTTCGTCGTGTACCTGGCCTCGTCGCCGGCCGAGGTGAGTACCGCCGGGTCACTGGCCGGGCTGGTCTTCGACCGGATCGTGCCGGCGATCTGCGAGCCAGCCCAGGACGGTTAGCGGGCGCCGGTCGCCGCGCGGTACCGGGCCACCAGATCGCTCGGTACCCGGCCGCGCTCCTTGACCGGCAGGCCCTGGCTCCTGGCCCACTCGCGTACCTGGGTCGAGTCGGTGCCGGCCGGGGCCCGGCGCGGCCGGGCGCCGGCCGCCCGCCGAGTGCCGCTGACCTTGCGGGCCGCCGCGATGTACTGCTGCACGCTCTCCCGGAACGTGCTCGCATGCTCGTCGTTCAGGTCGATCTCGTATTCGGCGCCGTCGAGGCCGAATCGAATGGTCGAGTCGGCGGCGCTGCCGTCCAGATCATCGGTGCGGACGGTCTCCACCTTTTGCACGGAAGGCATCCTTTCATCTTTGTCAATTCATCAATACTGTATCCGACCGGCCCAAAGCGTGGCCGTGACGCTGGCGCGGCGCGCCGGCCGATGTGGGAACCACGGGGCACTCGCCCGGGCCAGGGGACGTAACCGAACCGTCGCTCACCGTGTTTGTGCTGGTAGCGGCGCGAGGAGCCGGGCCGGTGCCCGCTCGCCGGTGCAGGCCAGACCGAACTCGCCGGCAAGTCTGCCGAAATGCGCACGAATGGCTTGGCCGGGCACGTTACAATGCCATGATTTCACGATTGCGGCCCGGCGGAGGGAGGGTTGCGTGGCGTTCGCAGCCGGCCTCCTGACGTTCGAGCCTGCCACGCCCCCACCCGAATCTCAGGCGCTGGGCGCGACGTTCAGGATGGGTACCGGAACAATAAGAAACGGCTGCTGCTACTTTTCCCGGCCGGCCAGGGCCAGGCGCCGCACCTGCGCTTCGCCGTTTACATGAGGCTGACCGGGGCCGACGGGACGGGGGCCGGGGATCTCGGCCAGCTGGTCATTACCGGCGAGCGCCTGATCGTCATGATGACGCACGGCTCGGCCGGCGGGGTCCGGCTGGACGAGCGGGCGGGCTCGGTCTACGTGTTCACGGCCAGCGCGGACGACCTGGCCCCGGCGGCCCAGAAGACGAAGTGGACCGGCCGGGCGGCCGGCGTGCTGATCAGGTCGGCGGCTGGCCGGCCGCCCGCCTTCGAGCTGGAGATTACCTCCGTCGTCGGGGCGCTGGCCGACGACGGCACGCTAACGTTCGGGCCCTCATTCGCCAGCCTGTTGGCCGCCCTCGGTCCCGAGCAGCGCCGCCGGCTGCGCGATCCTGATCCGGGCCCGGCGAGCTAGGCCGGAGGCCGGCGGCCGGCCCTCAGTCCTGGTGCTCAGCGCTCCCCGCCCGCTGCCTGGTCGCGGCCGGGCGGAAGCTGGCCACGAGCTTGGCGACCAGGGTGGCCAGGAAGATCTGGCCGGTCATGGCCTCGAGCATGGCGACGGCCCGGCCCGGGTTGTACCGGGCGGTGAAGTCGCCGTAGCCCAGGGTCGTGAGCGTCGTGAAGCTGAAGTACTGGAGATTGGCTGCGCGGCCCGGCTGGCCGCCGGTGAAGAAGGTCTTGCCCTGGAAGTAGTACATCGCGCCGTAGACCGCCGCGAACATCAGGCCGATGATCAGGTACGCGCTGATCGCGCCGTAAATGCTCTGCGCGGTCACGGCCGGCGCGGACAAGATCTGGCGCACGATGACCACGACGATGAACAGCAGCAGCAGGCCGGTCCAGACCGAGGCGACGCCGCGGCCGACGCTGCCGCCTTGATGGTTGGCCACGACGATCACTAGCAGTGAGGTCAGGAAGCCGGCCGTGACGAGCAGCCGGACCTCGCCCCGGCGCAGCCGGCTGCTGCGGATCGCCAGCAGCCCGGCCATCGTGAACAGCGCCACCTGCAAGTCGCTGACCCATTTGCTGGTGACGAAGGCGGACAGCAGGTAGGAGCAGATCAAGAGGACGAGCAGCAGGCCGTACCGTCTTGGCTGCCTGCTCGCGCCTGCCGGTCCCTGGCTGGCCGTCGTGAGCTCCCGAAAATGTCCTGGCCCAGGGGGGGGAAACGGGGGCGGGGGGGGGGTGGGGTGGGGGGGGGGGCAGGCTCTCCGTCCCGCCAAAACCACAGCGAGA
>JBPCKO010000271.1:0-12387 GCA_051004215.1 Streptosporangiaceae bacterium | reverse complement strand
GATCTGCTCCTCGGTGAACCCGTCGTCCCGCAGGTCCTCGATCCACGCCTGGAGCATGGCGTCGCACAGGCCGACCCGGGCCGCCGCGGACTCCAGCACCACGAACCGCCACGGCGTGCTGTGGTGGGGCGCCGGGGCGGTGAGCGCGGCGGCGATGGCCCGGCGGACCGCGTCCGGGCTGACCGGGGCGCCGGTGAAGTCCCGCCCCGTGCGCCGGGCCAGCGGCACCTCGGCCGCGCCGTACCGGAACATGTCCTCGGCCGAGTTGCGGATCAGCGCGGCCGCGCCCGGGCCGTCCTCGTCGGTGACCAGGTCGGCCAGGCCGCGCACGACGGCGACCGGGACACCCCGGGCCTTGCGCTTGACCAGGTCCCCGGCCGCCGCGATCTCGTCGGCCACCGCGGCCAGGGTGACCTCCAGCGAGTTGCCGAAGCTGTCCTGGGTGCCGCGGTAGTCGATCGCGGGGCGGACGCCGGCCGCGCCGATCGCGGTGTCGGTCTGCCCCACCCGCCAGGCCCGGCCGAGGGTGTCGGTGACGATGACCCCGACGCGGGCGCCAGGCCGGGAGCGCAGCGCCTTGCGCAGCCGCCGCGCGGACTCGTCCGGGTCCTCGGGCAGTAGCACCACCGTGCCCGGCGGCGTGTTCGACGCGTCGACCCCCGCGGCCGCCAGCACCAGGCCGTGCCGGGTCTCCACGATCCGCGCGTCGCCGCGCCGGGCCACCACCCGGACCGTCTCGGCGTCGATCGCGGCCTCGCGGTCCTGGTGGACGGTCCGGCCCTCGGCCTTGCTGACGATCTTCGAGGTGACGACCACGATGTCGCCGTCGCGCAGGTCGCCCACGGCGTCGGCGATCAGCGCGCCCAGGTCCGCGCCCGCGGCCACCTCCGGCAGCCCGGTCACGCCCCGCACCCCGATCTCGTGACCACTGATCTCAGGACCGCTGCTGCCGGGCGTGGTCACGACGACAGCTCCGCGGCCAGGTCCAGCGCGGCCCGGGCGATCCCGGCCGTGGCCGTCAGGTCCCGCATGTACAGCGGCAGCGCCCGCACCTGGATCCCGGCCAGCGCCGGGTCGGTCGTGGCTTCCTTGTCCTGGTCGTCCACGAGCCAGCCGCCGACCAGGTCCGGCCCGTAGTGCGCGCCGACCGCTACGGCCGTGGTAGGCACGCCGATCGCGGTCAGGCAGGCGTCGGCCATGCCGCGCACCGGAGCCCCGCCGATGATCGGCGAGACGCCGACCACGGTCTTGGCCGCGACCGCCTCGGCGATGCCGGGCACGGCCAGGATCGTGCCGATGCTGACCACCGGGTTGGACGGCGGGAACAGCACCACGTCGGCCGCGGCGATCGCCTCCAGCACGCCCGGCGCGGGCCGGGCGCCGGCCGCCCCGGCGGGCACGATCGCGGCCGCGGGCACCGCGGCGTGCATCCGCACCCACCACTCCTGGAAGTGCACGTAATGCTGGCCGTCGCCCTCGTCGACCAAGACATGCGTCTCGATCTGGGCGTCGGACATCGGCAGCAACCGGACCCCGGGCTGCCAGCGCCGGCACAGTACCTCGGTCACGGCCGAGAGCGGGTGGCCGTCGTTCAGCAACTGGGTGCGCACGATGTGGGTGGCGAAGTCCCGGTCCCCGAGCGTGAACCAGTCCGGGCCGACGCCGTAGGCGGCCAGCTCATCTCGGATCTCGAACGTCTCCCCGGCCCGCCCCCAGCCCTGGCTCTCGTTGATGCCGCCCCCGAGCGTGTACATCACGGTGTCCAGGTCGGGACAGACGCGCAGCCCGTACAGGGTGATGTCATCGCCGGTGTTCCCGACCACGGTTATGTCCGCCTCGGGGGCCGCGGCCTTCAGGCCGCGGAGGAAGCGCGCGGCGCCGACGCCGCCGGCCAGCACGGTGATCCGCATAGCCAAAGTCTGGCAGGCCCGCGCACCGGCCGGCACCACGACCCGGCCCCCCGCTCAACCCGGCCAGCCAGCGTGTCCTACTCCGTGTAGTGGCGCAAGAGCCTTTTGCTAACGGCCCGGCAACGGAAAGGCGGCAATCTTCGGGAACTTATCGCCCACCGCAGAACATTAGTGCGGCCAATATCACCTAGCGGGCTTGACGCGAAGCAAGACACGCGCGTGTAATTTCATAGTTGTAAGTACGCGCTCCCGCGGGGAGGAGCGTGATCCCGGGGGCCCCGTCAGGGGTAGGAGGTGCGTGTGTCTGAGGTCATCGTCCAACTGGAGCCAGAGCACGATGTGGAGTGCTCAGACGACGCAGAGGAGCCTGGCTGGCAGGACCGGGCCTTGTGTGCCCAGACCGATCCGGAGGCGTTCTTCCCAGAGAAGGGCGGCTCGACCCGGGAGGCCAAGAAGGTCTGCCGGAGCTGCGAGGTCCGGGCCGAGTGCCTGGAGTTCGCGCTGGAGAATGACGAGCGGTTTGGCATCTGGGGCGGCATGTCGGAGCGGGAGCGTCGGCGCCTGAAGCGTGAGTCGATCGAATTGATCGGGATCGAAGCGGTCGAAGCGGTCTGAGCCCGGCGGGGCCGCTCGTCTCCCTGCCGGGTTCAGTCCCCGTCCGTGTAGCCGGGGTCGATGGCGTCCGGGTCCAGGCCCAGCAGCTCGGCGAGTTCCTCGACCACCACGTCGAAGATCAGCTCGGTCAGCTCTTCCTCGTCTTCGGCCCGGGCCAGCAGCGGCCGCCGGTACAGCACGATCCGCGGCGAGCGGGCACCCGACGGTGCCTGCGGGT
The DNA here is from genome assembly GCA_051004215.1 of Streptosporangiaceae bacterium. Lineage (GTDB taxonomy): Bacteria > Actinomycetota > Actinomycetes > Streptosporangiales > Streptosporangiaceae > Chersky-822. Next base: position 9,645 of record JBPCKO010000271.1, on the reverse strand, counting down.
CCGGCTCTCCCGGGTCGATCCGGGCCAGCGGCACCGGCACCAGGTCGTCGCCCTGGATTTCCTCGTCCGGCACTTCCTGGACCGCGAACTCGATGCCGGACAGCTCGGACTCCCACCGCGGCTCCAGTCGCCCTACCGCGTCCAGCACCAGGTCGTCGAACTGCTGCGCGCGGCTGCGGTACAGCGGGACATCGGTCGGGACGAGCCGGCCGCGCAGGCCGCGCCCGTGCCGGTCGCGGCGCCGGACACCACGCTGGCCAGCCGCGGAACTTCTCTGTTCGGCCTGCACAGTTACCGAGCGTATCTCCCGCCGCGGGTGGGCGCGAAGACACGATCGTGAAGAGTGCCCCGGGTGGTGGCGTTACCGACCCCGGCCAGCTACCGTCAACGGGTGTGCCGGGTCCGCGCGCCCGGAGATGATCAGGTGAGTGAGGTGGTCGGTGAGTTCGCGTTGCTGCTCGCGCACCGCATGCAGGCAGCCCCCCGTCTACACGCTCACGTACGTCTACCGTGACTCCACCGCGGTGCTGGGCCCGCTGGCCGCCTACGTCGAGCCGCACTGCTACGACCTGTGCGCCAAGCACGCCGAGCGACTCACCGTGCCCCGGGGCTGGGACGTGGTCCGGCTTCCCGGCGACTCCGCCCAGCAGAGCGCGGACGACCTGGAGGCCCTGGCCAACGCCGTCCGCGAGGTGTCCCAGCAGCAGCGCCAGCGCCCGCCGGGAACCGAGCCGGTCGGGCAGGGCGTGGAGGTTGGCCGGCGGCGGCACCTGAGGATGGTCCGCTCGGCCCCGGGCGAGCCCACGCCGCCCACCGAAGCGGCGGGCCGGCAGCCTACGACCTGACCACCGGCCCACCCGGTAGGCTCGGGGCCCATGGCGGAGATCTTCCAGGCGTACGACATTCGTGGTGTCGTGCCCGACGACCTGGACGAGCGCGTGGCCGAGACGGTCGGGGCCGCCTTCGCCCGGCTGACCGGCGCGAGCCAGATCGTGACCGTCCACGACATGCGCACGTCGTCGGCGCCGCTGGCCGCGGCCTTCGGCCGGGGCGTCACCTCCCAAGGGGCCGGCGTCATCGCGGCCGGCCTGGGCTCCACCGACATGCTCTACTACGCCAGCGGCGCGCTGGGCGTGCCCGGCGCGATGGTGACCGCGAGCCACAATCCGGCCAGGTACAACGGCATCAAGCTGTGCCGGGCCGGCGCCAAGCCGGTCGGCCAGGACACTGGCCTGGCCGAACTGCAGGAGATGGCCAGGGCCGGCACCTATCGCCGGGCCGCCGCCGCGGGTACGGTGCGGGCCGAGGATCTGCTCAGCGGGTACGCGAAATACCTGAGGTCGCTGGTCGACCTGTCCTCGATCCGGCCGCTCACGGTCGTGGCGGACGCGGGCAACGGCATGGCCGGGCACACCGTGCCCGAAGTCTTCGACGGCCTGCCGCTCACGACCGTGCCGATGTACTTCGAGCTGGACGGGACTTTCCCGAACCACGAGGCGAACCCGATCGACCCGGCCAACCTGGCCGACCTGCAGCGCGCGGTGCGGGAGTCGGGCGCCGACATCGGGCTGGCGTTCGACGGCGATGCCGACCGCTGTTTCGTGGTGAATGAACGAGGCGAGATCGTCTCGCCGTCCGTGCTGACCGCGCTCATCGCCGTCCGCGAGCTGGACCGCGAGCCGGGCGCGACGATCATCCACAACCTGATTACCTCCCGGGCCGTGCCCGACATCGTCAGCGCGCATGGCGGCACGCCCGTTCGCACCAGGGTCGGCCACTCGTTCATCAAGGCCGTGATGGCCGACCGCGGTGCCGTGTTCGGCGGCGAGCATTCCGGCCACTTCTACTTCAGGGACTTCTGGTTCGCCGACTCCGGCATGCTGGCCGCCCTGCACGTGCTCGCCGCACTCGGCGGCCAGGACCGCCCGCTCTCCGAGCTGCTCGCCGGGTACTCCAGGCACCTCGCCTCTGGCGAGATCAACAGCGAGGTCACGGACCGGGCCGGGGCCATAGCCATGGTGCGCAAGGAGTTCGAGAGCCGGCCGGGAATCAGTGCCGACGAGCTGGACGGGCTTACGATCACCAGCCCGCAATGGTGGTTCAACCTGCGGCCGTCCAACACCGAGCCGCTGCTGCGGCTGAACGTGGAGGCTGACGACGCGGCCACGCTGGCGGAGGTCACTGACGAGATACTGCGGCTGGTGCGCGAAGATGCTTAGTGGCGCCGCCGTCCGGCTGGCCGGGCGGCCGGCCTGCCGGGAGGCCGGGGAAGGGTCCCCGGCCTGACGACCCGCGACAATCCCGGGAGAACTGGTGAACATCGACGACTGGCTGCTTGAGATCCTGGCCTGCCCGAAGTGCCATGCGCCGCTGCGCGCCGACGAGGCGGCCAGCGAACTCGTCTGCACCGGCGCGGATTGCGGCCTCGCCTATCCGGTGCGGGACGACATCCCGGTCTTGCTAGTCAGCGAGGCACGCTATCCGGCCGCGAGCTAGCCGGCCGTCCGCGGCCTGGCGATGAGCCAGGACCAAGCCCACGGCGACCGCCCCAGGGCGGTGCTCGCGGCGCTCGGGGCCAACCTGGGCATCGCCGTGACCAAGTTCGCCGCGTTCGTGATCACGGGGTCGGCGTCGCTGCTAGCCGAGTCCGTGCACTCGGTCGCCGACTCCGGCAACCAGGTGCTACTGCTGGTCGGGCGGACCAGGGCGCGCCGGGACGAGACCGAGCAGCATCCGTTCGGCTACGGCTCCGAGCGGTACGTGTACGCCTTCATCGTCGCGGTCGTGCTGTTCGTGGTCGGCGCCGTCTTCTCGCTCTTCGAGGGAATCAGCCGGCTCATGCACCCCGAGAAGGTGCTCTCCCCGGCGGTGGCGTTCGCGGTGCTCGGGGTCGCGATCGTGCTTGAGGCGCTCTCGTTCCGCACCGCGATCAGGGAGTCCAACGCATCCAGGGGCCGGGCGGGCTGGCGGGCCTTCATCCGGCACGCCAAGGCGCCAGAACTGCCGGCCGTGCTGCTTGAGGATTTCGCGGCGCTGATCGGGCTCGGATTCGCGCTGCTCGCGGTGACCTTGTCGACCGTGACCGGGGACGAGCGCTGGGACGGCGTCGGGTCGATCGCGATTGGCCTGCTGCTCGGGTGTGTCGCCGTGGTGTTCGCGACCGAGATGAAGAGCCTGCTGGTGGGCGAGTCGGGCAGTCCGGATTCGCAGCGGGCGATCGTCACGGCGATCGAGCAGACGCCGCCGTTCGAGCGCGTCATCCACCTGCGGACGCTGCACGTCGGGCCGGAGTCGTTGCTGGTCGCGGCCAAGGTCGCGGTCCGGCGGGGGGAAGTCGCCGAGACGATCGCGGCCGGGATCGACGAGGCCGAGCGGCGGATCCGGTCGGCCGTGCCGGTCGCCGGGCTGATCTACCTCGAGCCCGACCTGTACGAGGCGGCCAGGCAGCACGAAGCCGACCCGGCGGTCCGTGCGGTCAGGTCGGCCCGCGGCTCCGCCGGCCCGCGCTCCGACGCCCCGCGCTCCGACGCCCCGCGCTCCGACGCCCCGCACGCCGACGCCCCGCACGCCGACGATCATGCTGGCCACGCCGAGCCGCCCGGCTGAGCAGCCGCGCGGAAGGGACCATTCGGCCGGACCCGACCAGCAAACCCCTTCCTGAGCGCTCACCCTGAATCGTTGGGTGAGGTTTACCGTGCTATCGCGATAACAACTTCACCCACTGATTCAGGGCGGGAGTCATCCCCCTGGCGGAGGTCATCATCCTGGCGGGGGGTCATGATCCGGGCGGGAGTCATGATCCGGGCGAGGGAGTGCTTGAGCTGGTCAGCCGGGCCGTGGCGGGCTGCGTGAACGCGCGCGCGACGCCTCAGCCGAAGAGGGCGAGCAGCCTGGCCAGGCCGGTGAGCACGTAGGCGTTTCCGGCCAGGAGGTCGATTCCGTGCCAGGCCAGCGGCGGCCTCACCGGCACGTCGGTGATCACGTTCAGGGTGTGCTGGCTGCCGGTCAGCCGACTACGGCTCAGGCCCTCGGCGAACACTAGGCAGCCCAGCGTCGCTAGCCCGGCCTACCGCCGCCGGGCCTGGCCACGGTCGCGAAGCGCCAGCGCCGTCAGCCCGGCCAGCCAGGGCGCGATCCAGACCAGGGGCCGGCCTGGCCGGAAGCGGCGCGGTCCGCCCGGCCCCGCCTGCCCGGGCGGCGATCGCCGCCGCCGCCTGGGCGAGCGGTATCCGCCGGTGCTTGGCCTGGTATGACATTCCCCGCGTCCTTCCGCGAACGGCAGTCAGGGGCCGGGGCAGCGGGGAATGCTCGTGGTGCGAACAGAGATGGTTCGAATTCGGCGGATCGCCGGCCGCGAATGTGCCGGCGAACCCTGGCCCGGCGTACCCGGCGGCGTGATCGGGAAATCCCATGGCCGGGGCGCGAAAACGTCAGGATTGGCGCGCCGGCGGCGCGGGCGGTCTAACGGAAGCCGGGCCGGCCGGACCCGGCCTGCCCGAATCCGGCGTGCTTGCACCTGGCCAGGCCGAACCCGCGCTGGCCTGCACCGGGCCGGCGAGCATGCGCAGTGCGCGTTCCTTCTCGAAGTCCATGGCCATCGCGGGCAACGGCCTGATCCGGCCGGTCCGCCTGCCCAGTTCGGCAACCTGGGCGCGGGCGGCTGGATCGGCCAGCACTCGCAGCCCGAACGCCAGCGCCGCCGGGCTGATGTCATACCGCTGCTCGATCGCCAGGCCCAGGGCGACCGCGTCCAGGTCGGCCGGTCCGAACTGGCGGTGCGCGGACCCCGGCACCGGCCGGCGGCCCAGGCCGGCCACCCGGGATCGCCCGGCCCGCGGCGCCGGCCGGATCAGTGGGAGCAGCCCGAGCGACTCCCGGTACCGCAGCATCCGGGGGGAGATGCCGAGCCGTTCCGCGGCCTCGCTGATACGCATGACGCAGATCTTAACAATTTCGTGTCAGAAATACCCGTCCGGGGATGCGCCGCCGGCCAGGAATCCCGTACGGTCGGAGAGAGCCAGAGTCCAGCGACAGCGAATTCACCATCCCCAGACAGGAGCGCAGATGACTGCCGAGTCCGTCCCCTTCAAGGTCGCCGACCTCTCCCTGGCCGAATTCGGCCGGAACGAGATCCGGCTGGCCCAGCACGAGATGCCAGGACTGATGGCGCTGCGCGAGGAGTTCGGCGGCTCCCGGCCGCTGGCCAATGCCAAGATCACCGGATCGCTGCACATGACCGTGCAGACCGCCGTGCTGATCGAGACTCTGGTCGCGCTGGGCGCACAGGTGCGGTGGGCCAGCTGCAACATCTTCTCCACCCAGGATCACGCCGCCGCCGCGATCGCGGTCGGGCCTGAGGGCACGCCAGAGGACCCGCGCGGGATCCCGGTGTTCGCCTGGAAGGGCGAGACTCTGCCTGAGTACTGGTGGTGCGCCGAGCAGGCGCTGACCTGGCCGGACGACGGCGCTGGCGGGACCGGCGGCCCGAACATGCTGCTGGACGACGGCGGTGACGCGACGCTGCTGGTGCACCGGGGCGCGGAGTACGAGGCGGCGGGCGCGGTGCCGGCCGGCGCCGACGACGACCCGGAAGAGTGGCGGGTCGTCCTCGACCTGCTCACGGCCAGCCTCGCGGCCGACCCGCAGAAGTGGACCAGGACGGCCGGGCAGATCCTCGGCGTGACCGAGGAGACCACGACGGGCGTGCACCGGCTGTATGAGATGGCCAAGGCCGGCACGCTGCGGTTCCCGGCGATCAACGTCAATGACTCGGTGACCAAGTCCAAGTTCGACAACAAGTACGGCTGCCGGCACTCGCTGATCGACGGCATCAACCGGGCCACGGACACGCTCATCGGCGGCAAGGTCGCGGTCATCTGCGGGTACGGCGACGTCGGCAAGGGCTGCGCCGAGTCGCTGCGCGGTCAGGGCGCCCGGGTGATCATCGCCGAGATCGACCCGATCTGCGCCCTGCAGGCGGCGATGGACGGCTACCAGGTGCTGACCCTCGATGACGTGATCGGAACGGCTGACATCTTCGTGACCGCCACCGGCAACCTGCACATCATCACGGCCGAGCACATGAGCCGGATGAAGCATCAGGCGATCGTCGGCAACATCGGCCATTTCGACAACGAGATCGACATCACCGGGCTGGCCAGGCTCCCCGGGATCAAGCGGAACACGATCAAGCCGCAGGTCGACGAGTGGGTGTTCGCGGACGGGCATTCGATCATCGTCCTGTCCGAGGGCAGGCTGCTGAACCTGGGCAACGCGACCGGGCACCCGAGCTTCGTGATGTCGTCGAGCTTCACCAACCAGGTGCTCGCCCAGATCGAGCTGTTCACCAGGACCGACGAGTACCCGCTCGGCGTGCACGTGCTGCCCAAGCTGCTGGACGAGCGGGTGGCCAGGCTGCACCTGGACGCTCTCGGGGTGCACCTGACCGAGCTGACCAAGGAGCAGGCCGGCTACATCGGCGTTCCGGTCGAAGGCCCGTACAAGTCGGACCACTACCGCTACTGACGGTGCCGCTACGAACGGTGGCGCGGCCAGCATCCGCCCGGCGGGCCAGGTGAGCGGCGGCGACGGCGGCGAGTTCGGCTCCGAGGTGGCCGACCCCGGGCTGGCCGGAGACGGGCTGGCCAGGATTGCGTGGGCCGAGCGGGCCATGCCCGTGCTCGGCCTGCTGCGCCAGGACTACGCCGCCCGGCAGCCGTTCGCGGGCCGGTCGGTCGCGGCCTGCCTGCACGTCACGGCCGAGACCGCCGTCCTGGTCGGGGTGATCACGGCCGGGGGCGGCCGGGTGCACCTGGCCGCGTCGAACCCGTTGTCCACCCAGGACGACATCGCGGCCGCGCTGGCCAGCACCCCTGGGGTGTTCGTGGCCGCCAGGGCCGGGGTCGACCGCGACACCTACTACGCGCACCTGCACCGCGCCCTGGACGGGGCACAGGACCTGATCGTGGACGACGGCGGCGATCTGGTTACCACGCTGCACGCCGAGCGGGCCGAACTGCTGGCCGGCGTGACCGGCGGCTGCGAGTCGACCTCGACCGGGGTGGCCAGGCTGCGGCGGATGTCTGCCGCGGGCACGCTGGCCTTCCCGGTCGTGGCCGCGGATGCGTCGGTCACCAGGCGGATGTTCGACAACGGCTACGGAACCAGCCAGTCGGTCATCGACGGGCTGCTCCGGGCCACGAACATGCTGCTGGCCGGGAAGTGCGTCGTGGTGGCCGGTTACGGCTCGTGCGGCCGCGCGATCGCTGAGCGGGTCGCCGGACTGGGAGCCCAGGTGATCGTGACCGAGGTCGACCCGGTCCGCGCGCTGGACGCGATCATGCGCGGTTGCCGGGTGCTGCCGATGGCACAGGCCGCGGCCGAAGGCGACGTGTTCATCACCGCGACCGGGTCGCGGGACGTGATCACGGCCGCGCACCTGGAGGCGATGCGGGACGGCGCGGTGCTGGCCAACGCCGGCCATTTCGACGTCGAGATCGACGTGCGGGCGCTGGCCAGCCTGGCCCTGGCGATTAACCCGGGTGTCCGCCCGCATGCGGACGAGTATGTGCTGGACAGCGGCCGGCGGCTGATCCTGCTGGCCGGCGGCCGGGTGGTCAACCTGATCGCCGCCGAGGGCAACCCGGCGGCCGTCATGGACCTGTCGTTCGCCGCTCAGGCCCTGGCCCTGACCTGGCTGCTGAGCGGCCAGAGCGGGCTCGCGGCCGGGGTGCACCCGATGCCGGCCGCCATCGACACCCAGGTCGCCCGCCTGACCCTGGCCGCCGCCGGGGCCGGGATCGACGAGCAGACCGCGGGCCAGCGGGAGTACCTGGCGTCCTGGCACCAGGGCAGCTAAGCGCAACACTGACCGCTGCCAATTCGGGGAACAATGCAGGAAAGCGTTGCCTGAGAGACTGGATCGGCTGGGGTGACTAGTTGGGTTTTCTGCTCTGCGCGAGGGCGGCGAGAATGTCTCCGCTGCCGGTTACGCTGGGAATTTGATGATCGTTTTCAGCTCTCTGTTCCTAGATGGCACCCTAGACGTATGAGCACCGACAGCCTCGCCGCCGAGCCGCTGCTTCCTGGCCTGCGGGCGCCGGGAAACCAGGTGAGCCGGCGCGCCGTCTCCTACTGGACGGCCAGGGCGGCGCTCAGCGGGAGCGGCGTGGTGCTGGTCGAGGTGATCGCGGCCGCGGCCAGCGGTTTCACCGGGACGTGGCGGGCCGTGATCGTCGCGACCGCCGTGGTGGCGATCCTGCACGCGGCGATCATGCCGCGCTGGCGGTACCGGGTGCATCGCTGGGAGGTCACCGACGAGGCGCTGTACACCAGGTCCGGCTGGTTCTCGGTGCACTGGCGGATCGCCCCGATCAGCCGGATCCAGACCATCGACAGCCACCGGTCGGTCGGGGAACGGATCTTCGGCCTGGCCAACGTCACCGCGACGACCGCCTCGGCGGCCGGGCCCGTGCGCATCCACGCCCTGGACCGCGCGCTGGCCGACCGCCTGCTCGACCAGCTGGCCGTCGCGACCGGGCAGACGCCGGGCGACGCCACATGACGCCGCCTGACCCGGCCGGCGAGGGAGCGGAGACGGCCGTAGCGCCAAGTCCCGGCCCGGGCTCCGGGACGGCGGATGCGGCATCGCAACCCGCCGAATTGCCGGGGCCCGAACTGCCGCGGGGCGAACTGCTGCGGCCCGGGCCGCGGACCGGCGGGTCGCTGACCGCGGGGCCCCTGACCGGGCCGCTGACCGCGGGGACCGTGACCACCGGGCCCCTGACCACTGGGCCCCTGACCACCGGGCCGCTGGCCACCGGGCCTGAGGTCCCGTTGCTGCCCCTCGGCAATGGACCAGGACTCCCGGGGACCCAGCCGTTCGCGGCAGGACCGGGAGCCGCGCCGGCCACCGCGCCCCGGCCCGACCTGGCCGGCTCGAGTACTCCCAGCCCGACCGCGCCTGGCCTGACCGCGCCGGGCGCGAGCAATCCAGGCGTTTGCCCTCCCGGCCTGACCGCGCCCGGCCTGACCGCGCCTGGCCAGAGCAATCCCGGCCTGAGCAATCCCGGCCTGAGCAATCCCGGCCTGACCGCGCCGCCCTGGCTGACCGCCCCCGGCCCGAGCGTGTCCTGGCAGCGGCTGAGCCGGCGCAGTATGGTGGTCCGCCCGCTGACCGACCTGGTCCGGCTGCTGCCGCTGCTGGCCGGCCTGATCCTGCTGCATTCGCAGACCGGCGGCGGACTGGTCTGGGGCATCGCGGCGGCGGTCTTCGCCGTCATCACCGGGCTCGTGCACTGGGTCACCACCCGGTACCAGATCACCGCCGAGCGGGTATACCTGCGGCGCGGGCTGCTGAACCAGAAGACGCTGTCGGTCGCCAGGGACCGGATCAGGACCGTGGACATCACCGCGCACGTGCTGCACCGGGTCCTCGGCGTCTGCCGGGTCAGCATCGGAACCGGGCGCAACGACCTGCGCTCGGCCGAGAGCTTCCACCTCGACGGCGTGACCAGGGCCGAGGCCGACTCGCTCCGGCTGATCCTGTTGCCGGGACTGAGCGCGCCGGGGACGTCCGCTCAAGCCGCTCAGGCCGCTCAAGCTCACGCCGCTCACGCCGCTCAGGCCGCCCGCACCCCTCAGGCC
>JBPCKO010000270.1:0-17409 GCA_051004215.1 Streptosporangiaceae bacterium | reverse complement strand
GTAGCGGACCTCCGTGGCCGCCCGGGTCGCGGTGTTGCCGGCCGTGCCCCGCCGGTAGCCGCCCTTGACCAGGGCGGCCAGCACATCGGCGGCCAGGTGATAGGTCGTCGTTCCGTTGTAGACGTCGACGGTGACCTGACCGCCCGCGGTCGCGGGCCGGTGCCCGTGGCCGCGGTCCGTGCGCGGCGGGTAGAACGCGGTGTGCACCAGCTGCCTGATGTAGCGCGGGTTCACGATGTTGACGTCCTGCGTCGGGTTTCCCCAGGTGCCGTAGCGCTCGATGGGCAGCGTGCGGAACAGCAAGTGCCCGCTGGTCAGGCTGCGCATCTGGGTCGCGAAGTCGAGCAGGCTCCAGCCGGAGTCGGTGATCACGTACCGCTTGGCCACGCCCAGCAGGGCCTGCAGCTTGGACAGGTCGCCGAGCACGCCCTGATGGCGGAGCTGGTAGATGATCGAGTCGATGAACGCCTGCTGGCGGTGAGTACGGTCCAGGTCGCCGTTGGGCAGGCCGTGCCGCTGCCGCACGAAGGCGAGCGCCTGCTGCGCGTCCAGGTGCTGATAGCCGGCCGTGAAGTTGGCCCCCGAGTAGGAGTCACGGACCGGGTGCTTCAGGCATACCTCGACGCCGCCGAACACCTTCGCGAGCTCATAGAACCCGGCCAGGTTGACCTCGGCGAAGTGGTCGATGTGCACGCCGGTGAGCTTTTCCACGGTCGCGACCGCGGCCGTGCGGCCGGCCTCGTTGCCGAGGAAGGCGAGCCGGTCCTGGCCCATGTGCGGGAACTTCTGGCGCAGCTGGCTCTCGCGGTAATACAGGCTGACGCCGTAGGCCTGGTCGACCTTGCCCTGCTGCTGCGGGCCAACCGTGCCGGCGAAGTTCACCAGGTCGTCGCGGGGGATCGAGTACCCGATCGCGCGCTGGCCGCCCGCCGGGATGTGGATCAGGATCAGCGTGTTCGTGTCGTTGCCGCCTACGCCGTGGTACAGCACGCCGTTCCGGCTGCCGGCGTGCAGCTTGCCCAGGATGCGCCCGGGCAGCACCCGGCCGTTCCAGTCGGTCCGGCTCTCCAGCCCCATCAGCAGGATGTTCTGGGGGCCGGTGGAGGCGCCGCTGCGGATCGCGTGCGAGCCGCCGATGCTGGCCACGTCCCGAACCAGGTAGTCGGACAAGCCGCTCGCGGCCAGCACCAGGGCCGCCAGCGCGCACGCCAGGGCGTACACGGCCGGGCCGGCCACGCCGCGCCTGCTCACCCGCGCCTCCCTGCGCTCCCGGGCCCTTCCGGCATACCGGAGATTACTCGCCTCCCGTGCTCACGCGCCCCAACCGGCTAGCCTGTGGCCCATGACCCGTTCCGGAGGCGATCGCGGCGAGCGCTGGCCCGATGACCGGGCCGGGCCTTACCGGCCAGGCCCGGCCCAGGGTCCGCGGTCACGGCCCAGGCCTCCTGCCGGTCAGAACGATCAGTACCCGGGGCAGGGTTCCGGACGGCGGCGGCCGGACGGCCGCGATGATCACCGCGGCCGGCCACCCGGCCGCCGGGCCAGGCGGTCCGGCGCACTGCCCGGCCGCTACAGCATCGTCGTCGTGATCGGCTCCGCTGCCCTGGGCGCGCTGCTCACCGCGCTGACCGATAGTCAGCCCGGCACGCTGCTCGGCGTGTTCCTGGTCGTCGGCACGCTCGCGGCCGGTTCGGTGGTCCGCCCGGCCGCGGTGCACCTGATCATCCCGGTTCCCGCGCTGGCCTACCTGGTCGCAGCCATGCTGGCCGGGATCGCCGCGATCCCGGCCGGCGACATGTTCAGGACCGGGCTGGCCATCAATGCGCTGCAGTGGATCGCGCACGGGTTCGCGGCCATGGTGATCGCGACCGCGGTCGCGATCGTGAGCACCGTCGCCCGCCGCCGGGCCAGGAGCCGCCCGGCGGCCTGCGTACTCGCTGACCGGCGGTTATTCGTCGCCCGGGACGCCGTAGGCCGGAGCCGACCCGGGATCCAGGGCGCGCCTGACGTAGTCGGCCTCCTGCGGCTGCCACAACTCCCACAGCCGTTCCAGCTCGCTGACCGGGTCGTCGTGCCAGTCGATCCGCAGGTCGGTGACCGGCCAGCTGACCCGGTCTACGATCAGCAGCCCGGCCGAGTGCAGCGGGCCCGCTTCGCCGCCGGCCGCGGCGCCCGCGCGCAGCGCGTCCAGCAGCCGCCCGCCCAGGTGCTCCAGCGGGCGCCGCCCGAATGCGCCGACCATCGCGGCGGTTACCTTCTCGTCAGCGAGCAGGTTGCCCGCGGCCACGCAGTCCGTATCTTCGCTGGCGGCATGGCGGCCGAGCGTGCGGGCACCGGTGCTGGCCGCGGTGCGGCCGCCGGCATCGATGACCGCGACCTGGCGGAACTCGGCGTGCGGCGCGCCGGCCATCACCTCGTCCAGCGCCTCCGCCGCGGTACGGCCGGCGCCCAGCCGGTCCAGCACGGCGGGCCCGAGCGAGGGGTCGGTGATGTTCTGGGTCGCGACGGCGCCCGTCCCGGCCCGGGCCCAGGCGCACCTGGCCCCGACCGCCGGGCTGGACGAGGTGACGACCACGCCCAGCATGCCGGTGCGCCCGCACCGGCCGGCCAGCGAGAAGGTCATGGCGTGACCGCGATCGCGGTCACCTCGACCAGCCATTCCGGCCGGGCCAGGGCGTGCACGACCAGGCCGGTGAAGCACGGGTACACGCCCCGCATCCGCTCGCCGAGCACTCCGTAAACGGCTTCCCGGTGCCGGATGTCGGTGAGGTAGACGGTGCAGGTGACCAGGTGCTCCAGCCGCGCGCCGGCCTCGCCGAGCAGCAGCTCGATGTTGTCCATCACCCGGGCGGCCTGGCCGGCCGGATCACCGGTCGCGACCGACTCCCGGCTGTCCAGATCCTGGGCGACCTGGCCGCGCAGGTAGACCGTGTTCCCGGCGACGACGGCCTGGCACAGGTCGTTGGACAGGTGCTGCTCGGGATAGGTGCTGGCGGTGTTGAACGGGCGGATCCGGCGGTGCCCGCCGGCCACGATCGCCTCGCTCATGCCCGGGCCTGCCCAGCGCTCGGCAGCGGATCGGTGATCCCCGCGGACCTGGCCATCCGCTCGACGGCCGGGCCGAAGTCGTAGTTGTTGTAGACCGCGAGCAGATGCGAGAACGGCGGCGACTGGGCGAACAGCTGGAAGGTCAGCCGGTGCCCGGCGTAGCCGGAGTTGAGCAGGTCGCGCCCGTAGGCGAGCATCTTCCTCCGGTCCTCGGCCTCGATGTCGCCGACCCTGAAGTACTTCTGCAGCCATTCCCCTGGACCGTCAGCGGCGAACGCGGCCGCGCTCGGCACCAGGCTGATCTGGCAGCCGCACAGGTCCCGGACCAGGTGCATCATCTCGGGAAGCTGGGAGCAGGCGTGCACCCGGCCGGTGTAGAGCAGGGCCTGGTTCGGCATCAGCAGGCCGGCCGGGCTTTCCTGCGCCATCTCGATCGAGGCGGCCAGGTGCGCGGCGATGCCCTCCCGGTAGCAGGCCAGCTGGGCGATCTTCTCCCGCACGCCCTGGTGCATCTTCACGCCGGTCTGCTGGGCGTTGGCGTAGGCGAGGCCGAGCAGCAGGTCGGCCAGCCGCAGGTGCCGGTGCACGAACGAGTACATGCTGTACCGGTGCAGGGTGGCCCGGATGAACGCGGCCGCCCTGGTGTGCCGGTAGAAGAACACGTTCTCCCACGGGATCTCGACATCGTCGAAGACGATCATGGTGTCGATTTCGTCGAAGCGGCTGCTGAGCGGGTAGTCCCCGGCGCTGCCGAGGCCCGCGAATCCGGACCGGCAGATGTGCCGGATCCCCGGCGCGCCCATGTCGGCGATGAACCCGACCGCGTAGTCGGACAGGGCCTCGTTGCCCCAGTCGCCGATCGTCGGCTTGACGAACGCCTGGTTGGCGTAGGCCGCCGCGGTCTCGAACTTGGCCCCCCTGACCACGATGCCGCTGTCGGTCTCGCGGACCACGTGCAGCAGCACGTCCGGGTCCTGGTCGCGCGGGTGGCGGCTGCGGTCACCCTTGGGATCGGTGTTGGCCGACACGTGGAACGGGTCGTTCAGCGCGGCCCGGCGGACATGGTCGCGGATATTGGCCGAGAACCTCGGGTCGATCTCGTTGAGCACGTCCTGGCCGTCGAACAGCGACCACATCTCGCCGACGGTCTCGTCGCCGACCCTGGTGACCACGCCGCCGACGTCGTCGAGCACGGTCTCCACGGCCGTGTGCTTGGCCTGCCAGTCGGCCTTGGTCTCCGGCGGCTTGCCGCCGATCGCGCACGGCTGGCCGGTCCCGGCATCGGTGTAGGTCATCGTCGCGGCGGTGCCGCTCTCGTGCGCGAGGTCGTAGATCCGCGCCCGCACGTCCACGATCGGCCGGAACGCCGGATGCATGGTGACGTCGCGCACCCGCTCGCCGTCGATCCAGACCTCGCGGCCGTCGGCCAGCGACTCCTTATACTCCTTGCCGGTCCTGATCATGGGAGTTCCCCTGCCGTGGTCGCGGTCCTCGGTTCACGGTCGCCGGCGAGCAGCCTCGCCAGCACGCCGTCCAGTTGCGCCGCGCCGAGCGCCCGCCGCTCGGCCACCACGGCCGCGACCAGCGGATGGTCCCGGCCGATCCGGCCTGCCGGGCGGCGGTCCAGCACCTGCGCGGTGACGGTCAGCGGGGACTGGCCCGCGGCATCATCGATCAGCCGGAACAGCTCGTCCAGCGGCTCTTCGTCCAGCGCCCGGCCCTCGACCATGGCCTGCGCCTGCGCGGCGATCGCGTTGACGGCGGACCCGGCCCGGATCAGGCCGGCATTGAGCGCGAGCCCGGCCGGGCTGGCGTCGAGCAGCCCGCCGAGCAGGCGGACCAGCTCGTGGGCGGCGCTCGGCCGGCCACGGTCCCACCAGGAGTGGCCGCCAGGCCCGGTCACGGTGAGCTCGACCCGCAGGCAGCCGATCGCGTCGGTGAACACCGCGTCGAGGCCGTGCCCTTCCAGCGCGATCACCTGCCGGGCGGCGACGCTCGCGCAGGCATGCCGGGCGCCGCGCAGGCCGCCGAGGCCCTCCTCGTCGCGGCTCAGCTGCCCGGGGTGCGCCGACAGCCGCTGCTCGAGCCAGGCGATCCTGGCCTCCTCCTGGCCGTTTGGGGCCGGGATCCTGGCCAGCGCGATGGTGTCGGCGTGGATCGCCGTGGTCGGGCCGGCCGCATCCACCGCGCTCATGGCGTGTCCGCGGCGAGCTGGGTGACCTCGCGGCGGAACGGCACCGCGTCGTTGCCCGGGCGGTCCGCGTCGAACTCCTCGGCGTAGCGGCGGCCCGACCACACGGCGGCGGCGATCGTCCCGGGCGCCCAGGCGTCGCCGATGGCGCCGACCGAGCGGATCTGGCCGAGGTCGCGGCGGGCCGCGAGCTCGTGGTAGAGCGCGTCCTGGGGCAGGCGCGCGGTCACGGTCACGACGCTGTCCGCCGCGATCTCGACGGCCTGCCCGGTGTAGGTGCTCGCTACCGTCACCTGGCCGGCCGAGACCGCGGTGAGCGTGGCGTTCGTCCTCAGCGAGACCCCGGCCAGAAGCAGGCGCCGCTGGATCTTGCCGACCTCCATCGTGGCGACCGTCCAGGCCGAGACCTGGGGCGCCGGCGTGACGATCTCGACCTCGAAGCCCTCGGCCTGCAGCAGCTCGGCCAGAACGCCGCCGAGGTAATAGTGGTCGTCGTCGTACAGCACGACCCGGGAGCCGGACGGGCGCCGCCCGGCCATCAGGTCATCGGGGGTGAGGATCTCGGCGTGTTCGCCCACGCCGATGGCCTCGGTGTGCCAGCGGGCGACGCCGTCCCGGCGCCAGGTCGCGCCGGTGGCCACGGCGACATGCTCGAACCCGAACTCCACGATCTCCGCGGCGCTCATCGCGCTCTCGCGGTAAACCTCCACGTTGGCCATCGACTCGATCGCCTGCTGGCGGTAGTCCAGCACCCGGATCCAGGCGGCCAGGCCCGGCAGCTTCGACTCGCGGGTCACCCGGCCGCCGAGGTCGCGGCCGGCCTCGGTCAGCACGATCTGGTATCCGCGCGCACCGAGGGCGCGTGCGGCCTCGAGCCCGGCCGGGCCCGCCCCGGCGACCAGGATCCGGGCGTCCGACCCGCGCGGGCGGATCCGCTCCGGATGCCAGCCGCGCCTGAACTCCTCGCCCATGGCCGGGTTCTGGGTGCACCGGATCGGCGACATGGTGAAGTCGCCCGAGACGCAGATGTTGCAGCCGATGCACTCGCGGATGGTCCCGAGCTGGCCGGTACGGATCTTCTCAGGCAGGAACGGGTCGGCGATCGACGGCCTGGCCGCCCCGATCAGGTCGAGCACCCCGGACCTGACCTGGCGCACCATCGTGTCCGGGGAGGTGAAGCGCCCTACTCCCACGACGGGCTTGCTGGTCAGGCGCTTGAGTCCGGCGACGTGGCGTTCCTGCTCGGCTTCCGGACCGAACCGTGAGGTGACCGAGTCCGCCTCCCAGGTGCCGAGCACGAAATCCCACAGGTCAGGCAGCTCGCCCAGCTCGCCGAGGATCTCCTCGATGTCGCCGCGGGCCAGGCCGGCGCCGCCGTCGCCCTCGGCGACGCTGATCCGGCAGGCCACGGCGGCGCGGCCGCCGGCCACGTCGAGGGTGTCCTGCAGGATCTCGCGCAGCAGCCGCATCCGGTTGACCGCGCTGCCGCCGTACTCGTCGCCGCGCTGGTTGAAGCGGGGGGACAGGAAGTGCTCGATGCCGCCGAACGAATGGGCGGCGTAGACGTAGACCAGGTCGTAGCCGGCCCTGATCGACCGCTCGACCGCGGTCCGGTGCCAGCGGCGCAGGTCGGCCAGGTCGGCCTTGCTCATCATCCGGGCCTGGACCGGGTGGTAGCCGAAGGTCGCCACCGGCAGGTGCTGCGGGCCGAGCGGGGTCTCCCGGCTGTACAGGTTCGGCGCGTTCATGCCGTTGTGGGCGAGCTCGATCCCGGCCAGCGCGCCGCCTTCGTGGATCGCGTCCGCGATCCTGGCCAGCGCGGGCAGGTCCGCCTCGTCCCAGATCCGCAACTCGATGAACGGCGTGATGTCGGAGGTCGGGTGGATCTCGACCTGCTCGGTGCAGACCACGCCCCAGCCGCCCTCGGCCTTCACCTTGCGCATCGCGGCCTCGGCGCTCGGGTCCCGGTATCCCATCCCGTTGCAGTGCGGGACACCGAAGAACCGGTTCTTCGTGACCAGCGGGCCGATCGTGACCGGCTCGAACAGCACGTCGTACGGCGGCGCCGGCTTCCCGTCCGTCCCGTCCCGAGACCCGTCCATGCCTGACTCTCTTTCTTTGCGGGTAAGAGCAAAATATCATAAACTCGCGTGGTGTCCAGGGGAGCGGCAGTCCGGCGGCCGGCCCTGATGGTCCCGGCGGAGGTACGTGATGGCGCGGCACAAGGACCAGGCAGCCCGGCGGCAGCAGCTCGTGTCGGCCGCCACCGAGCTGATCGCCGAGCGCGGCCTGGCCGCGCTCACCCTGGCCGCGATCGCCGACCGGGCCGGCGTCTCGCACCGCCTGGTCGCGTACTACTACGACGACCTGGAGTCGCTGGTGGCGCAGGCCCACGAGGCCGCGGCCGAGCGGTACTACTGGACCCGGCTGCGGGAGCTGGACCAGACCGCGTCGCCCGAACAGCGGTTGCGGCAACTGATCGCGTCGGGGCTGCCGCGGAGCCAGGACCGCCAGCTCAGCCAGGTGCTGAACGAGCTGAGCGTGAACGCCAGCCGCAGCCCGGTGCACGCCGGCCTGATGACCGGCCTGTTCGACCGCGAGGTGTCGCTGTACCTGTCGGTCCTCACCGACGGCGAGACCTCGGGCGACTTCCAGCTCACCCCGGCCGCGCTGCCGGTGGCCCGCAACCTGGTCGCCCTCGAGGACGCGTACGGATTTCACCTGCTCGCCAAGACGACCTCGGTCGACCAGTCCGCGGCCCTGGACGCGATCTGCGGCTACGCCCGCACCGCCACCGGTGCCCCCCTGCTCAGCCTGGTCTGAGCGCGCTTGCCTGCTATGGATCCGATGTGGGGAGTGAACCCGGCGATATCGACCGCCGAAATGCCTACATCGGATCCATAGCCTAGTTGATCATGGAATCCACTCGCTCTTTCAGATCGGATGATGGCGTATGGAACTCGAGAGTTTTGAGCTCGTGCTGCTGCGGCGGCCGGCCGAGCCGGCTGATTATCCAGAAGCGGAGCTGGACCGGATCCAGGCCGAGCATCTGGCCTACCACGCCCGGCTCCGGGCGGAGGGCGTGATCGTGACCAACGGGCCGGTCATCGGCCAGCCCGATCCGTCGCTGCGCGGGCTGACCTTCTACCGGACCGGCTCGCTGGAGCGGACCAGGCAGCTGGCCGAGAACGACCCATCGGTCCTGGCCGGGCGGCTCGCCGTGGAGGTCATGACCTGGTACTGCCCGCCCGGCACGATGACCAGGCCTGGTCAGGTCATCACGGTGACCTGACCCGGCCGGGCAGCTCGGCTCAGCGGTCGTTGCGGGACATCTGGGCGGCGCGGAGGCCGGCGTGCATTTCCCACGGGGCGCGGGGGAGCACGTGACCGGTCTCCAGCAGCGACTTGAGGTTGGCGCAGACGGCCGGCCACCCGGCCGAGACTGCCGATAGTGCCTCGTCGTCGGGCAGGTTGTCGTGGGTCACGGTGAGCCGGACGATCTCGTGGTACGTCTCGATCAGGAAGGTCACCGCGCTCGGCCCGCCGGGCGGGGTGGCGCCGGGGGAGTCGAACGTCAGCGCGAGCCTGCGCGGCGGCTCAGATTCCAGCACGGTGCCGATGACGTCGGCGGTACCGGAGCCGTCGGTCCTGACGTGTTCCCACGCCGAGCCGGCCCGCCAGTCCGAGACATTGCGGTGCCCCCAGTACTCGGCGGTCAGGTCGGCGCTGGTCAGCGCCTCCCACACGCGCTCGGCGGTGCTCTCGATATAGGTGACGTATACATAGTCAGGCCGGCTGGTCATGGTGTCCTCCTCGGCGTGATTCTTGATCGTGCTCAGCGCGCGCAGGCGCGGCCGCTCGAACCGGCCGATCCAGCGTTCCTGCATCTCCCAGAGCGGAACCGGGTTCAGGTAGTGCAGCTTCTCCCGGCCCCGGCGGACGGTGCTGACCAGGTTCGCCGCCTCGAGCACGCCCAGGTGCTGGGTAGCCGACTGCCTGGTCATGGCCAGCGGCTCGCAGAGCTCGCCGAGGGTCTGGCCGTTGCGCTCGCGCAGGCGGTCGAGCAGGGTGCGGCGGGTCTGATCGGCCAGGGCCCTGAAGACCAGGTCGGGCAACGCCACGACGGGCAACTCGCCATCGGCCGCTGCGCTGTCGTTCACGCCGTCATCATGCAGGTAATTACCTGCATATGTCAAGGTCGCCGCTCGACTGGTGTGAGTCCGGCGACGATGTGCTCGGCGATCGCCATCGAGGCGGTCGCCGCGGGGGACGGCGCGTTCCTGACGCTGGTGACCGCGCCGATGCGGTGAATACGGAAGTCGTCGACCAGGGATCCGTCGGCATCCACGGCCTGGGCGCGCACCCCGGCCGGCCCGGGTTCGGTGTCGTGGAGTTCGAGCCACGGCAGGTAGGTCCTGGCCTCGCGCAGGAACGCCCGGCGGGACAGCGAGCCGCGCATCTCCCGCACTCCGGCCCGCCAGTTCTGCCGGGCCAGCTCGCGGAACCCGGCCGACCTGGCGAACCGGGCGAGCTGCGCGGCGGAGACGTCGCGGCGGCGATAGCCCTCCCTGGCCAGGGCGAGCACGGCGTTCGGGCCGATGTCGACCTCGCCGTCGATCCTGGGGGTCAGGTGCACGCCGAGGAACGGGTACGCCGGGTCGGGCACCGGGTAGATCAGGTGCCGCACCCGGCCGCGAGCCTGCGGCCGCAGCCGCAGGTACTCGCCGCGGAACGGCACGATCTGCGGGTCGGGCCGGTCCCCGGCCGACCCGGCGACCAGATCGGACTGCAGGCCCGCGCAGATGACCAGGCCGCCGAGCTGATAGGCCGAGCCCGCCGCGACCACCTCGACGTGGTCGTCGGCGAGCGGCCGCACGGCCGTGACCGGGCAGCCGAGCAGGACCTGGCCGCCGGAGCCGGTGACGTCCCTGGCGAAGCTGCGCGCGATGGCCAGGTAGTCGGTGATCGCCGAGGTCGGGGAGAGCAGCGCGGCCTGGCCGGCCACTTCGGGCTCGAGCTCGGCGATGGCCGCCCGGTCGAGCCAGCGCACGCCGGGCACGCCGTTGGCCTGCGACCGCCGCTGCAGCTCGCGCAGCCTGACCGTCTCGGCCTCGTCGCGGGCGACGACCAGCTTGCCCCGCTCGTCCCAGGGCAGGCCCCGGTCCTCGCAGTAGGCCCTGAGCAGTTCCACCCCCCGCCGGCACAGCACCGCCTTGACCGAGCCCGGCGCGTAGTACACGCCCGCGTGCACGACTCCGGAGTTGCGGCCGGTCTGATGCCGGCCAACCTCCGGTTCCTTGTCGAACACCACGACGGGCCGGCCCGCGCTGGCCAGGTGCCTGGCGACCGCCAGGCCGACGATTCCGGCCCCGACCACGCCGAAGGGGCGCTCCCGGCCGCTCGCTGAGCTCACCATGCGGACCTGACCGCGGCCGTCTTCAGGCGCGGGTAGAACCGGAGCCCCGCCCTGGCCCGGCCGAACGCGGCCGCGACGTCGCCCGCGCGCATGGCCGGCCCCTCGGCCACGACGGAGCGCTGGTCGGCCGGGTCCAGCAGCTGGTCGGGTGCGGTGCCGATCTGCCCCGGCGCCTGGTCGGCCGCGGTGCCGGTCTGCTCCATCGGGTCCCCAAAAATCTGCTGTTCTCGCTGCCCCGGGAGCGGTGGTCCGGGGCAGGTAGGGCGCGGGTCATCCTCAGGACCGCCGCCGCGGCCCCTCAGCCCCGTCTACCGCAACTTAGTTGTACGCCAGGCCCGCTTTCGCGCCTCCATCGTCGAGATCCCGGTCGACGCCCGCGGCCGCTCCCGACCCTGCCGGCTCGGGCCGCCGGCCCGCGGCCCGCCCGCCTGGGAGCCCTTGCCCGCGGCGGTATGAAACCCCGGTTCCATCACCAAAATCGTTCGCTCCATGGCCAAGGCGGCGCGAGTCTGAGCGGCACTCCAGCGAGATGGCTGGCGTGTGGCGAGATGATCCGGCTCCCATCGTTCTCGTCAAGGGCGACCAGCAGCGCGAGCTTGCCGAGCGCGATTGTCTGTCAGCGGTCGCATTCGCGCTGGACGGGGATCCTGAACATCATGACCCCTCGGCCGAGGCCGTCACGCTCAAGATCACTATCACCAGCGCGGCCTAGCACGGCTGGTGACAGTCATTTCAGGGAACTCCCCAGGACGCCGCCAGCGGCATTGACGCGCCTCACGCGCGGGTGAGGACGACAACGGTTGACTTCGCGGATGTCCATGCCGCTCCTCGCTAGGCACCGGATGCCGTGCGTACGCTGGCGTCCTGCTCGTCGAGGAACTCCTCGCGGACGACCTTAGGCCCGAACGGCCAGGTGTGCTCGATCCTGGCCCAGATGCCGAAGGCGATGAGGCCCAGGCCGGTCCAGATCAGCGTCAGCCGGATGGCGGACCAGCCGGACGCCTGGAAGATGTAGATCCATCCGGCCAGCGCGATGATGCTGGGAACCGGGTACAGCCATTGCCGGTAAGGCCGGCGCAGTCCTGGCTGACGGCGCCGCAACACCGTCAGCGCGGCGATCTGGCCGATGAACTGCACCCAGATGGTGAGCGCGATCAGCGCGTTGATGATCGTGGTCAGGGTGAAGAAGCACGCGACCGCGGTGACCAGGCCCATCACCAGCAGGGAGATGTGCGGGAACCGCAGTGTCTTGTGCAGCCGGGCGAACGGCCGGAAGAAGACGCCGTCCCTGGCCGCGTTGAACGGCAGCCGGGAGGCCCCGAGCAGGCCGGTGTAGACCGAGGCGAACGCGGTCCAGATGATCAGGATCGTCACCGCGACCGCGGCCGGGTGACCCCAGACCGCGCTGAGCGCCGTGCTGCCGATGAACGAGCTCGCCTCCGCGACCTTGACCGGAAGCACGCCGAGAATGCCGATGTTCATGGACAGGTCGATGACCATGACCCCCAGGACCGAGATGATGATCGCCCGCGGGATCACCCGCCCGGGCTGCCTGACCTCATCGCCCATGTAGGCGACGGTGTAGTAGCCGAGGTAGTCGTAGATCGCCAGCACCAGGCCGGCCCCCAGCCCGACCGCAAAGGAGCCCAGTGAGAGCGCGCCCGGCGGAAGGTGGAACGCCCGGTGGGCGTCGAAGTGGGAGTACGTGGCGATGATGACCAGCGCGACCGTGACGATCATCCCGGCCCACAGCAGCTTGGTGATCGCGGCCACCGACTCGATCCGCCGCCACAGCAGCGCGACCGTCAGCACCGTGAAGCCGACCGCGACCAGGTGGCTCACCCACGGGCTCATCGACCAGAAGTAGCCCAGGTAATCGGTGATCCCGATCATGCCGGTGGACATGATCAGCGGGGTCACCAGCAAGGTCGACCAGACGAACATGAACGGCATCAGGCGCCCGGTCCGGTACTGGAACGCCTCCCGCAGGTACACGTAGCTGCCGCCCGCGGTCGGCATCGCGGCTCCCAGTTCGGCCCAGACGAGCCCGTCGCACATCGCGATGAGCGCGCCGACGACCCAGCCCGCGATCGCGAGCGGTCCGGTCAGCACGGCCAGGATCAGCGGGATGGTGATGAACGGCCCGATGCCCACCATCTGTGACATGTTCAGGGCGACCGATGGGAACAAGCCCATGGCCCTGATGAACCCTCGCTGGCTCTCGTTCTCGACCTCGGGCGCCATGCCGCCTCCTTGCCGGGGAAAGCGAATGCATTCGCCTTCCCGTGCTCTCGGCGGGCAAACCCGGCGTCCCGGCGCCGGGGATCGGCGGCGGCAAGCCTTGACGCGGCCGGGCGGCGCGGCTTGCAATGGAGCACGGGTCGAGGCGGAGGTCCCCATGAACGAACGCAAGAGCCCGACGGCTGTCCTGCACGAAGGTCCGCGGGCGCTGACCGCCGAGCAGGTGCGGCAGATCGAGGAGTCGCAACTTCAGGACGTGCTCCATGTCGATATCGATGACGTCATCGAGTACGTGCATGAGGACCTGAAGTCGCTGCCGGACTTCGTCACGCTCTACCGCAGGTACCTCAAGCAGCGCTGGGACGTTTACGACCTCGATTTCACCCAGGACAAGGTGGACTGGAACGAGAAGATGAGCGAGGCCGAGCGGCAGTCGTTCATGGCCATCGCGTCGGGGTTCCACCACGGTGAGCGGCGGGTCGAGATCGAGCTGCCGGTGTTCATGATCGGGGCCGGCGAGGAGGAGAAGCTGCACATCGCCGCTCAGATCGAGGACGAGGCGCGGCACACGGTGTTCTTCGACCGGTTCTATCGTGAGGTCGTCGGGCTGCAAGGTGACGACATCATGGACATCCTCGACGCGTCGTTCCCCTGGGTGTCCGAGACCTTCGTCGGGCCGTTCGGGCTGCTCGCGTACCAGGCCGACGAGGTCAGGCGGAATCCGTTCGACGAGCGGGCGCGGGTCCGGTACGGCACCAATTACTTCCTGTGGATCGAAGGCGTGCTGGCGCTGTCGGTCATGAAGGTGACGCTGTCCTATGCCCGCTGGCGCGGGTTCCTGCCGGCGTATTACACCGGCTTCACCGCGACCTGCCGGGACGAGTCGCGGCACGTGCAGGGGGGCATGCGCTACCTGCAGGACGCGGTCCGCAAGGACCCGTCGATGATTATTGAGATCCACGCCACGCTGCGGACGATCCTGTCCCTGTCCGGGGTGGCCAGCCGGGAGATCGTCTACGAGCCGCTCGGCTGGACTGAAGGCGAGGTGCAGCTGCTGTTCGGCCAGCAGCTGCGCCGCAAGCTGAACGATGTCGGCATCGACCTGTCGCCGGACCTGGAGGAACTGCTCAGGCAGGCTCAGCCGGTCCTGGCCGGGGGCTGAGCGATGGGTGATCCCGCCTTCTTCAGCGCGGAATGGGCCCAGGCCGTGCAGGCGGCCCTTGACGCCGGCCCGGGCGAGCAGGCCAGGGCCGGCAAGCTGCAGATGTACTGGGACTTCTTCGAGCTGATCAAGTCCAGCTACCGGGCGTCCTGGGCGCTGGGCTGCCGCGACCGGCCTGCGGGGTCCGCCGGCGGACCGGCCTACCTGGTCGTGGGCTGGGGCGGCGGAAAGGTGACGGACTGCCGCATCGCCGGGCCCGGTGAGCCGCTGGACGCGACCTACGTGCTCGGCATGGACTACGCGGGCTGGGCGGCCCTGCACGACGGGTATGACGCCCAGCGCACGGTCATGTACCGCAGGATCCTCCTGGAGGACGGGGACCTGCTGAAGTTCTTCATGTCTATCTACTTCTTCGTGGAATGCCTGAGCGTCATCGGCTCGGTTCCGGCGGCCTACCCGGCTATGGACCGCCGGACTCCATCGAGATAGAGCCCGGGCTGACTACCTCGGGTCGGCGAACGTGGCCTCTAGTACATGATCATCCCGCGCAGGTTCTTGCCGTCGCGCAGGTCCTGGTAGCCCTGGTTGACGTCGGACAGCGAGTACGTGGTCGTGATCAGCTCGTCCAGCATGAGCTTGCCTTCCTTGTACAGGCGCAGCAGCCGCGGGATGTCGCGGCGCGGGTTGGCCCCGCCGAAGATTCCGCCGACGAGCTGCTTCTGGCTGAGCGTGAGGTCGGTCAGGCTGAGCGAGACCTCGGTGGATGTGATCGGAGCGACCGAGGTGACCACGCACCGGCCGCCCTTGGCGACCATGGCCATGACCGGCAGGATCATCGAACCCTCGGCCACCCCGGTGGTGATGATGGCCTTCTCGGCCTGGACGCCCCAGGTGATCAGCCCGACGATGCCCGCGGCCTCTTCGACCGACGACGCGGTATGCGTCGCGCCGAACTTTTTCGCCTGTTCCAGCTTGAACGGCACCGGGTCGACCGCGACGATGTGCCGCGCCCCGGCCATCACTGCGCCCTGGATGGCATTGATGCCGATGCCGCCGATGCCGATGATCACCACGGTCTCGCCCGGCTGCACGTCGGCCAGGTAGACCGAGGAACCCCAGCCGGTGGTCACGCCGCAGCCGACCAGCGCGGCCTTGTCCAGCGGGATGTCGTCGTCGAGCTTGATGCAGGACATCTCGTTGACCACCGTGTACGGCGAGAACGTGCCCAGGCAGCACATCACGCCCAGGTCGGTGCCGTCCTTGGCGTGATGGCGCGCGGTCAGGTCGCCGATCTGGCGGCCGAACAGCAAGAACGCGCCGGAGTCGCAGAGATTCTGGCGGCCGGCCGAGCAGGACGGGCACCGGCCGCAGGCCGGGACGAAGCTGAGCGAGACGTGGTCGCCCGGCTTCAGCGTGGTCACGCCCGGTCCGACCTCGACCACCTCGCCCGCGCCCTCGTGGCCGCCGATCATCGGCAGCATGGACGCCCCGGTCTGCTCCATGACCTCGGGCGGCAGCGTGAGGTCGCCGGTGACCAGATGCTCGTCGGAGTGGCAGAGGCCGGAGGCGGTCAGCTTGACCAGCACCTCGCCCTGCTTGGGCGGGTCGAGGACGATGTCCTCGACGCTCCACGGGGTGTGCGTCTTCCACAGAACTGCGGCCTGGGTGTCCACCGGTCCTCCTAGCACGGGTCACCCCGAAGTCTTGTTTTGTGCCCGCACCCTGTCAAGACAGGCCAGATGGCTCATCCGGGTCGCCGAGCCGCCTGGTGAACCCGGGAGGGATCACGAGGTGGCCGGGGGAGAGGTCGGCGATGCTCGCGCAGCCGAGCCCGAGCAGCGTCGCGTCGATCCCGTTGCGCAGCAGGTCGAGCACGTTCTCGACGCCGGCCTGGCCGTTCGCGGCCAGGCCCCACAGGTACGCCCGGCCGATCATGACCGCCCGGGCGCCGAGCGCGAGCGCCTTGACCACGTCGGTGCCGCGGCGGATGCCGCCGTCGAGCAGCACCTCGACCTGGCCGCCGACCGCGGCCGCGATCCCGGGCAGCACCCGGATCGTCGCCGGCGTGCCGTCCAGGTTGTTGCCGCCGTGGTTCGAGACCGAGATCGCGGTCACGCCCGCATCGGCGGCCCGGCGGGCGTCGTCGATCCTGGAAATGCCCTTCAGCAGGAACTCCCCGCCCCAGTACTGCCGCATCCAGGCGACATCGTCCCAGGACGGCGGCGCCGTGCCCATCCACTGTCCGTAGGCGGCGAAGAATGTCGGCGCGGGCTGGCCCGGCTGGGCCATGTTCGGGACGGTCAGGCCGGGCAGGTGCCCGGTCCTCGCGAAGTCCCACAACCAGCGTGGCCTGGACAGCCCCTCGGGGGCCAGCCGCACCAGCTCGCGGAGATTCAGCTGGTCCGGGATCTGCGGGCTGCCCCAGTCCCGGCCGTGCGAGAACGACCAGTCCAGCGTGGCGATCACCCCGGCCGCCCCGTCGGCCCTGGCCCGGTCGAGCTGGGCGGCGACCTGGTCCCGGCCGCCGATCCAGTACAGCTGGTAGAACGTCTTCTTGTTGGCCGCCAGGACCTGGCCGAGCGGCTTGCTGGCGAAGGAGGACAGGCCCATCGCCGTGCCGCGGGCGGCGGCGGCGCGGGCGACCGCGACCTCGCCGTCCGGAT
Source organism: Streptosporangiaceae bacterium (assembly GCA_051004215.1). Lineage (GTDB taxonomy): Bacteria > Actinomycetota > Actinomycetes > Streptosporangiales > Streptosporangiaceae > Chersky-822. The sequence continues at coordinate 688 of JBPCKO010000270.1, read as the reverse complement.
GCACCGCCTGGACGCCGGTCGGCGAGATTAGCACCGGCAGCGCGACCGGCTGGCCCATGACCGTGGTCGCCTGGTCCCGCTGGGCGTGCTGGCCGGCCACGTGCGGCGCGAATCCGAGTTCGTCGAACGCGGCGACGTTGTCGGCGACGGTCAGCCCTCTCTCGGTGCCGGCCAGCAGCGCCCTGTAGACCGACCTGGGCAGCCGCTTGCGGGCCCGTCGCTGAGCCTCGGCGACGGTCTCGAACCAGGTACCGGTCATGCGTCGTCTCCCGCTCGGGTCGTGGCCGCTGGCGAGAACCGCACCGGCCGCCACGACACCCTGGGCCGGACCGGTGCCGTGGTGCGCTCGGTCCGGCAGCCGGCCCAGACGCCCAGGCCGTAGGCGATGTCGTCGGCGATCCGGCCGAGCGTGAACCTGACCGGGTCGAGCTCGCGCGGGCCGGCCGCCCAGGCGGTCAGCGGCGGTGCAAATAGCAGCGATCCGGCCGCGAGACGGGGCCAGACCCGGCCCGTGGCCGGCCCGGCGATCACCGCGGCCAGGACGGGCGCCGCGAACTGGGTCGCGTACCGGCCAAGGCCGAGGTAGGTATGCCCGGCGGCGGCCAGCATGGCCCGGGTTGTGCCACGCCGCGGCACCCCGGCCCGGCGCAGCGTCCGGCTGACCGTCAGCACCGACGCGGCGTAGGCG
>JBPCKO010000269.1:0-4058 GCA_051004215.1 Streptosporangiaceae bacterium | reverse complement strand
GGTGCCGCCGGGCAGCAAGATTAAGTACCTGTGCCGTCAGGAGCAGGCGTTCCTGGCCGGCAGCCGGGCCGCGGCCGTGACTCAGCGCCGGCGGACGCTGCACAACCTGCTGTTGTTCTCCGGCCTGGGCCTGGTGCTGCTGACGATCGTCTCCGGCTGGGCGGGCTGGATCGTCTCCGGGCGCGTGCTCGGGCCGGTCCGCAGGATCACTGAAACCGCCCGGCGAGCCTCTGACCAGCACCTGGGCGAGCGAATTGGCCTGACCGGGGCCCGCGCGAGCTGACGGAACTGGCCGACACCTTCGACGAGATGCTGGCCAGGCTGGACCGTGCGTTCGCCGCGCAGCGCCGGTTCGTGGCCGACGCCTCGCACGAGCTGCGCACGCCGCTGACCGTGATGCGCACGGCCATCGACGTCACCCTGGCCAAGCCAGGCCGTACCCAGGACCAGCTCGAGGCCATGGCGCTGCGGGTCCGGCGGTCCGTCGACCGGGCCGAGGCGATGATCGAGGCGCTGCTGACGCTCGCGGTCAGCGAGCAGGGGACCGCACGGCGCAGCGAGCCGGCCGACCTGGCCACGGCGGCCGACGACGCGCTCGAGGCCCTGCAGCCGCAGGCCCGCCAGCTCGACCTGCGGCTGCGGGCCAGGCTCGAGCCCGCGGCCACGACCGGCGACCCTGACCTGCTGGACCGCATGGTCGCGAACCTGATCGGCAACGCCATCCGCCATAACATCCCTGGTGGCGAGGTCAGCGTGGTGGCCGGCACCCGCGACGGCGAGGCGTTCCTGCGCATCATGAACACCGGCCCCGTGGTACCGCCGCCGGTGCTGCCTTCGCTGTTCGAACCGTTCCGGCGGCTGGAAGGCAGGACGTCCGGTGGCCACGGGGCCGGCCTCGGCCTGGCGATTGCCCAGTCCGTGGCCGGCCTGCACGGCACGACGGTTCAGGCCAGCTGCCGCCCGGACGGCGGCCTCGACGTCGAGGTCACGCTGCCCGGCCGGATCCCGTGACCGGCCCGGCAGCCAGGTCAGGGCGCCTGAATACGGTCTCCCGGGGCCCGCATCGGCAGGGCTATCTGCGGGCATGTCACCTGACAGGTGACTCCGCGCGATAGGCGACGTGCATGCAGTAATGGGGGCGAGTCATGCCGGGACTGCTTCAGACCGACCACCTGGGACCGGTCGACGTAGCCGTGATTACCTTCGACCGGAGCGAGCCGAGCCGCGATCTCGCCCCGGTCCTCGCTGACCTGCAGGCGAACGGCACCGTCAAGGTCATCGACCTCGCCTTCGTCCGCAAGCTGGCCGACGGCACGACCTCGATCGTCGAGCTGGCCGACGAGGGCGTGGCCAGCGCCTTCGAGCGGATCACCCAGGACCAGGTCGACCTGCTCAGCGAGGCGGACCTGAGCGAGCTGGCCGCCACGCTGGCGCCGGCGTCCTCGGCCATGGTGGTGGTCTGGGAAAACAGCTGGGCGGCCAGGTTCGCCTTGGCCGTGCGGGCCTCGCACGGCCAGGTCGCGATGCTGGAGCGGATCCCGCCTGAGAACGTCGAGCGCGCGATCACCGCGCTGGAGGAGTAGCCGTAGATGGGAGATCTGCCGGGGATGCGAGAATGATCCCGTGCAGTCACCGCGAGAAGACCGGCCGCTGACCGGTCAGCACCCGGCCGGCGACCGGTACGCCTGGCTCGAGGAAGGCGCCCACGAGGTCGTCCCCGGCGTGCACCGGATCCCGCTGCCGCTGCCATTCGACGGGCTCCGCGCGGTCAACGCCTACGCGATCGAGACCGGCGGCGGCCTGGTCATGATCGACTCGGGCTGGCTGCTGGAAGCCACCTGGGAGCAGCTGGAGCGTTCGCTGGCCAAGATCGGGGCCGGCTTCGGCGACATCCGCCAGTTCCTGATCACCCACATCCACCGCGACCACTACACCCAGGCGATCGGCCTGCGGAAGGTTTACGGGATGAAGGTGAGCCTGGGCGCGGAGGAGCGGCATTCGCTCGAGCGGGTACTGGGCCGGTCCGCCGACGCGGTCTCGCCGCAGGCCCAGCGGCTGGCCAGAGCGGGCGCGCAGGACCTGATGGCGCAGATGGCCGAGGCCGGCCTGCAGCCGCCGTCCCGCGATGCCGGCTACGAGGAACCGGACGAATGGATCGGTCCTGGCCAGGAGTTCGACCTGGGCAGCAGGCGGCTGCGGGCGATCGAGACGCCCGGGCACACCCGAGGGCACGTGGTGTTCGCGGACGCCGAGGCCGGCCTGCTGTTCGCCGGCGACCACGTGCTGCCGCACATCACCCCGTCGATCAGCCTCGAGGCGGCTCCGCAGGACCTGCCCCTGCACGACTACATCCAGTCGCTGCTGCTGGTTCGGCAGATGCCGGACCTGCGGCTGCTGCCCGCGCACGGGCCCGTGTCGCCGAGCGTGCATGGCCGGGTGGACGAACTCCTCGATCATCACGATGCCCGGCTGGCCACGATGCTCGCCGTCCTCGATGACGGCCCGTTCACCGCGTACCAGGTCGCCCTGGCGGTGCGCTGGACGTCCAGGAACCGGTCCTTCGGCGAGCTCGACATGATGAATAAGGTGCTCGCCATCGGCGAGACCCTGGCCCACCTGGACCTGCTGGTCGCCCGCGGCCAGGCCATCGCCGACCAGGGCGAGGACGGCGTGCGGTGGTTCCAGCCCGCCGAACCTCCGGCGCCCGCGACCGGCTAGCCGCGGTCGCCGAACCCGGCCCAGGCCACCGCGATCTCGCCCGCGAGCCCGGCGTTGTCGCAGATCAGCTGGCGGTTCACGGCGACGCTGCGGCCGTCGCTGAGCTCTTCGATCAGCGCGAGCACGGCCGGGGTGACGGCCTGCCCGGTGATGCCGTCCGCCCGCACCTGCCGGACGGCGTCGTCGATCAGCCCGGCCAGGTCAAGGCCGGCGGCCGGCGGCCGGCCGAGGAGGAGACCGCCGCCCGGGTGCACCGCCCAGTGCGCCGTGGCCACCGCGGCGGCTTCGGCCGGGCTGCCGATCACGGCCGAGACCGGTGGCCCGCCTTCGCCGGTGTAGAACAGCGGCAGGACCGGTGTCTGCCAGCCCAGCACCGGCACCGCGAGCGTCTCCAGCAGCTCGGCGGTCGCGGGCACGTCCAGGATCGATTTCGCGCCCGAGCAGACCACCAGGGCGGGCGTGCGGGCAATCTGCACCAGGTCGGCCGAGATGTCCAGGGACTCGGCGAAGCCGCGGTGCACGCCGCCGATGCCGCCCGTGCCCAGGAACGAGATCCCGGCCAGCCGGGCGGCCGCGAGCGTGCCGCCGACCGTGGTCGAGCCGAGCGCGCGCTGGACGACGCAGGCCGCGATGTCCCGCGGTCCCGCCTTGCGGGCGGCCGTACCGGCCTCGGCGAACCGCCGCAGGGCGGCCTCATCCAGGCCGACCCGGATGGCGCCGTCGGCAATGCCGACCGTGGCCGGCACGGCGCCCGCCGCGCGCACCCGCCGCTCGGACTCCAGCGCGACCTCCAGGCCGCGGCCGCCGGAGAACCCGTGCGAGACCAGCGTGGTCTCCAGCGCGACCACCGGCCGCCCGTCGGCCAGTGCGGCCGCCACCTCTTCGGCTATCCGCAGCGGGATCGTCACGGCATCGCCCCCATCATCGCCACCGCCCTGGCCGCGGCGGCCAGGCCCAGCCGCACGCCGCCGACAAGATACCCGGCCGCGAACGCGTCACCCGCGCCGGTCGCGTCGACCGCCTGCACCGGAAGGGCCGGATAGTGCCGCCCGGCGGCCAGCACGCCGTCCGCGCCGAGCTTGGTGATGACGCGCGCGGCCGGCCACGGCCCGAGCAGCGCGGTCTCGGCTCTGGTGCCGAAGACCAGGTCGGGGCCGAGCCCGGCCAGCAGGTCAGCGAACGCGGCGACGCCGTACTGCCCGATCGCCGCCGTCGAGGACAGGTCGACGCTGAGCGCGCCGCCCCTGGTCCGCGGGGGGGGGGGGGCGGGAAGAGAAGCGGACCGGGAGGGAGCGGGCAGAAAGACGTGGGGGGGGAGGGGGAGGAAAGGAGAACCATCC
>JBPCKO010000268.1:0-8338 GCA_051004215.1 Streptosporangiaceae bacterium | reverse complement strand
CTTCCTGGGCGCCGCGGAGGACTTTGGGATCGACCCCGAGGACGCGCCACACTCCTGCCGCGAACTCGCCGGTTTTTCACTCTTCCTTGGTCGCGCTGGTGCCCACCAGCCGGACCGCGCCCGCACCCGACTCGGCGATCGTCTGCGCGTACTCCGCCAGCACCGCGAACGTGCGGTCCAGAGCCTCGGGCGCCAGCCGCCCGGTCGCGTCCACGCCCTGGCCAAGCCGGACGATCTCCATCCGCCTGAGCACGTCGGTCAGCGAGCGGGCGGCCGGGTCGAGGTCCGCGATCAGCAACCGCAGTGAATTCGTCCCGCAGTCGATCGCCGCGACCCGCGAACGGCCCGGTACAGCCATGACCCCTCCGTCAGTCCGTACCCGGGCTCACCCGCACGGCCCGGCTGTCCACCACTGTCCCATGGCCGCCAGGGCGGCCCGGCCGAGCGGGTTCGATCCGGGCCCGGCCAGCTCCTGGGCGGCCAGCGCGTGCAGGCATTTGACCCGCTCCGGCATGCCCCCGGCGGTGGCCGCGCCCGTCGGCAGCGGCTCGACCCCGGCCGCCGCCGCCGCCGCGTTCCGCCGGGCCGCGTAGTCCAGGTGGGCCGCCAGGTAGGCGGCTCGCAGCTCGGCGTCGGCGGCGAGCCGCTCGGTCATCTCGCGCATCACGCCCGCTGCCTCCAGACGGCTCGCCGCCGCGCAGGCGCGCACGCAGGTCAGGTAGTACAGGGTCGGGAACGGCGTCCCGTCCGGCAGCCGCGGCGCGGTCTCGATCACATCCGGCCGCCCGCACGGGCACCGGTGCGCGACGGCGCGCGCCGCGCGCGGCACCCGGCCTAGCTGCCGGGTGACGGCGGCGAGGTCGGCGGGGTCAAGGGTCACCCGGGCCGCATCCTTCGATCATGCGGAACGGGCTGACCGTGGTGACCGGGTCTGGCCGGGCGGCCGTGCGGCCGCTCATTCGCCTGCTGAACCGACGACCACAACTTCGCATACCAGGGCTCCGCCGACCCCCTGGCGACCTGGTGCTTCGCGACGGCCGGGCGGATCACGACGTAGCACATCTCGGTGGCCAGGCACATGTGCAGCCGGTTCCTGGCCAGCCGCTCGATGAAGACCGGGTTGCTGACCTGCCGCCGCTGGCCTTCCAGCCCCTTCAACCGGACGCTGAGCTGGTCGCCCTGGGCGAGCAGCCGGTCGATCTGCCGGCGCTGGGCGATGTACTCGCGGACCGGGTAGGCCAGGCTGAGCGCGATCGCGCACAGCACGACGGCCAGGATCGCCGCCCGTCCGGTCACGTGCGGCCGCAGGCCGCCGGACCGCGCTGGCCGGGAAGCCGGCGTTTCGCGGTCGGTGCCGTCGCCGCGCGCGGTCACCGGCTGGCCGCCCCGAACCGCGGGAAAGCGGCCCGGCCCGCGTACACGGCCGCGTCGTCCAGGCGCTCCTCGATCCTCAGCAGCTGGTTGTACTTGGCGACTCGCTCGGACCTGGCCGGCGCCCCGGTCTTCATCTGCCCGCAGTTCATCGCGACGGCCAGGTCAGAGATCGTGGTGTCCTCGGTCTCCCCCGACCGGTGGCTGATCATGCAGCGCCAGCCGCTGCGGTGGGCCAGGTCGACGGCGTCGAACGTCTCGGTCAGGCTGCCGATCTGGTTGACCTTGACCAGCAGCGCGTTCGCGGACCGCCCGGCGATGCCGCGGGTGATCCGCTCCGGGTTGGTCACGAACAAGTCGTCGCCGACGATCTGCACCTGGTCACCGATGCGAGCGGTCAGCTCGGCCCAGCCGGCCCAGTCCTCCTCGGCCAGCGGGTCCTCGAGCGAGACAATCGGGTAGGCGTCCAGCCAGGACGCGTAAATGCCGGTCATCTCGCTGGCCGGCTTGGTCTTGCCCTCGAAGGTGTAACCGCCCTCGCCGTGGAACTCGGTCGCGGCCGCGTCGATCGCGATCGCCACGTCCCGGCCCGGCGACAGGCCGGCCGCGTCGATCGCCTCAATCAGCAGGTCGAGCGCGGCCTGGTTGTGCTCCAGGTCGGGCGCGAACCCGCCTTCGTCGCCGACCCCGGTATTCAGGCCGTGCTTGTTCAGCACCGCCTTCAGGCTGTGGTAGGTCTCCGCGGCCCAGCGGACCGCCTCGGAAAACGTGCTCGCGCCGATCGGGGCGATCATGAACTCCTGGATGTCGACGTTGGTGTCGGCATGCGCGCCGCCGTTCAGGATGTTCATCATCGGGACCGGCAGCAGGTGGGCGTTCGGGCCGCCCAGGTAGCGGAACAGCGGCAGGTCGGCCGACTGGGCGGCGGCCCTGGCGACGGCCAGGCTGACGCCGAGGATCGCGTTCGCGCCGAGCCGGGACTTGTCCGGGGTCCCGTCCAGGTCGATCATCGCGAAGTCGACCAGGCGCTGCTCGTCGGCCTCCTGGCCGAGCAGCTCAGGCTGGATCTCGTCGATGACCGCGGTCACGGCCTGCTCGACGCCCTTGCCGCCGTACTCGGGTCCGCCATCGCGGCGCTCGACCGCCTCGAACGCCCCGGTCGACGCGCCGCTCGGGACCGCGGCCCGGCTGTGCGTCCCGTCATCCAGCACGACCTCAACCTCGACGGTCGGGTTGCCCCGGGAGTCCAGAATCTGCCTGGCGTGGATGGCTTCGATCGACGGCACGCATTCTCCCCGGCCCTGCGGTTGTTTGTCCGTCTAGCAGCCTAGCCGAGCAGGGCTGGGGCCTCAGGTCGGCACGCCGCCCCGGCGGTCCGCCTCCCACGCCCTGACCCGGTCCCGGTAGACCCGGGCGGCCCGGCGCAGCTCGAGTTCCGGGTCAAACCCGGCCGCCCTGGCCCGGCCCGCCAGGGCGAACAGCTCCGCGCCGATCGCGCTGACCGGGTCGCCGCCGTCGGCCTTCGTCCCGGCGGGCAGGTCGGCCGCCTGGGCCGGGGCGCCGGCCCGTTCGGCCCGGCGCTGCAGCTGCGCGGCCAGCGACAGGGCCGGCTGGCCCATCGGCACGCTGTCCAGCACGGAATCTGACCCTCGCCCGGCCGCCGCCCGCTCCTCGGCCTTGATCTGGTCCCAGTTCTTCCTGACCTCGTCGGCGCCGGACACGCTGACGTCGGAGAACACGTGCGGGTGGCGGCGGACCAGCTTGTCGGCGATGCCGCCGGCCACATCGTCGATCGTGAAGCCGGTGCCGTCGGTGCGCTCGGACGCGATCTGAGAGTGGAACAGCACCTGCAGCAGCACGTCGCCGAGTTCACCACGGAACTCGGCAAGATCGCCGCGATCGAGCGCGTCGAGCGCCTCGTAGGTCTCCTCGAGCAGGAACGGCGCGAGCGAGCGATGGGTCTGCCGGGCATCCCACGGGCATTGCGCCCGGAGCCTGGCCATGACCGCGGCGAGCCGCAGCAACTCCGTCCCCGCCTCGCTCCCCGCCCCCGGCTCCCGCTCACCGTCCGCGCTCACCGCCACCTCCCGGGTCTGTATCTGCGGGTGACGTTGCTATCGCCAGAGCAAGGTAACTTCACCCAGTCATTCAGATCGGGGCGCGGAGCCCTCAGCAGGCCGCCGGCGGGGACGGGCTGGCCGAGGCCCCTGGAACTCCGCCCGCGACAGCCAGCGTGCTGGCCACGGGGACCACGGTGAGCTGGCGGTAGTCGTAGGCGCCGAACTGCGGGTTCACCGTGATGTTCAACTTCTTGGCCGCATGGCACTGCAGCAGGTTGATCTTCACCGCGAGCGCCTGCTGCGCCGTAGTCGACTTCGGCGTGACCCCGTGGTCCAGCTTGTCCTGCATCAGGAGCTGGAGGGCGATCCATCGGCCCAGGTTGTGCACCAGGTCAGGCGGCAGGCCGTTGAGCACGGCGGCCTCGGTCAGGGAGTCACCGGACTGGGCCGCCCTGGCCCGTTCGGCGTTCAGCTCGAACTGCGCCCTGGCCGGCGTGACCGTGACCCCGAGCCGGTGGGCGGCCCGGTCGGTGGTCACGAACCTGAGCATCCAGCTCAGCACCTGCTGCGGCATCTGGGCCGGGGTATAGCTGATCTGCACCTTGTGCTTGTCGGCCTGGTAGGCCGAGTTGAGGTTGGCCACCTCGTCGGCCAGCCTGGTGCTGGAAATCCGCTGGTTGTCGTACAGCGCCGCCGCTCCGAGCTGCGTGCCGCATCCGGCGACCGCCATCGCCCCGGCCGTCACGGCTGCCGCCGCAGCCGTCCATCTGATGGCAGTCCGCCGCCCGCTGATCCGCCGCACCCGACTCTCCTTCGCCACACCAGGCGACCAGTGCGGCACCGCGGCCGCCTCGCCGTCCATCACGTCCTGCCGTCCTCGCCGGCCCCGGCCGACCCGGACGGCAAGCAGCCTAGCCCTCCGCTCACGGTCCGCCGGCCGCGTCGCCCGGCGACGCGGCACCGGACGTCGCCGCGGCCGGGGTGAAGATCTCGCCGATCAGTTCCTCGCACCAGGCCAGCAGCTCGCCGTCGCGCATCGAGGGAGCGCCGATCGGGGTGATCGCGGTGATCGCGCCCGCGCCGGTCCGGCCTGAGCCGCCGCGCGCGCCGGGCCCGGTCCCGGCCTTGGGCACCGGTACGAGCATCGTACGCACCGCCGCCTTGATCAGTGTCCTCGGGTACAGCCGCTGCACCCGCACCTCGCGCGATTCGGGCAGCTCCACCGGCGCGAACCTGATGTGGTTGCCCTGCTGGGTGATGTCGGTGAGCCCGGCCGCCCGGGCCCGCGCCCTGAGCCTGGCCACTGCGAGCAGGTTGACTACCGCCCGCGGCGGCGGCCCGAACCGGTCGGTCAGCTCCTCGCGGACCGAGGCGATGCCGGCGTCGGAGCCGATCGCCGCGATGGCGGTGTAGGCCTCCAGCCGCAGCCGCTCGCCCGCCACGTAATCGTGCGGGATGTGAGCGTCGACCGGCAGCTCGACCCGGACCTCGGCCCGCTCGGCCGGGCCGTCGCCCTTCATCTCGCTGACCGCCTCGCCGATCATCCGGACGTACAGGTCGAACCCGACCCCGGCGATGTGCCCGGACTGCTCGCCGCCGAGCAGGTTGCCGGCCCCGCGGATCTCCAGGTCCTTCATGGCCACGAACATGCCCGCGCCCATCTCGGTGTGCTGAGCGACGGTCGCGAGCCGCTCGTGCGCAGTCTCGGTCAGCGGCTTCTCCGGCGGGAACAGGAAGTAGGCGTACCCGCGCTCACGGCTGCGGCCGACCCGGCCGCGCAGCTGGTGCAGTTGCGACAGGCCGTACGCGTCCGCCCGGTCCACGATCAGCGTGTTCGCGTTCGGGATGTCCAGGCCGGACTCGACGATGGTCGTGCAGACCAGCACGTCGAACTCCTTGTCCCAGAAGCCGATCATGATCTTCTCAAGCGTGTGCTCGTTCATCTGGCCGTGCGCGACCGCGACCCTCGCCTCCGGCACCAGCTCGGAGACCCTGGCCGCGACCTTGCCGATCGAGGAGACCCGGTTGTGCACGAAGAACGTCTGCCCGTCGCGGAGCAGCTCGCGCCGGATCGCCGCCGCGATCTGCTTCTCGTCGTACGGCCCGACGAACGTCAGTACCGGGTGGCGGTCTTCTGGCGGGGTCAGGATGGTCGACATCTCCCTGATCCCGGCGACGCCCATCTCCAGCGTCCGCGGGATCGGGGTCGCCGACATGGACAGCACGTCCACCTGGGTGCGCATTGCCTTCAGGTATTCCTTGTGCTCGACCCCGAAGCGCTGCTCCTCGTCGATGATGATCAGTCCCAGGTTCTTGAACCTGGTCTCGGGCGACAGCAGCCGGTGCGTGCCGATCACGACGTCGACGGTCCCTTCGGCCAGCCCGGCCTGGGTGGCCGCGACCTCAGCGTCGGACTGGAACCTGGACATCGCCCGCAGCACGACCGGGAACGGGCCGTACCGCTCGCCGAACGTCGCGATGTGCTGCTGCACCAGCAGCGTGGTCGGCACCAGGACCGCGACCTGCTTGCCGTCCTGCACGGCCTTGAACGCGGCCCGGACCGCCAGCTCGGTCTTGCCGTAGCCGACGTCGCCGCAGATCAGCCGGTCCATCGGGACCGACTTCTCCATGTCCGCCTTGATCTCGTCAATCGCGGCAAGCTGGTCAGGCGTCTCGGCGTAGGGAAACGCGTCCTCCAGCTCCCGCTGCCACGGCGAATCGGTCCCGAACGCGTGCCCGGGCGAAGCCACCCGGGCCGAGTACAGCCGGATCAGCTGGGCGGCAATCTCCCGCACGGCCTTGCGCGCGCGGCCCTTGGTCTTGGCCCAGTCGGCGCCGCCGAGCCGGTGCAGGCTCGGCGCATCGCCGCCAGAGTACCCGGTCACCTCGTCGAGCTGGTCGGTCGGCAGGTACAGCCGGTCCGGCGGCTGGCCCCGCTTGCTCGGGGCGTACTCGATTACCAGGTATTCGCGGGTCGCGCCCTGGATCGTCCGGCTGGTCATCTCCAGGTACCGGCCGACCCCGTGCTGGCTGTGCACCACGTAGTCGCCCGGGGTGAGCTGGAGCGGGTCGATGCCGCCGCGCCGCCGGGTCGGCATCCGGCTGCGGTCACGGCCGCCGGTGCGCTGGCCGGCGATGTCGTCCTCGCACAGCACGGCGAGCTTGAGCCCTGGCCAGGTGAACCCCGTGTCCAGCTGCCCGGTCGCCACGACGGCGACGCCGGGCTCGGGCGGCGCGTCCAGATCGCCCACCCGGGCACCGAGGTTCTCCCCGCGCAGCAGCTCGGCCAGGCGCTGGGCGGGCCCGTGCCCCTCGGTGACCAGCGCGACCCGCCAGCCGCCGGCCAGCCACTCGCGCACGTCGCCGATCACCCGGGCGGTCTCGCCGTGATAAGCGGTCGCAGGCCCGGCATGGAGCCGGAACTCCTCGTGCCCCGGGCGGCCGGCTGTCCAGGCCGCGTCGTCGGCCGCGATGTTAACGGCGCCCCGCAGACCGGACTCCGCGTCGTCCCGCCAGGCCGACCCGGCCATCTCGAACGCCCCCGGCGCCCCGGCCGTCCCGGCCGCCCCGCGCGGTTCCGCGCGGCCGGCGTCATTCCACGAGCTCCCGGCCGGTCCGGCTGAGTCCGGCCGCGGCTCGGCCCGGCCCGCGTCGTTCCATGGCCGTTCGCCGCGAGCGCCAGCCGCGGTCCGCGATGAGCCGGCCGGGCGAGCCGTTCCGCCTGAGGCAGGAAGGTCTGACGTTCCGGCCTCACCCGCCGGATCGCCGGTACCGAACGGAGTGATCGTCCACCACCGGATGCCGAGGTCGGCCGCCGCCGTTCGGACGTCAGCGATCGGCCTGAACGCCACCCCGCCCAGGTCGATCGGGACCTCGGCCCCGGCGGCCGCGTTCACCCACGACGCCTCGAGGAACTCCTGGCTGGTCCGCACCAGGTCGGCCGCCCTGGTCCTGATCCGCTCGGGGTCGCAGGCGACGATGATCGCACCCGGCGGCAGCGCGTCGAGCAGCAGCTCCATCCGGTCCGCGAGCAGCGGCGCGAACGCCTCCATTCCTTCGACCGTGATCCCGTCGGCCATCTTGCCGAGGACCTCGCCCAGGCCGGGGTACTCGCTGGCGAGCTGCCTGGCCCGGTGCCGCACCGTCGGGGTGAGCAGCAGCTCACGGCACGGCGGGGCCCAGACCGAGTCGACCGTCACGCCGAGCGATCGCTGGTCGGCCGCGCGGAACGGCCTGATCTCCTCGACTTCGTTGCCGAAGAACTCCACCCGCAGCGGATGCTCCTCGGTCGGCGGGAACACGTCCAGGATGCCGCCGCGGACGGCGATCTCGCCCCGGTTCGTGACCAGCTCGACCCGGGCGTAACCGATCTCGACCAGCCGGAACACCACGTCGTCGAGCTCGGCGTCCTTGCCCTGGTCGAGCCGGACCGGCTCGAGCTGGCCGAGCCCGCCGACCAGCGGCTGAAGAACGCTGCGGACCGGGGTCGCAACGACCTGCAGGGGCCCCGACCGCGGATCGCCGCGATCCGGGCTGACCAGCCGGCGCAGCACGGCCAGGCGACGGCCCGAGGTGTCAGGACGTGGCGACAGCCGCTCGTGCGGGAGGGTCTCCCAGGCCGGGAAGTACTCCGCCCCGTGCGCGTCGGGCAGCAGCGAACCTAGGGCCCTGGTCAGGTCCTCGGCTTCCCTGGCGGTCGCGGTGACCGCGAGCACGAAACGACCCTGACCCTGGTCGTGATCGCGGCCGTCGGCACGGTCGTGGGCGCCGTCGTCGGCGCTGTCATCGGGGTGGCCGTGGGCGCCGTCGTCGGGGCTGTCGTCGGCACGGTCCTGGGCGTGGCCGTGGGCTTGGGCGCGGTCGCAGCCGGCGGCGAGCGCCGCTCACAGAACAGGCCGGAGAGAGGG
>JBPCKO010000267.1:0-26975 GCA_051004215.1 Streptosporangiaceae bacterium | reverse complement strand
GCACCGCCTCTGTCGTCTGTTTGTGCTTCGCTCCTCTTCTCCCCCTTTCCCTCTTCCCCTTTTTCCCCCCCCCCCGCCATCTGGCGGAACACAGGACCATCGAGGTCGTTGCCCGGACGGCCGGCGCGCCCTGCTGGGGCGGCCCCGGACGGCCGGATTGTTCCGCCGGACCGGACCGGGACCGACTCATTGGCCCCGGCCGGCGGGGCCTGCGGCGGCACCGCCAGCGGCGTGGCTGCCACGTCCTGGCCTGGCGGGGATTCCCGGCCGGCGGACGTTGCCGACCGGTCGCGCCCCTGGGCGATCTCGCGGTCAGCCGACCTGGCCGCGATCCCCGCGTGCACCGGGCCGATGCAGTCATGCCGCTCGAGCAGGACCGCCAGTTGCTCGGCGTCCTCAGCGGACAACCCGAACACCACGCGGGGCTGACCCCACGGCTCCTCAAGCGAGTACCCCACGTAGCTGGAGATCGCCGGCATCGGATCGGCCACCAGCCCGTGCATCACCCGCCAGCGCTGCCAGGCTCGCTCCAGTGCCGACGCCGCGAGCTGCGCTCTGAAAACCAATTCCGGATCCCGCATGGCGAATCCTCCCTCTGCGACGGCACGCTCCCGCCGGTCGGCGGACCCCCGGTACGTCGCTCGCTGCGCCAGTCTCCCGTCGTGCCCTCACGCCGCGATCGAACTCGCGATGGGCACGGCATTGCTACGCCGGCTGCGGGTCTCCGAGCGGCGGCATGGCGATAAGTATGGTGGCGCGGCCACATCCAGCAGGGGCGATTACCCAAAGTTGCTGGACGACTGCGTTGCGATACAGATGGGGTGAGGCAGGGCCCCCAGAAGCGGCCGGCCGCGCACCGGGATCGACCGCGCGGGCGGCCGATGCGCGATGAAATACCGATCGTTCCGGCCGATTCGCGATGCTGAGCCTTCGGGCCGCGACGGGCCACCTGGCGAGAAGTCCCCTCGGGCCTGAGACAGGCCGTTGTTTTCCGTACTAGTCGTGCCGGCTACATAGGCCGGATCGGCCCCGGCTTGATCACCAGGAACCATCCAGAGCACCATCGCTCTGCGCATGACGGCCCTGCGCGGCGTTCGCCGCCGGGACCGACCCCCCTATTTCTGCGCTGAGCCGCACGAGGCGTGCTCGGACGCGCGCCCACCCCCGAGTCACGGGCGCAGGGCTTGCGCCCGTTATTCCGAGCGCTGCTGCGGGATGCCCGCGAGCAGGGCACGAACCTCCGTCTCACGGTAGCGACGGTGGCCGCCCAGCGTCCGGATGGATGTGAGCTTTCCGGCCTTGGCCCAGCGTGTCACCGTTTTCGGGTCAACCCGGAACATGGTTGCGACCTCAGCCGGTGTCAACAGCGGCTCGGCCTCTGGGGTTCGTGCAGACATTGTGACGGCCTCTCCTCCTGGACCATTTTGTTCGATCCTGCGTCTGATGTTTTCGTGCCCCTTTCAGGGCCTGCGTCGGATGTCCCATATGGTCTACTGTTACCATATTGCCATCACCAGCGGTGACAAAGCGACCACCAGGAGCAGAAGTTTTGAACGTGTCCCCGTTGCCCCCGTTGATCTGAGTCACGTTGCGTGATCCTACAGACACGCACCGTCGCAACGGGCGGATTCGGAAAAGTCATGTCCGCCTCCTGCCGACTACCCTCCGTAGTCCTTAGTGGCGACGCCCCTCACTCATGCTGATTTTCCGCGCGACAAGGCCATGAAGTTCGCGCAGCCTGGCACCCGATTTGTGTTGTTGAACGCGCTCACCTCCTACATACTCCGGGAGGTACGCACTGTGACGTCGACAACTCGTCGGGCGGCCGGCCCGCCTGCCGTCACGTGTCCCCCCACTACGGACAAGACCCGCTGCCTGCTACAACTTTCGGCAGTGCCGGGATAATCCTCCGCAGTTCTACGGCATGCTCTATCACGAGGTATTTGCCCCGCACGGCCAGCTTCATACATTGGGCGACATCAATACTCCATCCGCGGGGTGTGCGCATACCCTGTGGTGGGATCCCTGGTCAACGAGGACCGGGGACTGAGCAGAGCCGGGAGCACGCGTGGCTTCAGCCGTAGAACCGTCCGGATCCGCCGGCCCAGCAGGCTCCTCCGACGCCCACGCCGACGGCCGCGCACTCAGCCAGGCGAGTCACGAGCAAGTGGTGTTCTGCCATGACGGACCGAGCGGCCTGCGGGCGATCATCGCTATTTACTCCACCGCCCTCGGCCCGGCACTCGGCGGCACCCGGTTCTACCCCTACCGCGACGACGAGGCCGCGATCTCCGATGTTCTGAACTTGTCCAGGGCCATGGCCTACAAGAACGCCCTCGCCGGCCTCGATCACGGCGGCGGCAAGGCTGTGATCATCGGGGATCCGCAGGTCATGAAGTCCGAGGCGCTGCTGCGCGCTTACGGCAGGTTCGTCGAGTCGCTCAGCGGCCGTTACATTACGGCCTGCGACATCGGCACCTACAGCGAGGACATGGACGTGGTGGCCCGGGAATGCCGCCACGTCACCGGCCGGACCGAACCGCACGGCGGTGCCGGCGACTCGTCGGTACTCACCGCGCTCGGCGTGTTCCAGGGCATGCGTGCCGCCGCCGAGCACGTCTGGGGCACGCCCTCCCTGGCCGGCCGGACCGTCGCGGTCGAGGGCGTCGGCAAGGTAGGCGGTCACCTAGCCGGACACCTGGCCGCCGACGGCGCCCGGGTCGTCGTCTATGACGTGAGCGCGCACGCCATCGAGCGGGTCAAGGATTCCTGCCCCCAGATCACGGTCGCGGCTACCCGGGCCGAGCTGGTCAGCGGCGACATCGACGTCTACGCGCCATGCGCGCTGGGCGGCGCGGTCGACGAGGCCACGGTCGAGGCACTGCGGGCCCGGGTCATCTGCGGCGGCGCCAACAACCAGCTCGCCCGCCCCGGCGTCGACAAGCTGCTCACCGACCGCGGGATCGTGTACGCGCCGGATTATGTGGTCAACGCCGGCGGCGTTATCCAGGTCGCGGACGAGCTCGAGGGCTTCAACTTCGAGCGGGCCAGGGCCAAGGCGACCCAGATCTTCGCCACCACTCAGCGGATACTGGCCCTGGCCGGCCAGGAAGGCGTACCGCCCGCCGTTGCCGCGGATCGGCTCGCCGAACGCAGGATGGCCGAGGTAGGACGGCTCCGCGGTATCTGGCTTGGCGGATGACCATGGCGCCAGGCCGGCTCAGGGCCGGGCTGCCGGGAGCGGCAGCCGCCCAAAACAGGTACGGTTGTCTATGTACGAAGGCACTAGCCACGCTCGGCTTCATGAGCCGGGGACCGAGCGGGCGGTTAGACATGCACTAAATCCGGTATACCGGACGAGTGACTGAGCAGGCATCAGCGCGGTGATCAGGGACCCATGCGTCCCGTAGTTTCGAGGGGGTCGAGCCAATGGGGCGCGGCCGAGCCAAGGCCAAGCAGGTGAAGGTTGCACGCCAGCTGAAGTACAGCGGTGGCGGCACGGACCTTGACCGGCTGAGGGCAGAGCTGGGCGTCGGCACTGATCAGCGGGACACCGACGGCCGGGACGCGTACGCGGACTACGGCGATCGCTACACCTTCGCTGACGACGACGCCGACGATGACAGCGACGAGGACGACGAAGAAGACGACGCCTGACCGGCGCGCATCGCTCTGATGTTCCGGCTAGCCGCGATGGTGGCCGGCGAGCATGGCCCGGCCGGAGCCGGGTTCGATCGTCCCGAGGGTCCAGGCGGGTACGCCGCGCCCGGCCAGCAGGCCGAGCGCCGCGGGCACGTCCTGCGGGGCGATGACCGCGGTCATTCCCACCCCCATGTTGAACACGCGCTCCATCTCGGCCCTGTCCACCTTGCCGTGCCCGGCCAGCAATCCGAACACCGGCGGGGGGGCCCAAGTCGACCGGTCGAGCACCGCGTCGGCGTCTGGCGGCAGTACCCGCTCCAGGTTCCCCGCCAGACCGCCTCCGGTGATGTGGGCGAAGGCGCGAACCTCGCAAGCCGCGGCCAGCTCCAGGCAGTCCCTGGCGTAGATCCGCGTCGGCTCGGCCAGCTCGGCCCCGAGCGGTCTGGACAGCTCGGCCGGCTCGGCCTCCAGCGTCAGGCTGGCGTCGTCCAGAATCTGCCTGACCAGGGAGTAGCCGTTGGAGTGCAGACCGGAAGACGCCATGGCGAGGACCACGTCACCCGGCCTGACCAGGCTCGGCCCTAGCAGCCGGTCCGCCTCGACCACGCCGGTCGCCGCGCCGGCCAGATCGAACTCGTCCGGCCCGAAGTGACCGGGGTGCTCCGCGGTCTCGCCGCCTATCAGCGCGCAGCCGGCCTGCACGCAGCCTTCGGCGATGCCGCTGACGATCTCGGCGACCCGCTCAGGCACGACCTTCCCGCAGACGATGTAGTCGGTCATGAACAGCGGTTCAGCCCCGCAAACGACCAGGTCGTCCACGATCATGGCGACCAGGTCGATCCCGATCGTGCCGTAGCTGCCGGTCCGGCGGGCGATCACCACCTTGGTGCCGACGCCATCGGTCGCGCTCGCGAGCAGCGGCCGCCGCATGCCGGCCAGCCGGGACGCGTCGAACAGGCCGGCGAACCCGCCGATGCCGCCGACCACCTCAGCCCCGGCCGTCCTGCTCACCGCCGCGCGCATCAGCGCCACCGCGCGGTCGCCCGCCTCTATGTCGACCCCGGAGCCGGCGTAGCTGACGCTGCCTAGGCGGGACCCCGGATCCTGGCCGGCGCCCCCCGCGCTCATCTCGGCCCGCCCCCGGCCGGGCCGGTCTCGAGCAGGTGCTTGCCCTGCTCGGACTCGGTGACCGGGACCGGGTAGTTCCCGTCGAAGCAGGCCCGGCACAGCGCGCTGGCGGGCAGCGTCGTCGCCTGGGTCAGCCCCTCCAGCGAGACGAACCCGAGCGAGTCCGCGCCAATCGAGGCACGGATCTCCTCCGCCTCCAGGCTGCCGGCGATCAGTTCGGCCCGGCTGGCGAAGTCGATGCCGAAGAAACACGGCCAGGCGACCGGCGGGCTGGAGATCCTGATGTGCACCTCGGCCGCCCCCGCCTCGCGGAGCATGCTGACGATGGCCCGCTGAGTGTTGCCGCGCACGATGGAGTCGTCCACCGCGATCACCCGCTGGCCCGCGATCACGTCCCGCAGCGGGTTCAGCTTGAGCCTGATCCCGCGCTGGCGGATGGTCTGGCTGGGCTGGATGAAGGTCCGGCCCACGTAGCTGTTCTTCACCAGGCCCTGGGCGTACGGGATGCCGCTGCCCTGCGCGTACCCGATCGCGGCCGGCGTGCCCGATTCGGGTACCGGGATCACGATGTCGGCCTCGACCGGGTGCTCGGCGGCCAGCCGCCTGCCTACCTCGACCCGCGAGGCCTGCACGCTGCGGCCGCTGATCGTGGTGTCCGGCCGGGCCAGGTAGACGAACTCGAACAGGCAGCCACGCGGCCGGGCGGCCGCGAACCGGTGCGTCCTGACCCCGCGCTCGTCGATGGCGATCAGCTCGCCGGGCTCGATCTCCCTGACCATCGTCGCCCCCACGATGTCCAGCGCCGCCGTCTCGCTGGCGACGACCCAGCCCCGCGGCAGCCGCCCGAGCACCAGCGGGCGGAACCCCTCGGGATCACGGGCCGCGTACAGGGTGCCGGAATCCATGAAGACGAGCGAGAACGCTCCTTGCACATACGGCAGCACGGCCAGCGCGTTGTCCTCGATGCTGGACGGCGATCCGTCCGCCCGCTCCGCCATTCCGGCCACTCCCGAGGCGAACAGTGCGGTCAGCACGTCGGTGTCGGAGGTGGCGGCGAGCTCGCCCGGGCTCCCGGCCGACATTGCGGCCAGTTCCCTGGTGTTGATGAGGTTGCCGTTGTGACCGAGCGCCAGGCTGGCCGCCGGGGTGGCGCGGAACGTCGGCTGGGCGTTCTCCCAGACCGAGGCGCCGGTAGTGGAGTACCGGCAATGCCCGACCGCGATGTGGCCGCGCAGGGTGTTCAGCACCGACTCGTTGAAGACCTGGGCCACCAGGCCCATGTCCTTGAAGACCACGATCCTGGCGCCGTCGCTGACCGCGATGCCGGCGGACTCCTGGCCGCGGTGCTGGAGTGCGTACAGTCCGAAATACGCGAGCTTCGCGACGTCCTCGCCATGGGTCCAGACGCCGAAGACACCGCAAGCGTCCTTCGGCGGACGGTCCTCGGGCACGAGGTCGTGGGTCAGCCGTCCGTCGGGCTTGATCACCATGCAAGTCTAGTGAGGTCGCCGGCTCACCGGTCCCGGCGAGCCGGCGGACACCAGGCCGAGGCCGGCTCTGGCGAACGTCTTGGAGTACACGCGCGGCCGGATGCGGCGCTCCTCGCTCGGCCGGATGCGGTGCGCCTCGCCCAGCCGGCTGCAGTGCGCCTCGCTCGGGCGGGTCCCAGCGAACGGCTTTCGGCCGTATCTGATTCTGTGGGTAAGAGTTACCTTGCTCTGGCGATAACAGCCCTACCCATACATTCAGATCCCGCCTCCGGGCTGCTGGATCGGGCCCGGGCGGGCGATAGAGCCAGCTGCGAGGCGGGAGCGGGAGGGCGCCGGCCAGGAACCAGAGGCCGGCCAGGAGCCAGAGGCCGCCGGGTGCAAGAGGCCGCCGGCAGCCAGAGACTGCGGGAGCCAGCGGCCGCGCAGGCCGGCGGGAGCCGGAGACCCCGCGGAGGGCGACCTCAGGCCAGCGGGAGGTAGGCCGACAGGTCGGCGCGCTGGCCGCTCGCGCGGACCGAACCGTCCGCGACGGCCTGCGCCCACGGCGTGCGCCCGGTCGCCAGGGCGAGCCAGGTCTGCGGGTCGGTCTCGATCACGTTCGGCGGGGTGCCTCTGGTATGCCGCTGGCCGGCGATGCACTGCACAGCCGCGAACGGGGGTACGCGCACCTCCACCGCCCGGCCCGGCGCCTTCGCCTCCAGCAGGCCGAGCGTGTAGGCGACGGCGGCGCGCAGCGCGTCCCGCAGCGGTTCCTGCCCGGCCTGCCCGGTGGCCAGTACCGCCCGCAGACAGGCGGCGCCAAGGGCCCCGGCCTCCACGGGACCGGTCCACGCGGCAGGCTCGCCAAGCGCGGCGAGCTGGGCCGTCAGGGCGGTGAGCAGCTTGCCTGGGTCAGGACGGCGAGGTGGCATGAACTGCGACGGTAGTGCAGCGAGCGCGGTGCCCGAACCCCGCGGGTTGCCTGGTCGGGTGGGCGCGGTCCGGCCGGCTGCGCGATAATCGCAGGCTATGCCCGGTCCGCACAGAGCGCGGCCGCGCCGGGCCAGGGGATCGTGGATCCCGCGGCTGGCTGGCGTCGCCGTGGTGGCAGTACTCGCGATCGGCGGCCTGGTCGCGTACCTGGTGACGGCGCATCAGTCGCCGGCCCACCGGGGTACTCGGGCTGGGCACCACCATCCCGTGGTGTCCTCGAGGGTGGTGCAGGCGCAGGCGGCCGGCCTCATCGACTTCGGGCCGGTCCACGACGGTGACCAGTTCATCACCGACCGCGACGACCACCCGCTGTCGCTGGAGCCATCCCGATCCGGGCCGGTGTTCGTCGCGATCCCGCACGCGGAGATCAGGGCCGGCGTCCCGGTCTGGACGGTCGATCAGATGGCGGGCGGCAGCGACATCTTCGTCTACTCCTCCACCGGCCAGTGCCTGACCGCGGTGCCGGCCGCCGCCGGATCCCCTGGCCGGCTGCGCCTGGCCCACTGCAATCTCGGGCTCAGCCAGCGCTGGCAGCCGCGGGACACCCAGGCCGCGCTCGGGCAGACGTTCGCGCAGTACGCCAACCGGCAGGCCGACCGCTGCCTCACCGCGCCGGACGGCCATCCGGGGCCGGCGACGCTGCAGGTATGCGGAAGCCCTATCCCCAAGGTGCAGCAGATCGCCTTCTGGTGGAACGCCTGACCAGACGACTGCCGGCGGTCCAGGCCGCCCGCCCGCGGGGCAGAACGGCCTGCTCAGCCGAACAGGGCAGGCAGCGTCGGCCGGTAGGCCGCGTCCAGCTCGTCCAGGCCGATCCTGGCCAGGCCGGCCAGCTCCAGCGCGTCGCCGCCGGTCACGCCGATGGTCGTGGCCGGGACGCCGTGCTCGGCGCACAGCGCCGCGAAGGCGGCCTGCGCACCGGGCCTGACGACGACGACCGCCCGAGCTGACGACTCGCTGAACAGGAACGCGCCGGGGTCCGCGACGGCGGCCTCGGGCAGCTCGATCACGCAGCCGGTGCCGGGGTGCCAGGCCGGCGGGGCGGCCCGGCCCCCGCCGGTCAGGCAGCACTCGGCCAGCGCGAGCGCGAGCCCGCCGTCGGACAGGTCGTGCGCGGCGGCCAGCAGCTCCTGCTCCGCGCCGGCCGCCAGCACGTCGCCGAGGCTCTGCTCGGCGCCGCGATCCACGGCCGGCGGGCAGCCGCCGAGGTGGGTTGCGATGACATGCACCCACAGTGATCCGCCCAGCTCGGTCCCGGTCGTGCCGAGGAGCACGACCGGCAGGCCGGGCGGGCCGAACCCGCCGGGCAGCCGGTGCCGGACATCGGCCAGGACACCGAGCACGCCGACGACCGGGGTGGGCTGGATGGCCTCGGTGCCGGTCTGGTTGTAAAAGCTGACGTTGCCGCCGGTGACCGGGATCCCCAGCTCCTGGCAGCCGTCGGCAAGGCCGCTGACGGCCTGCTCGAACTGCCACATCACCGCGGGATCCTCCGGCGAGCCGAAGTTCAGGCAGTTGGTCACGGCCAGCGGCCTGGCGCCCGCCGCGGCGACGTTCCGGTACGCCTCGGCCAGCGCGAGCTGGGTGCCCGCGTACGGATCGAGCAGGCAGTACCGGCCGTTGCCGTCGGTGGCGATCGCGACGCCGAGGAAAGTCTCCTCGTCGATCCGCAGCACGCCGGCGTCGTGCGGCGCGGCGAGCACGGTGTTGCCGCGCACGTCCCGGTCGTACTGCTCGGTGACCCAGCTCTTGTCCGCCCCGGCCGGCGAGCGGACCAGCGCGAGCAGGTCGGCCCTGAGCTCCTCGCTGGTGCCGGGCCGGGGCAGCCGGCCTGGATCATCGGCGACCAGCTTGTCCTGGCTGTCCGGGCGGCGCAGCGGCCGCCGGTAGAGCGGCCCCTGTGCCGCGCTGTCTGGCGGGATGTCCACGACCGGTTCACCGCGCCAGGTCATCACCAGCTGGCGGCCCCCGGTGACCTCGCCGATCACCGTCGCCGGGACGTCCCAGCGGGCGCAGATCCTGAGGAAGGCGTCCAGGTCGGCCGGCGTGGTGACGGCCATCATCCGTTCCTGGGACTCGCTCATCAAGATCTCGGGCGGCGTCAGCCCGTGGTCGCGCAGCGGCACCGTGTCCAGGTCGACCGCCATGCCCACGCCGCCGGCCGCAGCCAGCTCGGTGGTCGCGCAGGCGATCCCGGCCGCGCCGAGATCACCGATTGCGACGACGACCCCGGCCGCGTACAACTCCAGGCAGCACTCGATCAGCAGCTTCTCCATGAACGGGTCGCCGACCTGCACGTTCGGCCGCTTCGCCCGCTCGCCCTCGGCCGCCCCGAACGAGGCACTGGCCAGCACCGACGCGCCGCCGATGCCGTCTGGCCCGGTCGGCGAGCCGAACAGGATCACCTTGTTGCCTGGCCCGCTGGCCGCCGCGAGCTTGAGGTCGCTGTGCCGCATCACGCCCAGGCAGAGCGCGTTGACCAGCGGATTCCCCGCGTAGCAGGGGTCGAACGCCAGCTCACCGCCGATGTTGGGCAGCCCCAGGCAGTTTCCGTAGAAAGAGATCCCGCCGACGACCCCCGGCAGCACCCGCCTGGTGTCGTCCGCGCCGGCCGGGCCGAACCGCAGCGCGTCCATCACGGCGACCGGCCTGGCCCCCATGGCCAGGATGTCCCGCACGATCCCGCCGACGCCGGTAGCGGCGCCCTGGAACGGCTCGACGTAGGAAGGGTGGTTGTGCGACTCGATCTTGAAAGTGACCGCGTAGCCCTCGCCGACGTCGACGACGCCCGCGTTCTGCCCGATGCCGGCCAGCAGGGCAGCGCTCGGCGGCGCCTTCTCCCCGAACTGCCGCAGGTGCACCCGGGACGACTTGTAGGAGCAGTGCTCGCTCCACATCACCGAGTAGATCGCCAGCTCGGCATCGGTCGGCCGGCGGCCAAGTTGCGCGGCGATGCTCGCGTATTCGGGGCCGGTCAGCCCGAGGGCGGCGTACGGCTGTTCACGCTCCGGCGTCGCGGCCGCGGCGGCGACCGTGTCCGGCCCTGGCTCGCGGTGCCGCGGCATCGGGCTGTTCTCGGCCATCGGACCGTGGCCGGTCATCGGGCCGGCGCCGGCGTCACGATCGAGCTGAAGAACCCGAGGCCGTCCGTCCCCGGCCCGGTCAGCGCGTCGATCGCGTGCTCCGGGTGCGGCATCAGGCCGACCACGTTGCCCTCGGGGCTGGCGATCCCGGCGATGTCGCCGGCCGAGCCGTTAGGGCTGCCGTCGGCGTACCGGGCGACGACCAGATCGCCGGCCCGCAGGCCTTCCAGCGTCGCCGCGTCGGCGGCGTAGGCCCCGACGCCGCTCTTCAGCACCACGGTGATGACCTGGCCGGGCGCGTAACCGCTCGTCCAGGCCGTGCGGCTGGTCCCGATGGCCAGCCGGACGTCGCGGTTGACGAAGTGCCGTCCGATGTTCTGAGTCAGCGCGCCGGGCAGCAGGTGCGCCTCGCACAGGATCTGGAAGCCGTTGCAGATACCCAGGACGGGCAGCCCGGCCCTGGCCGCGGGCACGACCTCGGCCATCACCGGGGCGAACCTGGCAATCGCCCCGCAGCGCAGGTAGTCACCGTAGGAGAAACCGCCGGGCAGGATCACCGCGTCGACGCCGCGCAGATCGCGGTCGCCGTGCCAGAGCGGCACCGGCGTCCCGCCGGCTCGCGTGACCGCGCGGCACGCGTCGGCATCATCCAGCGACCCGGGAAAGACGACGACCCCGACCCGTGCCGTCACGACCGGCCTTCCTGGCTGCGCCCGAGCATGCAGGCAGGTTACCGGGTCGGCCCGGCTCGGCTGGCCGGCGTCCCGCGGTGCACGCCGGCGTCCCGCAGTGCTAGCCGGCGTCCCGCAGTGCTAGCCGGCGTCCCGCAGGGCCCAGCCGCCCAGATCGGCCATCGGCGCGTCGGGCCGCCACTCACAGCGCTTGCGCAGCTGGACGACCGTGCCCCGGCCCGGGCCGGTGCGCAGGCTCACGTCGTCGACGCAGGCCCGCATGATCGCCATGCCGCGGCCAGACTCGGCCAGCTGGGCGGTGTCCGGTCCCCGGCTCCGGCGGCCGAGCAGTGACCCAGGCTGCCGGGGCGGCCGCCGTAGCTGCCTGAACTCCCGGCGCCGCGGCGCCCTGATCCGGCGCGGATCGAACCCGCGGCCGCTGTCCACGACCTCCAGCACTACCCTGGTCTGCCCGACCTGGGCGATGACGTCGTAACGATGTCCTGGCCCCGCGTGCCGCAGCACGTTGGTGCACGCCTCGGTCACCGCGAGCAGCAGGTCGGAGATGCATTCCTCGCCCAGGCCGAGGCGGCCGAGCGTGTCTCCGAGCACCCTGCGCATGACCGGGATGCTGAGTGACTCGCGGGGGAATACCAGGCAGAACCGGACGTCCCTGGCCGGCTCTTGCGAGTGCAGCATCCGAGATCGCATTCGCTCCCTCAGTTCTTCGTCTTGTTCGCTCACCCCAGCGTTCTCATCACATTGTGAGAGTTTCCACAGCCGGGGGCCGGTAATCATAAACTCGGGCGATCTTCGGACGAACAGTAGCGTTCCGCCAGGTCAACAGTAAATTTACGGAAGTGATGCCGCCGCCGGGATAACGACCGGGCGGCCGGATGCAATCCGCACCCCGCTCCGGGGGAATGATCCAGCCAGGCAGCGCGGGCAGGAGGTTCATGTGTGACCACGGCAGGGACGGTGAGCAGGTATCGAGCGGGCGGTCGCCCGGTCACTCACGCATCGTGGATTGCGAATTCCTCAATGATCGGATTTGCCAGCAATTCGGCGGCCAGTTCGGCCATGCGATTCACGGTCCCGTCCGCGCCTTCCGCGGACGCCTGGCCGGCGATCTCAACCTCGAAGCGCTTGCCCTGCCGGACCGAGACCACCTCGGTAAACCCGAGCCGGTGACAGGCACCGGCGATGGCCTCGCCCTGCGGGTCGTGAATCTCGGGCTTGAGCATGACGTCGACAACTATCTTGGCCACAGCACGCAGAGTACGGCAGAGGCGCACTTGACCGGTGCGCAGGAAGGCCGAGTACTGTCACAGCGGAACAGAACGACCGACGACCGCCCGCCGGCGAGCCGGCGGGCGGCCTGACCATGCAAGGAGTGGCACGTGGCCGTCAAAGCTGCCGGGCAAGCTGCCTCCCGTTCCCGACCTGGCGACGACGACGAGTCGCCCAGGGTTCCGGAGCTCATTCAGCTCCTGACGCCGGAGGGTGAGCGAGCCGAGCACCCGGACTACCCGCTCGAGCTGACCACCGACGAGATCAAGTCGCTGTACCGGGACCTGGTCCTGGTGCGCAGGATCGACTTCGAGGCGATCGCGCTGCAGCGCCAGGGCGAGCTGGGCATCTGGGCTTCCCTGCTGGGCCAGGAGGCCGCCCAGGTCGGCTCGGGCCGCGCGCTCGGGCCGCGGGACATGGCCTTCCCTACCTACCGCGAGCACGGCGTCGCCTGGTGCCGCGGCCTGGACCCGGCCAAGCTCCTCGAGCTGTTCCGCGGGGTCAGCCACGGCGGCTGGGACCCGAAGGAACACAACTTCCACCTCTACACGATCGTGATCGGCGCGCAGACGCTGCACGCGACCGGCTACGCCATGGGCATCCAGCGCGACGGGGCGGTCGGTGAGGACGGCGAGGCCGCGATCGTGTACTTCGGCGACGGCGCGACCAGCCAGGGCGACGTGAATGAGGCCTTCATCTGGGCCTCGGTGACCAACGCCCCGGTCGTGTTCTTTTGCCAGAACCAACAGTGGGCCCTCCCCGAGCCGCTGGACCGGCAGACGAGGATCCCGCTGTACCAGCGGGCCAGGGGATTCGGCTTCCCCGGCGTGCGGGTCGACGGCAACGACGTGTTCGCCTGCCTGGCCGTGACCAGGCGGGCCATGCAGGCCGCCCGCGAAGGGCAGGGCCCGACGCTGATCGAGGCGTTCACCTACCGGATGGGCGCGCACACCACCACCGACGACCCGACCAGGTACCGGCTTTCGGCCGAGCTGGAATCGTGGAAGCTCAAGGATCCGATCGAGCGGGTCAAGCAGTACCTGATCAGGTCCGGCCTGGCCCAGGAGGACTTCTTCGCCGAGGTTGCCGCCGAGGCCGACCAGGTCGGCACGCGGATCAGGAGGGCCTGCCTGGAAATGGCCGATCCCGAACCCATGGCGATGTTCGACCACGTGTATGCCGAGCCGAACGCGCTGCTCGACTCCGAGCGGGCGCAGCTCGCCGAGTACCTCAGCTCCTTCGCCGGCGAGGAGGTCGCGCGATGACGACCCAGGGACCGGCCAAGCTCACCCTGTCCAGGGCGATCAACGAGGGCCTGCGCAAGGCCATGGAGAACGACCCCAAGGTCCTCATCATGGGCGAGGACGTCGGCAAGCTCGGCGGCGTGTTCCGCGTCACCGACGGCCTGCAGAAGGACTTCGGCGAGGACCGGGTGATCGACACCCCCCTGGCCGAGTCCGGCATCATCGGCACCGCGATCGGCCTGGCCCTGCGCGGTTACCGGCCGGTGTGCGAGATCCAGTTCGACGGATTCGTGTACCCGGCCTTCGACCAGATCGTGTCCCAGCTGGCCAAGATGGCGGCCCGGTCGGGCGGTCACGTCAAGCTGCCGGTCGTGGTCCGGATCCCGTGCGGCGGCGGCATCGGAGCGGGCGAGCACCACAGCGAGTCGCCCGAAGTGCTGTTCGGGCACGCGGCCGGGCTGCGCGTGGTCGCCTGCGGCGACCCGGCCGACGCCTACGCGATGATCCAGCAGTCAATCAGCAGCGACGACCCGGTGATCTTCTTCGAGCCCAAGCGACGGTACTGGGACAAGACCGAGGTCGACCTGGCCGGCGGCGTGGCCGCGGCGCTGCCGATCAACCAGGCCAGGACCCTCGTCGAGGGCACCGGCGCGACCGTGCTCTGCTACGGCCCGATGGTCCGCACCGGGGTCGAGGCCGCCGCCGCGGCGGCCGAGGAAGGCCGGTCGCTCGAGGTTATCGACCTGCGGTCGCTGTCACCGCTGGACACCGAGACGATCTACGCCTCGGTGCGCAAGACCGGCCGCTGCGTGGTCGTGCACGAGGCTCCGGTGACGGCCGGCCTCGGCGCCGAGATCGCGGCCCGGGTCTCGCAGGAGTGCTTCTACTCCCTCGAGGCTCCTGTGCTCCGGGTAGGCAGCTACTCGATCCCGTACCCGCCGTCGCGGATCGAAGAGTACTACCTGCCCGACCTGGACCGGGTGCTCGATGCCGTCGACCGCGCGTTCACGTACTGAGAGGCCGTCCATGTCTGAGCTGAAGCAGTTCAAGCTGCCTGACGTCGGCGAGGGCCTGACCGAAGCGGACATCGTCCGCTGGCTCGTCCAGCCGGGCGATCAGGTCACCATCAACCAGATCATCGTCGAGATCGAGACGGCCAAGTCGCTCGTAGAGCTGCCAAGCCCGTTCGAAGGCGTGGTCAAGGACCTGCTCGTGCCCGAGGGGACGACGGCCGGCGTCGGCACCCCGATCCTGTCGGTCCAGGTCGGCGCGGATGCGGCCGGGGCGGGTACGGCCGGGCCGGGTACGAGTGCCGGCGGCTCCGGCGGCGGCGCCAATGGTTCCCCGGGACCCGAGCAGGCCGCGGCCCAGGCCGCCCCGACCGGGGCGCCGGCTCCGACGGCTGACATCTCGGACCCGCCCGCCGAAGGCGCGGTCGAGCCCGGCCTGCACGGCAGCCCTGCGCCGAAGGAGAAAGAGGAACGTCAGGCGGTCCTGGTCGGCTACGGCGTCAAGCTCGGCGCGACCAAGCGCCGGATCCGCAAGCCCGCCCGGGCGTCCGCTCCCGCGACCCGCCCGGGGGGCGCCCCTGGGACGGGCCCCGCACCAATTTCCGCGCCCGGCTCGGCAGGCGCCCCGGGGACAGGTTCGGCACCGGATCCCGCGACCGGCTCCGTAGCCGCCCTGGCCCCCGAACCCGCCGGCGGCCCGGTGGCTGGCGGCCTCCCGGCGAGCGGCCCGGGCGCCGGGCTTTCCGCCGGGGTGGCCGTGGCGGCAGCCGCCGCGGCCGCGAGTGCGGCGGACAACGTTCCGGCCAGGACGGGGCCGCAGGCCGTTCCTGGGACAGCCGGAGGGCGTGGCGTTCCGCCTGCTGCTGACGGTGCACCCGGTCGTGCGGCAGCCCCGGCCGTACTGGCCAAGCCGCCGGTACGCAAGCTGGCCAAGGACCTCGGCGTGGCCCTGGGCGGCCTCACCGGGAGCGGGCCGGCCGGCTCGATCACCAGGCAGGACGTCCAGGCCGCGGCGGCCGTTTCCGGAGCCGCGGCCGCCGGAACCCCCTCGTCCGGAGCCACCGCCGGCGAGGCCCGGGGGACTGCCGGGGCGCCGTCGCCGGCCGCCGGCCGCCTCGCGTCACTGCCCCGCGAGGAGCGGATCGCGATCCGCGGCGTGCGCAAGCACACCGCCGCGGCGATGACCGCCAGCGCGTTCACGGCCCCGCACGTGACCGAGTTCCTGCAGATCGATATCACCGAGACGATGGCCGCCGCCGCCCGGCTCAGGGCGCTGCCGGAGTTCGAGGGGATCAGGGTCTCCCCGCTCACGCTCGTCGCCAAGGCGCTGCTGGTCGCGGCGGCGCGGCATCCGATGATCAACTCGTCCTGGGACGACGCCGCCCAGGAGATCGTGGTCAAGCACTACGTGAACCTGGGCATCGCCGCGGCCACCGACCGCGGGCTGATCGTGCCCACGGTTAAGGACGCCCACGCCCTGTCGCTGCCCGGCCTGGCCGGGGCGATCGCCGACCTGGCCCAGACGGCCAGGGCGGGCCGGTCGACTCCGGCCGACCTGAGCGGCGGCACGATCACGATCACCAACGTGGGAGTGTTCGGCGTGGACACGGGCACGCCGATCATCAGCCCGGGCGAGGCCGCGATCCTGGCCTTCGGCCAGGTCAAGGATGCACCGTGGGTGGTCGGCGGCCAGCTCGCGGTCCGGCAGGTGTGCACGCTGGCACTGTCGTTCGACCACCGGATCGTCGACGGCGACACCGGCTCGGCCGTACTGCGCGAGGTCGGCGCCATGCTGACCGACCCGCTGCGGATGCTCGCCTGGTCCTGACCGGGTCCGCAGCGCGGTCCGGCGGGCGGCCCTCGTCCGCCGTCCCTCGTCCGCCGTCCCTCGCGCCGTTACCCGAGCCTGGCCGCCTGGCCGCGCTTCGGACGAACAGATCGGAGCGGAATGATCAGGCACGTCGTGGTGATCACCTGGACGGCGGACGCGACGCCCGAGCAGATCGAAGCCGTCAGCACCGGGCTCGCGACCTTGCCGCCGCTGATGACCGGCCTGGTCGCGTACTCGTTCGGGCCGGACGCCGGGATCAGCGCCGGGACGGCGGACTTCGGCATCGTCGCCGACTTCGACAGCCGGGACTCTTACGTGGCGTACCGGGACCACCCCGCGCACCGCGACATCATCGAGCACACCCTCAACCCGATCGTCGCCGAGCGCCGCTCCGTCCAGTTCTCAACAGCAGCGCGGTGAAGTCGCTGTCGCTCTAGCAGCAGCAAAATCACCACGTTGCGGTTCCGGACCACGGGAGCGCGGGCCCGGTGCGGGGCGGGGTGTGCGGGCGGGCGGCGGGCTAGAACGCTGATTCCGGGAGGCCCATCAGATCGGTCGAGGTGGTATCGATGATCTCCCGCTCCGTGGCCAGGCGCGGCAGCACCGTCTCGGCGAAGAACCGCGCGGCCGCGATCTTGCCCTGGTAGAACGCGGTGTCGTCGTCGCGCGCGGCGCCCGCGTCGAGCGCCGCCTGGGCGACCTCGGCCTGGCGGACCAGGAGCCAGCCGACGACCAGGTCGCCGAGGGAAAGCAGCAGCCTGGTGGTGTTCAGACCGACCCGGTTTACCTCGGCGGGCTGCTCCAGGCGGCCGGCCAGGTAGCCGTGCATCAGCGTCACCATCGCCTCGACGTCGTCGCAGCCGCGGGCGAGGGCGGCCCGCTCGCGCTTGAGGCGGCCATTACCCTGCTCGGCCCCGGCGGTCTGGCGGATGCTGCCGAGCAGCGAGGCCAGCGCCTCGCCCTGGTTGCGGACGATCTTGCGGAAGTACAGGTCGATGCCCTGGATGGCCGTGGTGCCCTCGTACAGGCTGTCGATCTTGGCATCCCTGATGTACTGCTCGACCGGGTAGTCCTGCAGGTAGCCGGACCCGCCGAAGATCTGCAGCGACTGCGCGAGCTGCTCGTAGGCCCGTTCCGACCCCAGGCCCTTGACGAGCGGGAGCAGCAGGTCGTTCATCGCCGCCGCAGCCGCGTCGGTGCCGCCGGCCGCACGCGCTACCTGGGCCGCGTCCTGGAACGTGGCCGCGAACAGCACGAGCGCTCGCATCCCCTCGGCATACGCCTTCTGCAGCATCAGGCTCCGGCGCACGTCAGGGTGGTGCATGATCGTCACCCGCGGCGCGGCCTTGTCGTTCATCGTGGCCAGCTCGCCGCCCTGGACCCGGGTCTTGGCATATTCCAGCGCGTTCAGGTAACCGGTGGACAGCGTGGCGATCGCCTTGGTCCCGACCAGCATCCGCGCGTGCTCAATAATCATGAACATCTGCCGGATGCCGTCGTGCACACCGCCAACCAGAGTGCCGACCGCGGGATGTTCCGCCCCGAAAGTCAGCTCACAGGTCGTGGAGACCTTGAGCCCCATCTTGTGCTCGACATTGGTCGCGTAGACGCCGTTGCGCTCGCCCGGCGAGCCATCCTCGCTGACCAGGAACTTCGGCACGAGGAACATGGACAGGCCCTTGGTGCCCGGCCCGGCGCCCACGGGCCTAGCCAGCACCAGGTGGAAGATGTTCTCGGACATGTCGTGCTCGCCGCCGGTGATGAACCGCTTGACCCCCTCGATGTGCCACGTGCCGTCCGGCTGCCGGATCGCCCTGGTCCGGCCCGAGCCCACGTCGGAGCCGGCATCGGCCTCGGTCAGCACCATGGTCGCGGTCCACCGGCGGTCGACCGCGTGCTGGGCGAACCGCTTCTGCTCGGGCGTACCCAGCTCGTACAGGACCCGGGAGAACGCGGCGCCGCTGGAATACATCCAGATCGCCGGGTTCGCCCCCAGCACCAGTTCGGCGATCGCCCACACGAGGGAACGCGGCGCGACCGTGCCCCCGAGTTCGGCCGGCAGCTCGAGCCTGAACCACTCGGCATCGACAAAGGCCTGGAACGACTTGCGGAACGAATCTGGCATGCGCACCGAGCGGGCTGCGGGGTCGAACTCGGGCGGGGTGCGGTCGCCGGCCACGAACGACTCGGCCAGCGGGCCGGCCGCCAGGCGGCTCACCTCATCAAGCATGCCGCGCGCGGTTTGCGCGTCGACGTCGCCGAACGGCACGGTTCCGAGCAGATCCTGGCGGCCGAACAGCTCGAACAGGTTGAACTCGATGTCGCGCAGGTTGCTCTTGAAGTGCGTCATGACGCCTCCCGGCCAGGGTTCCCGTCAGCACCGGCAGTTGCGGTTACCAGTGAGTAACATAAGTTACTACTCATCGGTAACAACTGGAAGACCCACTCCGAGCGCGGGCCACAGACGCGGGCCGGCGCCGCGGATGGAGGCAGCCGGCGGATGGAGGCGGCCGACGGAGGCGGATGGGCGACGGCTGGCGGGTGGCGGACGGTGGCGGCCCGGCGGCCGGCGGCGGCGGCGGACGGCGGCAGCCCGCGCCAAGCCAGATTCCAGCACACTCGGGATCGTTGGGTTGGGTTGTTATCGCTATAACAAGGTAGCTTTACCCAGTGATTCAGACCGCGGCGCCAGGCGCCGGATCGGAGAAGAGTCAGGACGCGGCACGAGGCGCCGGGCCGGAGACGATCCAGACCGCCGCACGGCCCGCCGGATCGGTGACGAATTAGGACGCGGCGCGGGGCGGCCGGGCCCGAGCCGAGCCGGGCGGACGTCAGTGCAGGATGTTCACCGCACGGGCGATGACCAGGGCGCCGAGGGCCAGCGAGACCGCGGACTGGACCAGCATCGTCAGCTTCGCCCACCTGGCCAGCGGCATCACGTCCGTCGGGCTGAATGCGGTCGCGTTGGTGAACGACAGGTACAGGTAGTCGACGAACCGCGGTCCCCAGCCGTGCCGGGTCAGCCGCGGCACGGTCATCTGCGGGAACAGCAGGTCGGGGTAGGGCGACTTGCCATGCAGCCGCTGCACCGGGCCGCCCCGGTCGAACTCCCAGTACCAGAGCGCGAACACGATCACGTTCGTGAGCCAGATCGCCGCGCCGGTGCCGAGCAGGGCGACCGGCGCCTCGTTCGCGCTGACGTGCACCTGGCTGGTCACGATTGCCTTCACCAGCAGCGCGGCCGAGGCCGCGTTGGCCGCGCTGATCAGCAGGATCAACAGGATGCTGGCCGTCCTGATCGCCCGGGACGCCCGCTCGATCCGCAGCGGATTGGCCACGTTCAGGCCGACGAGCAGCGCGACCTCCAGCACGGGCAGCACGAACCTGGGGTGCAGGGCGAGCTTGCCGACGACCACCAGCTGCAGTGTGATCGCGGCGATCACCGACAAGGACACCGGCCAGCGGGGCTCGGCCTTGGCCTGCCGGTGCAGCCGGGCCCCGCCGGCCATCTCGAGCCGCTCTGCGAGGTGTTCGGCAATATGAGGAATGTCCGCAATCCGCAGTGGCTGCGAAGGGACAGGCGGGCCGGGCGGCGGATCGCTGTCATGCATACGGCTCATTGTGGATCCGGCCGATGCGCAAATCACGGCTATCGACTTACAGTGTCGGCAACGTCCCGCACCACCTGACCTGCAAGGCGGACCCGATGACGCTTGGCCTGACCCAGGAACACGCCGAGCTGGCCGCGGCCGTGCGGGGCTGGGCCGAGCGCAACTGCCCGCCTGACCTGGTGCGCGCCGCGGCCGACAGCGACGACGGCGGAGCCGAGATCTACCGGTCACGGCTGTCCCCGGCGCTGGCCAGCCAGGGCCTGCTCGGCCTGCACCTGGCCGAGCGCGACGGCGGCCAGGGCTACGGGCTATCCGAGCTGGCCGTGGCGACAGAGGAACTCGGCCGGGCACTGGTGCCCGGCGCTTTCGTGCCGACCGTGCTCGCAGCCGCGGTGCTGGCCGAGGCGGGCGGACCAGGCAAGCTCCTGGCCGGGCTGGCCGACGGATCGGTGACCGGGGCCGTCTCGCTCGAACCGGGCCTGACCGCGACCCGCGGTCCCGGCGGTGAGCTGAGGGTCAGTGGCGAGACTGGACCGGTGCTGGCCGGCTCGCCGCCCGACCTGGTGATCGCCCGGGCCGCCCGGGCCGCCGCGGACGACGGCGCGGAGGTCTGGGTCGCGCTGGACGCGGCCGGCCTGTCGGTGACCCAGGCGTCCTCGGTGGACCTGGTCAGGCCGCTGGCCAGCGTCCGGGCCGAAGACCTGGCCGTGCCGCCCGACCGGGTGCTGACCGGGATCGACACGACCGCCGTGACCAGCCTGGCGGCGATCGTCTTCGGCGCCGAGGCCAGCGGCATCGCCGACTGGGCCGTGCAGGTCGCAGCCGACTACGCGAAGATCCGGCACCAGTTCGGCCGTCCGATCGGCCAGTTCCAGGCGGTCAAGCACCGCTGCGCCCGGATGCTCACCGGGGCCGAGCAGGCTGCCGCTGTGGTCTGGGACGCGGCCAGGACCGAACCTGGCCAGGAGCGGGAGTTCGCCGCCGCCGTCGCGGCCGTGGTCGCGATCGACGCGGCGGTCGATGCGGCCAACGACTGCATCCAGACCCTTGGCGGCATCGGTTACACCTGGGAGCACGAGGCGCACCTGTACTACCGGCGAGCGCTGGCCCTGCGGTCGCTGCTCGGTTCGTCCTTGCGGTGGCGGGAACTCCTGGCCAGGCTGGCCCTGGCTGGCCGCCTGGGCCCGGCCGGGGCAGAACTTCCCGAGGGCGACGAGGAGTTCCGCCACCAGGTGCGGTCCGAGCTTGCCGCGGTCAGCGCGCTGACCGGGCCGGAGCGGGTGGCCGCGCTAGCCGACGGCGGCTGGGTGCTGCCGCACCTGCCCAGGCCGTGGGGCCGGGGCGCGGCGCCGCTTGAGCAGCTCATCATCGCGGCCGAGCTGCGGACGGCCGGCGTGCGGCCGCACGACCTGGCTATCGGGGCCTGGGTCGCCCCGGCGCTGATCCAGTACGGCACGCAGGAACAGCAGGACCGGTTCCTGCCGGCCACGATGCGGCTCGACTACCTGTGGTGCCAGCTGTTCAGCGAGCCTGGCGCGGGCTCGGACCTGGCCGCCCTGTCGACCAGGGCGGTACGGGCCGACGGAGGCTGGCTGATCAGCGGCCAGAAGATCTGGACCTCGCTGGCCCAGCACGCGGCCTGGGGCATCTGCATCGCCCGCACCGACCCGTCGGCGCCCAAGCATGCGGGGATCAGCTACTTCCTGGTCGACATGAAGGCGCCGGGCGTACAGGTCAGGCCGCTGCGCGAGATCACCGGGGAGGCGTCGTTCAACCAGGTCTTCCTGGACGACGTTTTCGTGCCCGACGACTGCCTGGTCGGCCAGGTGAACCAGGGCTGGCGGGTGGCCAGGACCACGCTGGCCAACGAGCGGGTGTCGCTGTCCCAGTCGTGGACCTTCGGCGCGGGCGTGGCCGAGCTGCTCGAGGTGGCCAGGGCGGCCATCGGCGCGGGCCAGGAGCTGGCGCTCGGCGACCTCGGCCGGCTGGCCGGCGAGGGCCGGGCGATCGAGCTGCTCGGCCTGCGGGTGACACTGAAGCGGATCTCGGGAACCGAGCCCGGGGCCACCGGCAGCGTCCGCAAGCTGCTCGCCATGCGCAACGCCCAGCAGGTCGCCGAGCTGTGCCTGGCCGTGTCCGGTCCTTCCGGTGCGCTCGGGGCGGAGGCGGCCGGCGACGGATCGCCGGTCAGGAACGGCGGGCCGAATGGCGCGTACTGGGCCAGGCAGACCCTGGCCGTCCGGGCGGTCACGATCGGCGGCGGGACCACTGACATCCAGCTCAACATCATCGCCGAGCGCATGCTGGGCCTGCCGCGCGACCCCTAGCGGCCATCCCGGCCCGCGGACCCGCCGCCGACCGGGCCGCCGGCCGGCCCGCCGCCAGGCGACCCGCCGACCGGCGCGACGCCGCCGAACCCGAAGCCGAGACACGCCGCCAGATACCAGGCAATTACTCTGCGTCACGTTACTCTGACGACGGCGGGCGCGGCCTGAGCTCGGTTGGGGGGCGGATGACACGCGGCATTTCCGCGCGCGGCGTGACCGGGCCGGGCACCCGGCACCGAGGGCGCGGCCCATCCGGGCCGGATACAAGGCACGGCTCTGACGGCGGCGGCGAACTGCTAGCCAGACGTCCGGCGCTGGCCCGCAGCCAGGCCCGCAGGCGCGGCATGCTGGCGATGCTGGTGTCGGTCGGGTCCGCGCTGGTCCTGCTGGCCGCGGGCAGCGGCTGGCTGCTTACCGGTTACATCAGCAGCCACCTGCGAAGGGTGAACGCCGATACGTCGCAGGCCGGGCCGGCCGGCCCGGTGAACATCCTGCTCGCCGGCGTCGACGTACGAGCGGGCCTGACCGAGCGGGAGAAGCGCATCCTGCACGTCGGGAACGCCACCGGGCAGAACTCCGACACCCTGATGGTCGCGCACGTCAGCGCTGACCACCGGCAGATCTCGGTCGTCAGCCTGCCCAGGGACTCGTGGGTCAAGATTCCCGGTCACGGCATGAACAAGATCAACGCCGCCTTCGGCCTCGGCGGCCCGGCGCTGATGGTCAAGACCGTCGAGGCGGCGACCGGGATGTCCATCAACGACTTCGTCGAGGTGAACTTCCTCGGCTTCGTCAAGATCATCGACGCCCTCGGCGGGGTCGACATCTGCCTGCCGTACGCGGTGAACGACCCCTACAGCGGGCTGCATCTGACGGCGGGACCACACCACGTCAACGGCATCAGGGCGCTCCAATTCGCCCGGGACCGGCACTCGTTCGCGACCTCGGACCTGGCCCGCATCAGCGACCAGCAGCAACTACTGTCCTCGGTACTGTCGGAGGCGGCCAGCTCGGGCACATTGACGAACCCGCTGAAGTTCTCCCGGTTCCTGTCCGCGGCGACCTCGGCGACCAAGGTGGACCAGAGCTTCAACGTGACCGGCCTGGCCGACGAGTTGCGCTTCATCCGGCCTGGCGCGGTGTCGTTCACCACGGTGCCGCTGGCCAACACCAACTACCAGGCCCCGAACGGCGAGCTCGCGCTCCTGTGGAACCACGCCAAGGCGGCCGCCCTGTTCGCCAGGATCAGGTCGGACCGCCCGGCCGCGCGTCATCACGGCGGCGCCCATCGCATCCGCTCCGGCCAGCCAACGGTCTGGCAGGTCAAGCCGCGCACGGCCGCGCAGGCGGCCTGCCACGGCCGCCATTAAGACCACGGGCCGCAACTACCCTCCGCCCGACCGTGAGCCGGTCAGGCCCCTGAGGCGGGCGGGAAGAACGACTGACCGGGCCCCTGCTGGTCCTCCGCTGGCTCTTGCTCGTCGGACTCCGGGGTAACCGGCGCGGCCGCGGGGAACCCGGTGGCGGGCGGGAACCCGCTGGCGCCCCCAGATTGCGGGTAGCCGCCAGGACCGCCTGGCTGGCTGCCTGCGTCAGGGAAGCCCGGCGGCTGCCCGGCGCCCGGGAACCCGGCCGGCCCGCTCTGCGGCTCACCCGCTGGCCCGCTCTGCGGATAACCGGCCGGGCCGCCCTGCGGATACCCGGCCGGCCCGCTCTGCGGGTAGCCGGCGGGACCGCTCTGCGGATAACCGGGCTGACCGCCGTAACCGGGCTGACCGCCGAAGCCCGGCTGACCCCCGAAGCCCGGCTGACCGCCGCCCGGCGCGGGAGGAGGCGGCGCGGCGGACACGTTCTGGTCGACCGGCGCGGCCGGGGTCAGGAAGTCACCGGGCGGCTGCTGCCAGCCCGCTTGTCCGCCTGGCTGCTGCCAGCCCGGCTGCCCGCCTGGCTGCATCGGTCCGCCCGGCTGTGGCCCGCCTGGCTGCGGTCCGCCTGGCTGCTGTCGCCATGGCTGCGCCGCCTGGGCCTGGTCGACCTGGGCCTGCGCCTGCGCCTGCGCCTGGACCAGGTCCACGCTGTACTGCTGTTCGTGCTGAGCGATTTCGGCGAGCAGCTTGGTGATCGGCACCTCGCTGTCGCCCGCGCCCCGGCCGGTGCGCTCGGCCAGCACCGCGGCGCCGAGAGCGCGCAGCAGCTGATCGCCGCGCCGCTGGGCGGGCAGATTGTCCAGCTTGGCCATTCCCTGATTGGCTTGCTGCGCCAGCGTCGACGCCTGCTGCTTCACCCTGTCCATGAGCCCCATGCTCAGCCACCTCCACGAAGCGTGACCCGGGAGAACTCCGCAGCAGCAGACTCACCACCACCCAGGCCTGTCCTGCCCCTTAGCGTAACCAGGCGGAGGCCGGCCAGCATAATTTCCGGCGGCTCTCCCGGGTTCTGGCCGGCGGACGGCTGGCTAATGCCCGGCCGAGCCGACCTGCCAGGCGGTCAGGTAGGCGCCGTTGGCGGTGAACAGCCGCCCTTCCGCGAACACGTTCTGGGCGAAGTCGGGACTGCCGCCGGTCAGGCGCCGCAGGATCGTCCCGGTCGCGGCGTCGATCAGGTAGATACCGTTCGGGGCGCCGGTCACCTGGTAGGTGCCGACGGCCAGCACGCCCGCGCCGTCCACGGACGGGCTGCCGATCACCGCGTCCGGCAGCCCGGTCTGCCAGCGGGCCGCGCCGGTGTCGGGGTCCAGGTCCTGGACCGAGCCGTCGTAGGCGACACCGCTGATCGTCTGTCCCGGACCAGCCACGTACAGGTCGTTGCCGTCGTAGGCGGCCGCGGCCAGGCAGCTCATGTCCGCGTTCGCCGCCGCGCCGACCTGGCGTGACCAGGCGAGCCGCATCGTCGACCGGTTCAGCGCGTAGAAGTAGCCATTCTTGTCGCAGGCACCGACATAGCGCCCGAAGATCGTCGGCGAGGAACCGAAGTCGCCATCCCGCACGACCTCGGCCGCGGGCACCTCGAAGGAGCCGGCCGCCCGCAAGGTGGTCGGGTCCAGCCGGGTGATCGAGTCCGGGCGGCCCGTTCGTTGCTGGTGCTTGAGCGCGTTGCCGGTGGAGACGTACACGTGGCCGGACGAGTCCACCGCCGCGCTGGACCAGATCGAGCCGCCGATCAGGCGCCGCGGCATCGGGTGGTAGACGGCCAGCCGCTTGCCGGTGGCCTGGCTGTAACTGGCCAGGCCCGCCCTGACTAGCGGGCGGTCGCAGTTCGAGGCGATCCCGATGAAGATGCGGCCGCCGGTCACCGTCGGCGATGACCACTGGAAGAAGTTGTTGACCTTGGCCGACGGCACCGCGATTACCGACCGCCACCTGACCGACAGATCGGTCGCGCGCAGCGCGTACAGGTAGCCGTCCGCCCCGCCCACGTAGACCGTGAGCCGCCCCGTGCTGTCCCGTTCGACGGTGGCCGTGTCGGTGATTCCGAGCGGCCCAGGACAGGTGATCGAACGCTGGACGCCCAGGAACCGTTTCGCCAGCACGTGGCCGGTGGCCACGCTGAGCTTGTAGAACCAGCCGCTCTTGGTGCCCACGTAGACGGCGCCGCCGGCCACGGTGGGGCCAGCGACGAATCCGCTCCTGAACCGCCACTGGACCGCCAGCCGGCTCACGCTGGCCGGCGTGATCGCCCGCTGGCCGGGGCTGAATGAGGTGTGCGCGGGCCCGTTCAGGTACGCGGCCCAGTCCTGATCGCTGGCCGGCCGGGCCGGCGGGGCGGACCTGACGGCCGCGGACCTGGCGGCGAATGAGCGCGCGGTCGCCGCGCGCGCGGCCGGCCCGGGGGCGGCGCTGAGGCCAGCCGCGGTGAGCAGGCAGCATCCGCCGGTGATGGCCGCGAACAGCACACGCCGCATCAGATGCCCCCCTACATCGCGATGCACAGCGCGCACAATTATGCGGCGGAACGGTGCCCTGGCCGTTACCGACGCGCGGCGGCGAGCCCGGAAACAGCGCTCGCCGTAATGGCGGTCGCGTCGGCGGCGACCGTCACCAGGCGGCAGCCATTCCGCCGGTATAGCGAGGCCGTCTCCCCGTCCATCGCGTGCACGCCGACGGGCTTGCCCGCCGCCGCGCAGGCCGCCCATACGCGTTCCAGCGCGGGCCGCAGCACCGGGTCGGCGGGGCCCGGCTCGCAGCCGAGCGAGTGCGACAGGTCCCGCGGTCCCACATAGATGCCGTCCACCCCCGGCACGGCCAGCGTGCGTTCCAGGTCATCGAGGGCCGCCCGCGATTCCACCATGATCAGGCAGAACGGCTCGTCCTTACTGATCAGCGCCCCGCCGCCGGACCGGTAGCCGGCCGGGGGGTAACGGCACGCGCCGGACGCGGCCAGGGCGCCGGCCGCCGAGTCGACGTTCGGCACGATCACGCCCGCGCAGCCCAGGTCGAGCGCCCGGCCGATGTCGGCCGGGTGCGCATGCCTGACCCGGGCGACCGCAGTGGCCCCGGCTCGCTCGATCGAGGCGGTCAGGCCGGGCAGGTCGTGCTCGGTCGCGCTGCCGTGCTGCAGGTCGATGACCACGTAGTCGAGCCCGGCGGCGGGCCCCGCCCCCACCGCAACGGCATCCACACCAGCCGTCCCACCGCCCTGAAGAATCTCGCCCCCGCGCAACCAGGTTCCAAGCGAGT
>JBPCKO010000266.1:0-6578 GCA_051004215.1 Streptosporangiaceae bacterium | reverse complement strand
CCGCGGGCCGCGCCGGCCAGCGCCTTCCCGACCGGCGCGGCCACCGCGTCCAGGGACTCGACCGCCCCGTCGGCCGCGTCCGGCCAGGCCGCCAGGTGCGCGGCCCTGACCGCTGCCCGCTCGCCGGGCGGCGCGTACTGGCGGTCATAGCAGGACAGGTCCATGTTCGCGATGTGCGGG
Organism: Streptosporangiaceae bacterium; assembly: GCA_051004215.1. GTDB lineage: Bacteria > Actinomycetota > Actinomycetes > Streptosporangiales > Streptosporangiaceae > Chersky-822. Next base: position 6,398 of record JBPCKO010000266.1, on the reverse strand, counting down.
TACGGGTTGGTCCTGTGCAGGCCGAGTTCGCCGTACGCGACCCTGGCCGCCCGCTCGAAGACCGCGAGGTGGGCCTCGTCGTGCCCGTCGCCGAGCGGATCGCCGCCCGCCGCGGCCAGCGCCTGCAGCCCGGCCCGCACCCCGGCCGGGGACAGGTCCTGGATTTTGCCGTCGTACTCGTGCCGGCCGCAGTACTCCCGCACCTCGGCGACGGACAGGTCCCAGACGGCGCGCAGCCGCGGATGAGTGCCGGTCATGCTGGCAATCTACCGGCTCGGCCGAATCGCTACTGGGCCGTGCCCGGCCTGGCCAGCCCCGGCCGGAACGGCTCGACGGTGAGCACGTCCATCCCGCCGACGGTCCGGCCGCAGGCCAGCAGCGGATGCGGCACGAACGTCAGCTGGCTCTGCCCGGGCAGGCCGATCCGCAGGCCCGCGGCCTGGACCGGCCGGCATCTGGTCGCGGGCAGGTTCGCGACCTCGGCCAGGCGCAGCCAGATGTGCGCCGTCTGCCCGGCGGCCAGCGTCATCGTCTGCGCCGCGGCGCCGCGGTCCTGGGTCGCGGCCGCGCCGATCTGCCGGCCGCGCTGGCTGGCCGCGAACGTCACCTCGGGAAACCCGGCCAGCAGGCAGCTGGCCCCGCCGTTGTTGGTGAAGTCGAGCGGCAGGTAGGACGTGCCGGCCGCCACCCCGGCGGAACCGGTGTCGAGCCGGATCGTGATGTCGGGCATTGTGCACGTGGCCGCGATGGCCTGCGGGGACGCGGAGCCGGCGGGCGGCGACCCGTGCCCGCCCGGCCTGGCCGGATGGGTGGCCCGGGTCCCGCGCTGGCCGGCCGGGCTGAGGTGGCCGCCCGCCTGCGGTTCCTTTTGCAGTCCGCACCCCGCGGCCAGGCAAGCGATCACGCACACGAGCAGGGGACGGCGGGCACTGGCGATCATCATTGTCCTTGCGAGCATGAGAAATGCGCGATGCACCTCATCGCGCTGGCCGGAAAGCGTGGCTGAACAGCCCCTTCATTAGTAATGACGCAGCGGCACCGGGCGGAGGTTGAATGCCAGGCGCTTTACCCGGATTTAGCGCGGCCATTGCCTGGGCCCCGGCCTGAACGGCCAGGCAGCCAGACCCGGGGGTGGGCCGGCCAGGCCGGCGCGAATATCCTGCTGACGGGAGCGAACGGGACATGTACGGCCCGTGCTCAATTGATCGCAATAGGCAATCGGAGTCGCCCGTGACCGCAAGCCGGCAGTTCACGACGAGGCCGGAACTGACCGGCACATTCGGGATGGTGGCGTCGACGCACTGGCTGGCATCGGCCGCCGGCATGGCCGTGCTCGAGTCGGGCGGGAATGCCTTCGACGCCGCCGTGGCCACCGGGTTCGTGCTCCAAGTGGTCGAACCGCACCTGAACGGCCCGGGCGGAGAGGTTCCGGTGATCGGCTTCAGCGCCCGCGACGGCTGCCCCTTCTTGGTGGACGGCCAGGGTCCCGCGCCGGCCGCCGCGACCCTGGCCGTCTTCTCCGCGCTCGGCATCGACCTGATCCCCGGCAACGGCCTGCTCGCCGCGACCGTTCCCGCCGCGTTCGGCGCGTGGCTGCTGTTGCTGCGCCAGCACGGCACCCTCCGGCTCCGCGATGTGCTCGGCTACGCGATCGGCTACGCGACCGACGGCTACCCGATGCTGCCAGCGGCGAGCGACACAGTCGAGGCCATGACCGTCACGTTCACCGAGCACTGGCCGAGCTCGGCCGAGGTCTACCTGGCCGCCGGCCGGCCGCCGGGGCCCGGCCGCCGGTTCGCGAACCCCGCGCTCGGGGCCACCTACGCGCGGGTGCTGGCCCAGGCCGAGTCGGCCAGCACGGACCGGGACGAGCAGATCGAGGCCGCGCGCCGGATCTGGTACGAGGGCTTCGTCGCCGAGACGATCGCCGGGTACCTGGCGAGCGCGCAGGTGATGGACGTGACCGGCCGGCCGAACCGGGCGTTGCTGGCCGGTTCCGACCTTGCCGATTGGCGGTCGTCGGCCGAGGACCCGGTGACCTTCGGATTCGGCGGCCTGACCGTGTGCAAGACCGGCCCGTGGGGCCAGGGGCCGGTGTTCTGCCAGCAGCTCGCCCTGCTCGATGGCCTCGACCTGTCGGCCGGGCCCGGCAGCGCCGCCTTCATCCACGCCGTCACCGAGGTCGCCAAGCTCGCCTTTGCCGACCGCGAGGCCTGGTACGGCGATCCGCGGTGCAGCGACGTGCCGCTGGCCGACCTGCTCTCGCCCGGGTACGCGGATCAGCGCAGGCGCCTCGTCGGCGACTCCGCCGCGACCGGGCTGGTGCCCGGCGCGCCGGGCGGCCGCCGGCCCGCCCTGCCGGAATACGCGCTGGCCGGCCAGGCCGCCGTCACCGACGGCGGCATGGGGGACCCCACGCTCGGGGCGGCCGCGCTCGGCGAGGTTTCGCTCGGCCCGGGCGACACCTGCCACCTGGACGTCGCCGACCGGTTCGGCAACCTGGTCTCGGCCACGCCAAGCGGCGGCTGGCTGCAGAGCTCGCCGGTGATCCCGGGCCTCGGATTCTGCCTGGGCACCCGGGCCCAGATGTTCACCCTCAGCCCGGGCTTCGCCAGCACGCTCGGGCCCGGGCGCCGCCCCCGGACCACGCTGTCGCCTGGCCTGGCCCTGCGCGACGGCGAGCCCTACCTCGCCTTCGGCACGCCGGGCGGGGACCAGCAGGACCAGTGGACGATGGGCTTCTTCCTCGGTCACGTGCTGTTCGGCCTGAACCTGCAGGAGGCGATCGACTTTCCCGCGTTCCACACCGATCACTTCCCCTCCTCGTTCTACCCCAGGCAGTCCGAGCCCAGGTCGCTGACCGTCGAGGCCAGGACGGCCCCGGCCGTGGTCGAGGACCTGCGGGGCCGCGGTCATGTCGTGACGGTCGCGCCGCCCTGGTCGCTGGGCCGGATCAGCGCCGTCGCGCGGGACGGCGGGTTCCTGCGCGCCGCCGCGAACCCGCGCGGGATGCAGGGATACGCTGCGGGCCGGTAAGGGCACATAGGGTGACGTGGAGGGCGGCACGGTGACAGTGCAGGGCCGGGATACCTGGCCGGGGCCGGCCGGCCGCCCGGCCCGCCCGCACTGGTGGTCGATCCAGCCGCCGCCGCCCACCCCGGCGATTTCGGCCCGCCGCGCCTACCGCGAGGTCCTGCTCGTGTTCGCGGCCTTCTTCGGGGCCGGCATCGTGGCGGGCGGCGAGACGCTGTCCGGCAACTACCCGGCGCCGTCGGGCAGCTGGGCCGTCTTCACCCCGGCGACTGTGAGCGAGCTCGGGCTTGGCGTGCTCGCGATCCTGGTCGCCATCGCGCTGTCGGCGCGGCGCGGGCTCACCGCCCGGTGGCTCGGCTTCGGGTGGCCGCGCCAGGCGGACGGGTCACCGGCGCCCGCCAGAGCGCTGCGAACCGGCGTGTGGGCGCTCACCGCGCTCCTGGCCGGGGGAGCGGTGACGGTCGCCCTGGCCATGGGCCATACGCTCGGCCAGCCGGCCCATCAGGACGCGGCCTACCTCCTCTACGCGGTCGGCGCCTCGGTCACCGCGGGGGTGGTGGAGGAGACGATCGTGCTCGCCTTCGTCGTCGCCACGCTGCGTCAGGCCGGGCGCCCGCTGCCGGAGATCGTGCTGGTCGCGGTGCTGCTGCGGTGCTCGTACCACGACTACTACGGGCTCGGCGTGCTCGGGATCGCGGTCTGGGCGCTCGCCTTCATCTGGCTCTACCTGCGTGGCGGCAGCATCCTGCTGCTGATCGTCGTGCATGTGCTCTGGGACTCCAGCATCTTTCTCGGGCAGCGCTGGCATGACATCCGGCAGATCAGCGTCGAGGTGTTCCTGCTGCTGCTGGTCGTGGCCGGGCTGACCTGGATGGCCGAGGTGCGGAACCGGAGCGCGTCAGGTCCGCCGGCCGGCGGCTGGCCTGGGCCGCGGCCGCGGACGGCGGCTGATCAGGTCCCCCGCCCGGTTCCGGCTCCGCCCGCCGAGCCGCCCGGATGAGGTTATTCCGTACAGTGGCGGGTAACCGCCCCGAGCGCCCGACAGGCAGGTCGACGCAGGTGAGCATGCAGGCGCACTTCCCCCGCTGGCCCGGTGACGCCGAGGTCGCCGTCGCCCTGACCTTCGATGTCGACGGCGAGGCACCCTGGCTAGGCGAGGAGGCGGCCTACCGGCGCCGGATGACCATGCTCTCCCAGGGCCGGTTCGGCCCGGAGCGCGGGCTGTACCGGGTGCTGGACGTGCTGGCCGCCCACAACATCAAGGCCACGTTCTACGTGCCGGGGCATACTGCCGACCAATACCCCGCGGCGGTCCAGGCCATCCTGGCGGCTGGCCACGAGGTCGCTCATCACGGCTACCTGCACCTGGCCAGCGAGGGGCTGGACGGCGACGGCCAGCGGGCCGAGCTCGAGCAGGGCCTGACGGCGCTGGACCGGCACGGCGTCCGCCCGCTCGGCTACCGCTCGCCGGGCTGGGAGCTGATGCCCGAGACGCTGGCCATGCTGGGCGAGTACGGGTTCGGCTATGACTCCAGCCTGATGGCCGATGACCGCCCGTACTGGGAGGTCACCAGCCCGGTTCCGCTGCTCGAGCTGCCCGGGCACTGGAGCCTGTGCGACTGGCCCTACTTCGGCTGGACGCCCTACCACGGCGGCTTGCTGGCCGACCCCGCGGCGGTAGAGCGGATCTGGCTGGATGAGTACGAGTCGGCGCGGGCGGACGGCCGGGTCGTCACCTACACCATGCACCCCGAGGCGATCGGCCGCGGTTACCTGGCCAGGATGCTGGACCGCCTGATCGCGGCCATGGCGGCCAGCGGGCGGCCGTGGTTCGGCACGCACGCGGAGATCGCCGCCCGGGCCGCGCCGCCCGGGGCGGCCGGGACGCCCGGAGCGGGCGGAGCGGCGGCTAGCCCAGCCGCGGAATGATCTGCGCGGCCAGCCGCTCGGCCTGCTCGGCCTGGTCGAACAGGGTGGTGAACAAGATCAGTTCCGCACCCGCGTCGGCGACCGCCTGCACCTGCCGGCCGCAGTCGTCCGGCGTCCCGGTCACCGCCGCGGCCTCGATGCCCGGCATCCGGCGTCCGTACAGCCGCTCCAGCGCGTCGTTCATCCGCTGGCGCGCCCGGGCCGTGTCCTCGTCGATGGCGATGTAGACCCGCTTGGCGAAGCCGAAGCTCGCGGCCGGGCGGCCGGCCTGCGCGAGCGCCTCCCGCACGATCGCGACCTGCTCGGTGAACGCCTCGGTGGGAGCGGATCCGGCGCCGAAGAACCCGTCCCCGATGCCGACGCTGCGCCGCAGGGCGGCCGGCCCGGCCGCGCCGATCCACAGCGGCGGGTACGGCTTCTGGGCCGGCTTAGGCTCCATCGCCGCCCCGTCCAGCTGCCAGAACTCGCCGTCGAAGCTGACCCGCGGCTGCGTCCAGAGGGCCTTCATCAGCTCGAGCCCCTCGGTAAACCGGGACACGTAGCGCCGCGGGTCCACGCCGAACGCCGCGAACGGGCGGCCCTTGCCGCCGGTGCCGACCCCGATCTCGATCCGGCCCTGGCTGAGCTGGTCGAGCGTGCTCAGGCTCTTGGCCAGGTGCAGCGGGCTGTACAGGGTGGACACGAACACCACGCAGCCGAGCCTGAGCCGGGTGGTGCAGGCGGCCGCGAAGGTCATCGCCTCGACCGGCGCGAACTGGGACGAGCCGCCGAGCACCGACTCTTGCGTCCACGCGCTGTGAAAGCCGAGTTCCTCGGCCCTGACCAGGTACTGGCGGAAGGCAACGGGATCGAAATCGCCGTCGGCGTAGAACTGGGGAATGGCGAGCGCGAACCGCATAGGCGGCATCGTAGCCGCCGGCCGCGCGGCCGGCGCACGCTCCCGGCCGCTACAGCGGCAGCGCCAGTCCCGCGGTCAGCAGGGCGGCGATCGCCGCGACCGCCGCCAGCCAGGCCGGCCCGGCGGCCGGCAAGATCGCCGCCCCGGCCGAGAGCGCGGCCAGGCCAAGCCCGGCCGCGACCAGCGGCATGTGCGGCCTGAGCACGCCAGGCCCGTCGCCGGTCCCGGCCAGGTGCAGGGTCAGCAGCAGCGCGAGCAGCACGACGCCGAGTACCGCGGTGTGCCACGGCCTGGCCGGATGCAGCGCCTCCAGGGCCAGCGCGGCCACGGTCAGCAGCTGCGGCCAGGGCAGCGCGAGCAGGGCCGTTGCCGCCCGCTGGGCTGACGCGGACAGCGGCGCCCGGTACACCATGACGCCCGGCCGCGGCCTGCCCACGGTGCTGACGGCGATCAGTTCCGAGACGAGCTGGCCCGCCGTGAGCACGGCACTGGCCACGGCCACGGCCAGCAGCGGCCTGGTCCCGGCCCGGCCCGTGGC
>JBPCKO010000265.1:0-2639 GCA_051004215.1 Streptosporangiaceae bacterium | reverse complement strand
CGCCAGGCCACGGAGCTGTGGACGCCACCGCCGGGAGCGGGCCCGCCGGACGGGCCGCCGGCCATGGGCCCGCCCGCCGGCGCCGCCGCGAGCGCCGGGGACCTGGAGCGGGAGGTCACCGAACCGCCCGAGCTGGTCGAGGCCGCTGGGCCAGGTCAAACCGCGCCGCCCTATTCCTCTGGCCAGCCGTTCGAGGCCGTGCTGCTGAGCGGCGCGCCCGGCAGCGGGGTCGACGACGTCGGCCGGCGCCTGCCGCTGGCCAAGGTCAGGGAGCTGCCCCCCGGTACCAGCAGCTATGTCTCGGCGGGCCCGATCATCCAGGGCGTGTACTGCAAGAACGGTCACTTCGACGATCCCGAGGCGCTGTTCTGCGCGGTGTGCGGGATCTCGATGAACCAGCAGACGCTCGTGCCCAGGCCAGGCGAGCGGCCGCCGCTCGGGGTGCTGCTGCTCGACGACGGATCGGTGTTCCAGCTGGACAGCGACTATGTCGTCGGGCGCGAGCCGAGCCTGGACGCCGCCGTCGCGGCGGGCCACGCGCGCCCGCTGCGGATCGCGGACGAGTCGGGGATCGTCTCCAGGGTGCACGCACGGGTGGCCCTGGACGGCTGGCGGGTACTGGTCACCGACCTGGGCTCGGCCAACGGCACCCGGGTGTTCCTGCCCGGCCAGCCGGCCGACCAGCAGCTCGTCCCGCAGGTGCCCATCGTGCTCGGTGCTGGCAGCCAGATTGACCTGGGCGGGCGGGGTTTCCGCTACGAGTCACACCGCGGCCGGTGAGCCGGGCCTGGCCGGGCGGAGCGGGGGGATAGCGCGATGAGCGACACGGACGTCCAGCTGCTGCTGGCCGATCTCGCGATCATCATCGTGCTCGCCCGCCTGCTCGGAGCGGCGGCCAGGCGGATCGGGCAGCCGCCGGTGCTCGGCGAGATCGTCGCGGGCATCTTGCTCGGGCCGACGATCTGGGGCACCGGGTTCACCGGCACCTTGTTCCCGCCGACCCTGATCCCGCCGCTGACCGCGCTGGCCGACCTCGGCCTGGTGCTGTTCATGTTCGTGGTCGGGTACGAGGTCGACCTGGGGCTGGTCCGCGGCCGGGAGCGGATCGCGGCGGGCGTCGCGGTCGGCTCGATCGTCGTCCCGCTGGCGCTAGGCTGCGGGCTCGGCGTCTGGCTCGCGCACCGCTACCACGCGCACAACACCACCGTGTTCGTGCTGTTCTTCGGCACCGCGATGTCGATCACCGCGTTCCCGGTGCTGGCGCGGATCCTGACCGACCGCGGCCTGCACAGGACCAGGGTCGGCGGCCTGACCCTGGCGGCTGCCTCGGTCGACGACGTGCTCGCCTGGGGGCTGCTGGCCGTCGTGATCGCGGTGGCCGGGGCCGGTTCCGGTCACAGCCAGTGGCGGCTCGCGCTCGCCCTGGTGTACGCCGCCGTCATGATCTGGCTGGTCCGGCCGGCGCTGCGGTGGCTGGCCAGGGTCTTCGAGCGGCAGGGCCGGCTGACCCCGAACGTGCTCGCCGCCGTGCTGGCGCTGCTGTTGGTGTCCAGCTACATCACCGACTGGATGGGCGTGAAGTTCATCTTCGGCGCCTTCATCTTCGGCATCGTGATGCCGCGCGACGTGCCGGCTCTGCGCCAGGCCGTTCTCGAGCGCCTTGAGCAGGTCAGCGTGCTGGTCTTGCTGCCGGTGTTCTTCGTGATCGCCGGCCTGAACGTGAACCTGCGGGGGATCGGGCTGTCCGGGCTGGTCGACCTGATCCTGATCATGATCGTCGCCGTGGCCGGCAAGTTCGGCGGCGCCTACTACGGCGCCCGGCTCACCGGCGTGCGCAACCGGCAGGCGGGTGCGATCGCCGCGCTGATGAACACCCGTGGCCTGACCGAGATCGTCATTCTCACCGTCGGCCTGCAGCTCGGCATCCTGAACTCCTCCCTGTTCACGCTGATGGTCGTGATGGCGATCCTCACCACCGGGATGGCCGGGCCGCTGCTGAAGGTGATCTACCCGAACCGGATCATGGAGCGCGACATCGCTGAGGCCGACCGGGCCGCGCTCGGCCGCCCGGCCGCGCACCGGATCCTGGCCCTGATCGACGACGTGGCCGGGGCCGGCCCGCTCGTCGACCTCGGGGCGCGGCTGGCCGCGAGCCGTCCGCACAGCGAGCTGGTGCTGTCGCACCTGGTCCCGCACGTCCCGTCCGCGCGGCTGGAGGTGGGATCAGGCCTGGGCGGCGAGCTGCTCCAGATGACCAGGACGATGGGCGCGCTGAACGAGCTGGCCCGGCAGGTGCCGGCCGGAATCACCGCCGCCGTGCAGTCCAGGTTCAGTGACAACGTCGGGGCCGAGCTGGCCGGTTACGTGGCCGCGGCGGAGCCGGACACGATCGTGCTGCGGGTCAGCGCCGGGCGGCGCGGCCACGCCGGCGATGCGGCCGGGACCCGCCTGGCGGCGCTGGAAGCGGACGGGGCGGTGCAGCTGGTCTACCTGCTCCGCCCGCTGCCTGCGCGGCCGTCGGCCGCAGTCGCGCAGTGGTCGCGCAGCGCCGACGGGGAGGCCGCCGTGCAGGTCGCGGCCCAGATCTCGGTCGGGAGCCGGCTCGACCTGGTGCTGACGCCGCCCGGCCGGGCGTGCGG
>JBPCKO010000264.1:0-11079 GCA_051004215.1 Streptosporangiaceae bacterium | reverse complement strand
TCTTCACGTGGGTCGCCGCGCTGGCCGCGCCGACGCTCAGGCTGAGGCTGCCAGCAGCCACCGCCGCCGCCGATACCGCATACAACGCCCTGGTAAAGCGCTTGCGCATCGTCTGGATCCTTCCTGTCGGTGTGCCGCGCCTGCTTCCGGGGACTTGGGCGGTCAAGTCAGGCCCGGTCGGCGGCCAAGAACAAGGTGCCGGCAAAGGTAGCGCTCAGTAATTCCCGCCCTGCCGGCTAGTAACAGGACGTTATCAGGAGGTCGCTCTCAGCAACCAAGCGCTCGTGCAATTCGTTACCGAATTTCAATGGCGGGGTACTCTAATTGCCTCGGAACACTCCAACCTAGCTGGGAATCATCAGCATTAACCAGCGCAGAACAGGCGTGTTACGGCCCGTGGTGGTAAATGCAGCGCACGGCGGGTTATTGCACACGTGGTTACCGAGGGTAGTCAGGGTCGGAGGCGGACGCCGCGCCGGCCGGGACGGGAGTGATCTTTCCTGGCCGCAGCCCTTGACATCAGCCCGGGCTGGACCCTCAATTGGTCTGTTATCGGACCATTAAAAACTCCACCACCGCCAGACCCGTCTTCTCGTTGATCAGGCCACGAGTGGCCGCACCCCCCAAGGAGCACGCTGTGTCGGTCAACCAAGTGCCCGCCGCGTCGCCGAGCGACGAGGACGAGCTGCACAGGCTCGGCTACGCCCAGGAACTCGTCCGGCGGATGTCGGGCTTCTCTAACTTCGCCGTCTCGTTCACGATCATCTCGATCCTGTCCGGCTGCCTGACCCTGTTCTACTTCGGCATGGACCTCGGCGGGCCTGCCGTGATCATCTGGGGCTGGCTGGGCGTCGGCGTCATGACCCTGCTCGTCGGACTGGCCATGGCCGAGGTCTGCTCCAGCTACCCGACCGCGGGCGGCCTGTACTACTTGGTGGCCAAGCTGGCGCCGAAGAACGGGCAGGCCTGGTCCTGGTTCACCGGCTGGTTCAACTTCATCGGCCAGGTCGCGGTGACCGCCGGGATCGACTTCGGCGCCGCGTTCTTCATCAACGCCTTCCTGAACCTGCAGTTCGGCCTCGGCTTCGGGCACTGGGAGACGATCCTGATCTTCGCGCTCGTCCTCGGGGTGCACGGCCTGCTGAACCAGTTCGGCATCCGGCTGGTCGCCCGGCTGAACGACATCAGCGTGTGGTGGCACATCGTCGGCGTGCTCATCATCGTCGCCGTCCTCGCGATCGCGCCGTCCCACCACCTGCCGGCCAAGGATGTCTTCACCGGCCTGTTCAACAACAGCGGCCTGCACGTCGGCTGGTGGTACATCATCCCCGTCGGCCTGCTGATGGCGCAGTACACCTTCACCGGATACGACGCCTCGGCGCACCTGACCGAGGAGACCCACTCGGCCGCGACGTCAGGACCGCGCGGCATCGTCATGTCGATCGCCGTCTCGCTGGCCGCGGGCATCGTGCTGCTGCTGGGGATGACCTTCGCGCTGCAGGGGCCGATCGGCGGCAAGCTGTACCTCAATGAGGCGCTGCAGGGCACGTCCGCGCCCGCCCAGATCTGGACCGACGCGATCGGCCTGACCGGCGCCAAGCTGCTGCTGCTGATCGCCATCGGGGCCCAGCTCTTCTGCGGGATGTCCTCGATCACCGCGAACTCCCGGATGATCTACGCGTTCTCCCGCGACGGCGCGCTGCCCGGCTCGCGGATCTGGCACCAGGTCAACAAGCGGACCAGGACGCCGACCAACGCGATCTGGCTCGGGGCCACCGGCGCGCTGATCCTCGGCCTGCCTTACCTGTGGAACAGCGTCGCCTACGCGGCGGTGACCTCTATCGCCGTCATCGGCCTCTACATCGCCTACGTGATGCCGACCTTCCTGCGGCTGCGCCGCGGTGAGTCGTTCCAGCGCGGCCCCTGGCACCTGGGCCGGTGGAGCTACGTCGTCGGCTGGATCGCGGTCGGCTGGGTCATCTTCATCACGCTCCTGTTCATGCTGCCGCAGTTCGGGCCGGTGACCAGCGGCGGGACGCTTGACCTGAACACGTTCAACTACTCGGTGGTGGCCGTGCTGTTCGTCATCGGCTTCGCCGGCATCTGGTGGGTGGTCTCGGCCAGGAAGTGGTTCTCCGGACCTAAGGTGCAGGGGACGGCCGAGGAACTGGCGGCGATCGAGCACGAGCTCGAGGTGGTCTGAAACCGTACCCCGACCGCACCGGCACAGCATCAGGGAAGGACGGTTTATGAGCAGGCCAGGAATGATGAGCATGGCCCAGCTCACGGCGGCCATCGGGACGGGCGAGATCGACACCGTGGTGCTCGCCTTCACCGACATGCAGGGCCGCCTCGCGGGCAAGCGCCTGTCGGCGGAGTTCTTCCTGGACGAGGTGGCCGAGCATCACGCGGAGGGCTGCAACTACCTGCTCGCGGTGGACGTGGACATGAACACCGTGGGCGGGTACGAGATGTCCTCGTGGGAGCGCGGCTACGGCGACTTCGTGCTCAAGCCCGACCTGAGGACGCTGCGCCGGATGCCGTGGCTCCCGGCCACCGCGCTGCTGCTGGCCGACCTGACCTGGCTGGACGGCGCGCCGGTGGTGGCCTCGCCGCGGCAGATCCTGCGGGCCCAGGCGGACCGGCTGGCCGAGCGGGGCTGGGTGGCGCTGGCCGGCACTGAGCTGGAATTCGTGGCCTACCTGGACAGCTACGAGCAGGCCGCCGGGAAGGGCTACGCGGGGCTGGTCCCGGTGAACCAGTACAACGTCGACTACTCGATCCTGGGCACGTCCAGGATCGACCCGCTGCTGCGCCGGATCACCCGCGGCATGACCGGGGCCGGCCTGTACGTCGAGTCGGTCAAGGGCGAATGCAACCTCGGCCAGCACGAGATCGCGTTCCGGTACGCGGACGCGATCACCACCTGCGACAACCACTCGATCTATAAGACCGGGGCGAAGGAGATCGCCGCCCAGGAGGGGATGTCGCTGACGTTCATGGCCAAGCCCAACAGCCGGGAGGGGAATTCCTGTCACATCCACCTGTCGCTGCGGGCGGGCGGCCCGGAGGGGCGCCCCGTCCTGGCCGGAGACGGAACGAGCGGGATGTCCAGGCTCGGCGAGCAGTTCCTGGCCGGCCAGATTGCCGCGCTACGGGAGTTCTCGCTGCTGTACGCGCCGAACATAAACTCCTACAAGCGGTTCGTGCCCGGCAGCTTCGCCCCGACCGCGGTCCGCTGGGGCGTGGACAACCGGACCTGCGCGCTGCGGCTGGTCGGGCACGGGCCGTCGTTGCGGGCCGAGAACCGGGTCCCCGGCGGCGACGTCAATCCGTACCTGGCCGTGGCGGGCATGATCGCGGCCGGGCTGCACGGCATCGAGAACGAGCTGTCGCTGGAGGACGCCTACCCGGGCAACGCCTACACCGACAGCGGGCCGCGGGTGCCGCACACGCTGCGGGACGCCCTCGAGCTCTGGGAGAACAGCGCGCTGGCCAAGCAGGCGTTCGGCCCCGAGGTCGTCGCGCACTATGCCAACTACGCCAAGGTCGAGCTGACGGCATTCGAGGCCGCCGTCACCGACTGGGAACTACGGCGCGGCTTCGAGCGGTTGTGAGCACGATGACCGCCTATACGATCCTGAACCCGGCGACCGAGCAGCCGGTCTCGACCGTGCCTGGCACGAGTGCGGCGGAGACCGACGAGGCGGTCGCCCGGGCGGCGGCCGCCCAGCGGGACTGGCGGAGCGTCGCGCCCGGGGACCGGGCCAGGCTGCTCCGCGCCTTCGCCGCCGAGGTGGACAGCCACGCCGAGGAACTGGCCCAGCTTGAGGTGGCGAACTCCGGTCACCCGGTCGGCGCCGCCCGCTGGGAGGCCGGGCAGCTCCGTGACGTCCTGCAGTACTACGCGGCCGCGCCGGAGCGGCTGACCGGCCGGCAGATCCCGGTGGCCGGGGGGCTGAACGTGACGTTCGCCGAGCCCCTCGGCGTGGTCGGCCTGATCGTGCCGTGGAACTTCCCGATGCCGATCCTGTCCTGGGGCATGGCGCCGGCCCTGGCCGCGGGGAACGCCGTCGTGGTCAAGCCGGCCGAGATGACGCCGCTGACCGCGATCAGGATAGGCGAGCTAGCGCTGGCCGCCGGGCTGCCCGAGCACGTGCTGCAGGTGCTGCCGGGCAAAGGCACGGTGGTCGGCCAGCGCCTGGTGGACCATCCGGACGTGCGCAAGATCGTGCTCACCGGGTCGACCGAGGTGGGGCGGCAGATCATGGCCGGCTGCGCCCGGCACGTGAAGCGGCTGACGCTGGAACTGGGCGGCAAGAGCGCGAATATCGTGTTCGCCGACGCCGACATCGAGCGGGCGGCTGCGACCGCGCCGTACGCCGTGTTCGACAACGCGGGCCAGGACTGCTGCGCGCGGTCACGGATCCTGGTCCAGCGCTCGGTGTTCGAGAGGTTCATGGAACTGCTCGAGCCCGCGGTTCTGGGCGTGCGGGTCGGCGATCCGGCGTCGGCCGACACCGAGATGGGCCCGCTGATCTCGGCCGGGCACCGGGCGAGCGTGGCCAGGTACGTGCCCGACGACGCGCCGGTCGCGTTCCGCGGCCGCGCGCCAGGCGGGCCCGGGTACTGGTTCCCGCCGACCGTGCTCGCGCCGGTCGGATTCGATGCGCCCGCGTACACCGACGAGGTGTTCGGGCCGGTCGTGACGGTGACGCCGTTCGACGACGAGGGGGATGCCGTCCGGCTGGCCAACGACACGCCTTACGGGCTGTCCGGCTCGATCTGGACCGAGAACGTAGGCCGGGCGATCCGGGTCGCGCGAGGCGTGGAGACCGGCAACCTGTCGGTCAACTCGCACGCCTCGGTGCGCTACTGGACGCCGTTCGGCGGGTTTAAGCAGTCCGGGCTGGGCCGTGAGCTCGGCCCGGACGCGCTTGAGTCGTTCACCGAGACCAAGAACGTGTTCATCGCCACCTGAGGAGTCGCGTACATGCAGCGCTTGCAGGACCGGGTCGCCGTCATCAGCGGAGCTGGCAGCGGCATCGGACTGGCCAGTGCCCGGCGGATGGCCGCCGAGGGCGCCAGGATCGTCGCCGTCGACATCGACAAGGCGGCCGGCCAGGCCGCCGCCGACGAGACCGGCGGGGTGTTCATCGAGGCCGACGTGGCCAGCGAGACCGATGTCCGGCGGCTGTTCGACGGGGTGGCGGCCGAGTTCGGCCGGATCGACATCGCCTTCAACAACGCCGGCATCTCGCCGCCCGAGGACGACTCGATCCTGACCACCGGGCTGGACGCCTGGCGCCGGGTCCAGGAGGTCAACCTGACGTCGGTCTACCTGTGCTGCAAGTACGTGATCCCGCATATGCGGCGGCGGGGCCGGGGCTCGATCATCAACACGGCGTCGTTCGTGGCCGTGATGGGCGCGGCCACCTCGCAGATCTCCTACACCGCGTCCAAGGGCGGCGTGCTGGCGATGAGCCGTGAGCTGGGCGTGCAGTTCGCCCGCGAGGGCATCAGGGTGAACGCCCTGTGCCCTGGCCCGGTGAACACGCCGCTGCTGCGCGAACTGTTCGCCAAGGACCCCGAGCGCGCCGCCCGGCGGCTGGTGCACGTGCCAGCCGGCCGGTTTGCCGAGCCCGAGGAGATCGCGGCCGCGGTGGCCTTCCTGGCCAGCGACGACGCCTCGTTCATCACGGCATCGCAGTTCCTGGTCGACGGCGGCATCGCCGGCGCCTACGTCACCCCGCTATGACCGGGCGGCGCCGAGCGGAGGCCAGCCCATGAGCGAGCCGGTCATCGGGATCAGCGCCTACGGCGAGACCGCGAGCTGGGGCGTCTGGGAACTGCCCGCCACTGTGCTGCCGCAGAACTACTCCGAGCAGGTCGCCGCGGCGGGCGGGATCCCGGTGCTGCTGCCGCCGCTGCCTGGGGTGGAACGCGCGGTGGCCAGGCTGGACGGGCTGATCATCTCCGGCGGCCCGGACATCGAGCCGGGCCAGTACGGCGCCCAGGCCGGCCCGCGGACCACGATCGTGCGGCCCGGGCGGGACGCGGCCGAGATCGCGCTGCTGCGCGCGGCCCTCGCCGCGGGCGTGCCGGTGTTCGGCATCTGCCGGGGTATGCAGCTCATGAACGTCGCGCTCGGCGGCACCCTGATCCAGCACCTGCCCGATGTGGTCGGCCACGACGGCCACTCCCCGGCGCCGGGCGCGATGGGCACGCACGAGGTGACGGTCGGGTCGTCCGGGCGGCTGCGGGAGCTGCTCGGCCCTGGCCCGCTGCCGGTGCCGACCCACCACCACCAGGGCGTCGATGTCCTCGGCGCCGGGCTGACCGCGACCGCCTGGGCGGCCGACGGCCTGGTCGAGGCGGTCGAGCTGGACCGCCCGTTCGCGGTCGGCGTGCAATGGCACCCCGAGGCCGGCGACGACCTGCGGCTGTTCCGCGGCCTGGTCGCGGCCGCGAACCCGTTAGCCTGATGGCCGCCCCCAGCAGTAAGGAGCCGGACATGCCCGCCGAGTCCGATCAGCAGGACACCGCGACCTCCGAGGCCACCCCGGCCGCGACGCCCGTCGCCGAGCCGGCCGATGACCTGGTCTCGACCTCGCATTCGATCACGGTCGACGGCCAGGAATTCCGGTACACAGCCACGGCCGGCCGGATCGTCCTGCGGGCCGAGGGGCATACCGAGGACAAGTTCGACGGTCCGCAGGCCAAGGCCGAGATCTTCGTGGTTGCCTACACCGCCGACGTCGCCGAGGAGGAGGCGGCGCGGCGGCCGGTGACGTTCGCGTTCAACGGCGGCCCCGGTTCGTCCAGCGTGTGGCTGCACCTGGGCGTGCTCGGCCCGCGCCGGGTGCTGATGGGCGACGCCGGTGATCTGGCCCCGCCGCCGTACGGGCTCGCCGATAACGAGCAGACCCTGCTGCGGCACAGCGACCTGGTCTTCATCGACCCGGTGTCCACCGGGTTCTCGCGTGCGGTCAAGGGCGGGAAGTCGAAGGAGTTCCACGGCTTCGGCGGCGACATCGAATCGGTCGGCGAGGTGATCAGGCTCTGGACCACCCGCCAGGGCCGGTGGATGTCGCCGAAGTACCTGTGCGGCGAGTCGTACGGGACCACCAGGGCGGCCGCGCTGGCCAGGCACCTGCAGGAGCGCTACGGCATGTACCTGAACGGTCTCATGCTGGTCTCGTGTTTCCTCAACGCCGGCTCGGTGGTGTTCACGCCCGGTAACGACGACCCCTACGTGCACTACCTGCCGACCTACGCGGCCATCGCGAACTATCACGGCAAGCACGGCGACCGGCCGCTGCGCGAGGTGCTCGACGAGGCGCACGAATACGCCGCGTCGGAGTACCCGCGGGTGCTCGCGCTCGGTTCCCGGCTTGGCGAGCAGGAACGAGCCGGGGCGGTGGCCAGGATCGCGGCCCTGATCGGGCTGTCCGAGGACTACGTGGACCGGGTGGACCTGCGGCCCGAGCACGTCAGGTTCCTGACCGAGCTGCTGCGCGACCAGCGCCGCACGGTCGGCCGGATCGACGGCCGGTTCACCGGCTGGGACCCCGACTACGGCCGGGAGACGTGGACCTCGGACCCGTCCATCGACGCCATCACCGGCCCGTACGCCGCGGCCCTGAACCACTACGTCAGGGCCGAGCTCGGCTATTCCAGCGACCTGCCGTATGAAGTCCTGACCGACCGGGTGCACCCGTGGTCGTACAAGGAGTTCGAGGCCCAGCACCTGTTCGTGCTGGACAAGCTGGCCGAGGCGATGCGGGTCAACCCGCATCTGCGGGTGCACGTGGCCTGCGGCTACTACGACGCGGCGACCCCGTACTTCGCGGCCGAGAACGACATCGCGCACCTGGCCATCCCGGCCGAGCTGCGGTCCAACATCGAGTTCGCCTACTACGAGGCCGGCCACATGATGTACGTGCACGAGCCCAGCCGCCTGGACCAGTCGGCCAGGCTGGCCGCGTTCGTCACGAGCTAGCCGGCCCGGCCGGTGACGGCCAGGCTGTGCCCGTAGCCGGCCGCGATCGCCGTCACCCCGGCCAGCCCGGGCGGCAGGTCGGTCTCACCGCAGTCGTTGCTGCCCCAGCCGACCACCGTCCCGGCTGAGGTCAGGGCCAGGCAGTGCGTGCCGATGCCGGCGATTGAGGTGATCCCGGCCAGTCCGGCCGGGACCGCGCTTTCGAAGTTGTCGCCGCGCCCCCAGGCGATCACCTGGCCGTCCGCGGTCAGGGCCAGGCTGTGGTTGACCCCGGCCGAGATCGCGGCCGCGCCGGTCAGCCAGGCCGGGACCGCCGTTTCGCCGAAGTCGGCCAGGCCCCAGGCGACCACGCGGCCGTCGCCGGTCAGGGCCAGGCTGTGCTCCGCGCCGGCCGCGACCGCCCGGCCAGCCCGGCCGGAACGTCGGTCATCCCGTCGGCCCGGCTCCCCCAGGCCACGACCCGGCCCGGCCCGGTGACGGCCAGGCTGTGAAACCAGCCGGCGGCGACGGCGGTCACGCCGTAGAGCCGTTCTGGAACGTCGATCTCGCCTTCATCGTTATCGCCCCAGGCCACCACCGCCCCCCTGGCCTGATCCGGCCGTCCCTGGCCGTTGTGGCTGGCCAGGCCGCCGGGACCGAAGAAGTCCCCGGGCCGCGCGGGCGCGGCTTCGGGCAGCGTGCCGTCCGCCAGCGCGACCGGGTCGGCCCCGAGCGCGATCGCCAGCTCGGCCACCACCCAGCCGCAGGCGTCGTCGGTGAACGGCATCCGCTCGGCGAACCAGCAGGCCGTGAGCCGGGAGGACGTTCCCAGGTCAAGGCCGGCCTCCAGGTGGCCGCAGAGCATGCCGGGCAGGTCGCACTGGGCCGCGGCCACGAGCAGCGCCGACTCCCTGGGCAGGTCGGGCAGCAGGACCTTGAGCACGTTGGCCAGCACGTGGGGAGCGGCCAGCACCCCGGCACCGAGCTGCGGGTCACCGGTGATCAGCCGCAAGGCCGTGCGCACGTCACCGCCGGCGTCCCAAGCGGTCTGTGTCATCCGGGCTCCGGTCGTCCAGGGTCGTCGCGGCATCCAGGCTCGTCGCGCCGCCCGGTCCGATTATCCGTCCTGGTGCTGATTCACCCGGCGGCAAGGGCGCAGAAGCTACCATGACGTTATGACAGCGCCAGGCCGCCAGCACCTCATGCCCCGCCCGCGGGGCCGCTGACGCACGCCGGATGACCTGTCCGAGGCCCTGCCACCGGGGCCTCGTTTCCTGTCCGCGGCACTCAGCGCGGCGAATCGGAGCCCCGCCTTCTCCGGAGGTTCCGATGACCGATCGCAGCTATATCACCACCACGATCCCGTACGTGAACGCGCGGCCGCACCTGGGCCACGCGCTCGAAGCCGTCCAGGCCGACGTGCTGGCCAGGCATTTACCGGCGCGGCGGGGCCAGGTCAGGTTCCAGACCGGGACCGATGACAACTCGCTGAAGAACGTGCTGGCCGCGGCCGAAGCCGGAACCGGCGTGCAGGAGTTCGTCGACGCCAACGCGGCGGCGTTCGCCGCCCTGGCCGGGCCGCTCGCGCTGAGCACGGACGACCTGATCCGCACCAGCAGCGACCCGCGGCACCGCCCGGGCGTCGAGCGGCTCTGGCGGGCCTGCGCGGCGTCCGGCGACCTGTACCGCAAGCACTACGAGGGCTTGTACTGCGTGGGCTGCGAGCAGTTCTGGCTGCCCGCTGAGCTGGACGACGGACGCTGCCCAGAGCACGGCACGGCCCCGGGTCTGGTGGCCGAGGAGAACTGGTTCTTCCGGCTGTCGCGGCACGGCGATTCGCTGCTGGAGGCCATCGATTCCGGCCGGCTCCGCATCGAGTCGGCCGGCCGGCGCAACGAGGTGCGCTCGTTCATCGCGGCCGGCCTGGAGGACTTCTCGGTGTCCCGGTCGGTCACCCGGGCCCGGGGCTGGGGCATCGCGGTGCCCGACGATCCCGGTCAGGTGATCTACGTTTGGTTCGACGCGCTCGGCAACTACCTGACCGCTCTCGGCTACGGCGCCGGCGACGACGGCGTGCAGCGGTGGTGGGCTGGAGCGGACCGCCGGGTGCACGTTCTCGGCAAGGGGGTCATCAGGTTCCACGCGGTGTACTGGCCCGCGATCCTGCTGTCCGCCGGCCTGCCGCTGCCGACGGACATCCTCGTGCACGACTACCTGACGGTGGCCGGCGGGCGGATCAGCAAGTCGGGCGGCAACTCGGTCGATCCGGTGGCGCTCGCGCGGGACTACGGCACCGACGCGCTGCGCTGGTGGCTGCTGCGGGAGGTCCCCAGGACCGGCGACACCGATTTCACCGCCGGGCGGCTGATCGCCAGGGCCGACGACGAACTGGCCAACGGGATCGGCAACCTGGTACACCGCGTGACCTCGTTGCTGCACCAGCACCGCGGCGGCCTGGTACCAGGACCGGTCACGTCAGCGGCCGGCGACTCATTGCCCGCGCTGCCGGGTTCGGTTGCGCTGGCCGCGGCCAGGGAATCGGCCCCCAGCGCGGTCAGCGCGGCCCTGGCCGCGGGCGACTTCAGGACCGCGACCGCGGCGGTCTGGGCGATCGCCGACGAGGGGAACAAGTACGTCAGCCAGAGCCGGCCGTGGCTGCTGGCCGCCGCCGCACGCGAGGGCGACCGGGTTGCGGGTGAGCAGCTGGACTCGGTGCTCGGGTTGCTGATCAAGGCCTGCCGGGACCTGGCCCGCGAGCTGGAGCCATTCCTGCCCGCCCTGGCGGCCAGTATCGCCGTGCAGTGCTCGTCGTCGCGGTGGGCCGGCTCCGAAGGCCGCCTGCCGCTCCCGCAGCCGGTCTTCGCCAGGCTGAACCCGCGGCGCCGCACTGCAAAGACCGGGTGGGGTTCGCACGCTCTGGACCCATGAAGTCCGCCCCCTCTTTGCAGTCGGCCCGCGGTGGCGGCAACCTTAGTGGTCGCGCCCGAAAGTTCGTCGGGGGTCAGGTCCAGGCGGTGGGGTCGTTGAGGTAGAGGCCGCAGGCGGTGTCGAGGGCGTCTTGGCAGGTGCCGATGGGCAGGCCGGTGGGGAAGATCGAT
>JBPCKO010000263.1:0-4292 GCA_051004215.1 Streptosporangiaceae bacterium | reverse complement strand
GACAAGGTGGTCCGCTCGACGCACGGGGTGAACTGCACGGGGTCGTGCTCGTGGAAGGTGTATGTCAAGGACGGGATCATCACCTGGGAGACGCAGCAGACTGACTATCCGTCGACGGGTCCGGACTCGCCGGAGTACGAGCCGCGGGGCTGCCCGCGCGGGGCGTCGTTCTCCTGGTATACCTACTCCCCCTCGCGGGTGCGCTACCCGTACGTGCGCGGCGAGCTGCTGGAGATCTGGCGCGAGGCGCGGGCCCGGCTGGGTGACCCGGTGGCCGCGTGGGCGGAGATCACCGCGGATCCGCAGCGCACGGCGCGGTACAAGCAGGCCAGGGGGATGGGCGGTCTCGTCCGGTCGGACTGGCCGGAGGTCAGCGAGCTGATTGCGGCCGCGCACGTGCACACGATCGGGGAGTACGGGCCGGACCGGGTCGTCGGCTTCTCGCCGATCCCGGCGATGTCGCAGGTCTCCTACGCGGCGGGGACCCGGTTCCTGTCGATGATCGGCGGGACGATCCTGTCGTTTTACGACTGGTACGCGGACATGCCGATCGCCTCCCCCCAGGTTTTCGGCGACCAGACCGACGTGCCGGAGTCGGCCGACTGGTGGAACTCCTCGTACCTGATGATCTGGGGCACGAACCTGCCGATCACCCGCACCCCGGACGCGCACTTCATGGTCGAGGCACGCTACCGGGGCCAGAAGGTGGTCGTGGTCTCCCCCGACTACTCCGATCACACCAAGTTCGCCGACGACTGGCTGGCCGCCGCCCCGGGGACCGACGGCGCGCTCGGGATGGCGATGGGGCACGTGATCCTGGCCGAGTTCTTCCGGGACCGGCAGGTGCCGTACTTCACCGACTACGTGAAGACTTACACCGACCTGCCGTTCCTGGTGACCCTGCGCGAGCGCGGGGACGGCTACGTCCCGGACCGGTTTCTCACCGCCGCCGATCTCGGCCAGGCCGGCGAGGCCGCCGCATCCCAGACCGTGCTCCTCGACTCGGCGACCCGCGAGCCGTTCCTGCCGAACGGCACCCTGGCCACGCACTTCTCCGACGTCGGCCAGGGCCGGTGGAACCTCGACCTCGGCGGGCGCGATCCCGTCCTCACGCTTTATGGCATGCACGAGGACGCAGTGGCGGTGGACCTGCCCCGCTTCGACGTGGGCGAGACCGAGGGCGGCGGCGTCATCCGCCGCGGCGTGCCCGTCGTCGCACTCGGCGGGAGGCTGGTCACCACCGTCTTTGACCTGCTGATGGCCCAGTACGCGGTGGGCCGCGACGGCCTTCCCGGGCAGTGGCCAGCCAGTTACGACGACCCGCAGCCTTATACCCCGGCGTGGCAGGAGGCGATCACCTCGGTGCCCGCGGCCGCCGCGGCCCGGGTGGCCAGGGAGTTCGCCCGCAACGCCGAGCTGTCGCGGGGCCGGTCGATGATCGCGATGGGCGCGGGCACCAACCACTGGTACCACTCCGACCAGATCTACCGCACGTTCCTGACCCTGACGATGCTGTGCGGCTGCCAGGGCGTAAACGGCGGCGGCTGGGCCCACTACGTCGGCCAGGAGAAGGTCCGCCCGCTGACCGGCTTCCAGACGCTGGCGTTCGGGCTGGACTGGCAGCGCCCGACCCGGCATATGACCGGCACCTCGTTCTTCTACCTGCACTCCGACCAGTGGCGGTATGAGAGCTTCGGCGCCGGCGAGCTGTCCAGCCCGCTCGGCCGCGGCTTGTTCACCGGGCTGGCGTTCGCCGACGCGCTCGCCCAGGCGTCGCGGATGGGCTGGACGCCGTCGCACCCGGCGTTCGACCGCAACCCGCTCGACCTGGCCGGCGAGGCCGCCGCGGCGGGCCAGTCCGTGAACGACTACGTGGTGGCCGAACTGACGGCCGGCCGGCTGCATTTCGCCGGCGAGGACCCCGACGACCCGCGCAACTTCCCGCGCGTGATGACGGTGTGGCGGGCCAACCTGCTCGGCTCGTCGGGCAAGGGCATGGAGTACTTCATGCGGCACCTGCTCGGGATCGAGGACGCGGTCCGGGCGGGCGAGTCCCCCGAGCGGCTGCGGCCGAGCGAGGTGAGGTGGCGCGAGCAGGCGCCCCGCGGCAAGCTCGACCTGGTCACGACCATCGACTTCCGGATGACCAGCACCTGCAGCTACTCCGACATCGTGCTGCCGGCGGCGACGTGGTACGAGAAGCACGACATCTCCACTACCGACATGCACCCGTTCGTGCACTCGTTCAATCCGGCGATCGCGCCACCGTGGGAAACCCGCACCGACTTCGACGCGTTCGCTCTCATCGCCAGGCAGTTCTCCCGGCTGGCCGCCGTTCACCTGGGCACCCGCACCGACGTGATCGCGGCCCCGCTGCTGCACGACACGGCCGATGAGATGGCCCAGCCGGGCGGGGTCGCGGCGGACTGGAAGCGCGGCGAGTGCGACCCGGTGCCGGGAGTGACGATGCCCCGGCTGACGGTCGTCGAGCGGGACTACGGCGCCGTGGCGGAGAAGATGGCCGCGCTCGGCCCGCTGGTTGACTCCCTCGGCACCAGCGTCAAGGGGGTCACCTGGAAGCCGGCCGCGGCCGTCGACCTGCTGGGCCGGGTGAACGGGCTGGTGCGCGGCGGGCCGGCCCACGGACGGCCGGCGCTGGCCCGCGACGTCCACCTGGCCGAGGCGATCCTGGCGCTCTCGGGCACCACCAACGGCCAGGTCGCCCTGCAGGCGTGGCGGGAACTGGAGAAACGCACCGGCGTGGGCCTGGCCGACCTGGCCGCCGAGCGCGCCGGGGAGCGGATCAGCTTCGCCGACACCCAGGTGCAGCCCCGCGCGGTGATCACCTCACCGGAGTGGTCGGGCAGCGAGACCGGCGGCCGGCGGTACTCCCCGTTCGTCGTCAACGTCGAGCGCAAGAAGCCGTGGCACACGCTGACCGGGCGGATGCACTTCTTCCTCGACCATGACTGGATCGCCGAGTACGGTGAGTGCCTGCCGACCTACCGTCCGCCGCTGGACTACGTCCGGCACTTCGGCGGGCAGGGCCTGGGCGAGCCGGGGCGGCCCGAGATCACTGTCCGTTACCTGACACCGCACTCGAAATGGTCGATCCACTCGGAGTACCAGGACAACCTGCACATGCTGCGGCTGTTCCGCGGCGGCCCGGTGCTCTGGATGAGCCCGGCCGATGCGGCCAAGATCGAGGTCGGCGACAACGACTGGATCGAGGCGTACAACCGCAACGGGGTCGTGGCGTGCCGGGCGGTGGTGACCCACCGGATGCCCGAGGGGACGGTGTTCATGTACCACGCGAAGGACCGGCACCTGATGACACCCAGGACCGAGGTGTCGGGCTGGCACGGCGGGGGGGACAACTCCCTCACCCGGCTGGTGATCAAGCCCACCCACATGATCGGCGGGTACGCCCAGCTGTCCTACGGGTTCAACTACTACGGGCCGACCGGGAACCAGCGCGACGAGATCACCGTGGTCCGCCGCCGCTCCCAGCAGGTGCAGTACTGATGCCGCGGCCGGGTGCGGCCACGGCGCGAAGGGAGGCGGCCCGCTGATGCGGATCATGGCGCAGGTCGCGATGGTGATGAACCTCGACAAGTGCATCGGCTGCCACACCTGCTCGGTGACCTGCAAGCAGGTATGGACCAACCGGCCCGGTACCGAGTACGTCTACTTCAACAATGTCGAGACCAAGCCGGGCGTCGGCTATCCGAAGCGGTATGAGGACCAGGAGCAGTGGCACGGCGGCTGGACCCTCGACCGCAAGGGGCGCCTGCAGCTCAAGGCGGGCGGCCGGGCCCGCAAGCTGGCCTCGATCTTCTACAACCCGGACCTGCCCACGATCGATGACTACGGCGACCCGTGGACCTACGACTACCAGACGCTCATCCAGGCCACGCCGGGCACCCGCAACCCCAGCGCGCACTCGATCTCCGCGCTGACCGGCAAGGACATGGACATCAAGTGGGGCAGCAACTTCGACGACGACCTGGCCGGCGCCCCCGAGCACGCCACCGGCGACCCGAACCTGGCCGGGCTCCAAGACCGGGTCAAGATGGAATTCGAGCAGGTCTTCATGTTCTACCTGCCCAGGATCTGCGAACACTGCCTCAACCCGTCCTGCGTCGCGTCCTGCCCGTCCGGGGCCATGTACAAGCGGGAAGAGGACGGGATCGTGCTGGTCGACCAGGACCGCTGCCGCGGCTGGCGGATGTGCGTGTCCGGCTGCCCCTACAAGAAGGTGTACTTCAACCACCGCACCGGCAAGGCCGAGA
>JBPCKO010000262.1:0-4304 GCA_051004215.1 Streptosporangiaceae bacterium | reverse complement strand
GCGTCGCGGGACGCGCCCGCCCCGCCGGCCCGCTCGTTCCGCGACTGGTGGCGGGATGAGCACCGGCCGCCCGGGCCCGGCGGCGAGGCGCCCGGCCCGCCAGCGCAGGCTCCGCGGTGAGCGCCCGCGAGGAGATGCTGGCCCGGATCAGGGCCGCCATCGGGGACGGGCGAGCCGGAGGACCTGCGCCGGCTGCGGCCGGTTCGGGTGGCGGGTCCGCGGCTGGTCTGGGTGGCGGGTCCGCGGCTGGTCTGGGTGGCGGGTCCACGGCCCGCTATCGGACGGCCGGGTCGCTGGGGCGCGCTGAGTTGCTCGACCTGTTCGCCGGCCGCCTGACCGACTACCGGGCGCAGGTCCGCCGGACCAGCTCGGGCGATCTGGCCGCCACGATCGCGGCCGCACTGGCCGCCCGCGGGGCCCGGCGGATCGTCGTTCCGCCCGGCTTCGACCCGCCGATCGCCGCGGACGGCGTCGAGGTCCGCGTCGACAACGGGCTGACCCCGGCCGAGCTGGACGCGGCCGACGGCGTCGTGACCGGCGCCGCGGTGGCGATCGCGCAGACCGGCACGATCGTCCTGGACGCCTCGCCCGGGCAGGGCCGGCGCGCGCTCACCCTGGTGCCCGACTATCACCTCTGCGTTGTCCGGGCCGACCAGGTGGTCGAGCTGGTCCCCGAGGGAATCGCCCGGCTGGCCGGCCACGCGACGCGCCCCCTGACCTGGATCAGCGGGCCGTCGGCGACGAGCGACATCGAGTTGCACCGGGTCGAGGGGGTGCACGGACCCCGCACGCTGGAGGTCATCCTGGTCAGCGACGCCGAGGCGGCTCAGCTGTGACCGCCGCCGCTCGCGGGCGTCCGGCCGGTCACGGTCGTGACCAGGCCGGTCTCCAGGTCGTAGACGTGACCGGAAGCGCTCAGCCGTGGTGGCACCTTGGCCGAGGCCAGTAGCCGCGCGACGTCGGCCGCGACCGTCGCGGCCGGGTCGAGAACCGCCAGCGCGGCGAGCGATTCCTCGTCCAGGCCGGTGCGGGCCGCGAACGCCGACCGGAACCCGCGGTCGGCGAGGAACCCGGTCCCGCAGCTCGTGTGATGAATGACCGCCACCTCGAACAGCGGGCCGCCGGGGTTCATGGCCGTGGCGATCTCGGCAATGAACGCGATGTCGTCGATGACCGCGTCGGTGATCCGGCCGCCCGCGTTGCGGATGACCGGGGCGTCGCCCAGCTTCACCCCCAGGAAGGCCGCCGGGTCGACTCGCGGATCCAGGCAGGTCACCAGGAACACCGGCTCCCCGGGCATCATGCTGAGGCCGGAATGGGCGCCAGAGCGGGCGAAGGCGCGATTGCGCTCGAGCAGGCGCTGCAGGTTAGACATGAGTTCCTCCTGGGGCGCTGGCTGGCTGGGCGACCTGTGCTGGCTGAGCGGCCTGTGCTGGCTGGACGGATTCGGCGGCCGGGCCTGGCTGGGCGGGCAGGAAGAGCACCGCGAGCACGGCGCCCGCCGCGGCCACGCCGCCGGCCACCAGCGAGCCGATGGTCAGGCCGCGCAGGAATGCGTTGGCCGCGGCGAGCCTGAGGGCGTGGCCGAGGACAGGCTCGCCGAGCGCGGCAATCTTCCCGGCGGCTGCGTAGGCGGCCCCGACCGACTGGTGCACGGCCAGGGCGGCCCGGCCGGGCAGGCCACCGGGCAGGCTGGCCGTGAGCCGCGAGGCGTAGACCGAGGCGTACACGCTGCCGATTACGGCCACGCCGAGCGTGCCGCCGATGAGCCTGGTCGAGTCGTTCACGGCCGAGCCGACGCCGGCCATCCGCCGGGAGACGGCTCCCATGATCGACTCGGTGGCCGGTGCCGACGTCAGGCCCAGGCCCAGCCCGTACAGCACCATCTGGGCCGCGATCACGCCGTAGCTGAGGGTCGCGGTCGTGGTCAACGCGACCCAGCCATAGAACGCGGTCATGGCGACCAGCCCGGTGGTGACGACGAGCTTGGTCCCGGCACGAACGGCAAGTTGCGTCCCGGCGACCGATCCGGCCCCCACCGACAGCGCGACCGGCAGCAGGTGCACGCCGGTCGCGAGCGGGCCGTAGCCGCGCACGAACTGGAAGTACTGAGTGATCAGGAAGATGAAGCCGAAGAGCGTGAAGAAGGAGACCGTGACGGCTCCGCTAGCCGCGCTGAACCGCAGGTTGCGGAACAGCCGGACGTCGAGCATCGGGTGCGCGGCCCGCCGCTCCTTGATGATGAACGCGGCCAGCAGCACCGCCGAGGCGGCGAAGCCGGCCACGCTGCGCGCCGCCGTCCATCCGTAAGACGGCGCCTCGATGATCGTGAAGACCACTGCGGCCATGGTGGCCGAGGACAGCACCAGGCCGGGGATGTCGGGTGCGGCGGCGGACGCGTCCTTGGAGGGCGGTACCACCAGGGCGACCAGGATCACGGCGGCGCCTGCCACCGGCGCCATGGCGATGAAGATGCTGGCCCAGGTGAAGTGCTCGAGCAGCCAGCCGCCGACGATCGGTCCCATCGCGATGGCCACGCCGGCGATCGCGCCCCACAACCCGATCGCGCGGGCGCGTTCGCGTCGTTCACGGAAGACATCGGAGATCAAGGCCAGCGTGGCCGGGAAGGTCATCGCGGCGCCCAGGCCCATCACCGCGCGCGCCGCGATGAGCTGAGCCGGGCTGGCGGTGAAGCCGCCGGCCAGGCTGGCCGCGCCAAACACGGTGAGCCCGGCCAGCAGCATGCCCTTGCGGCCGAACCGGTCGGACAAGCTACCGAAGGTGAGCAGCAGCGCCGCGAACACCAGGTTGAAAGCGTCGACGACCCACTGCAACTGGGTGGTGGTGGCGTGCAGCTCGCGGACCAGGTCCGGCAGGGCCACATTTACCAAGGTGGTGTCCAGGTTGACGAGGAAGGCGGCCAGCAGGAGCGCGGCCAGGATCATGAGCTTCGGTCTCATGGTTGAAATAGTCCAACGTGATGTTTAGAAAATCAACTCAGAAGATTTGAAACTAAACTGGCAGACGGCTACAGTGACTCCATGCGGAGTTACGGTCAGTACTGCTCGGTCGCCAAGGCGCTCGATGTCGTCGGCGACCGGTGGACGCTGCTGATCATCAGGGAGCTCATCCTCCGCGGCGCGTCCCGGTACACCGACCTGCGAGACGGCCTGCCGGGCGTCGCCAGCAACCTGCTCGCCGAGCGGCTCCGTGATCTCGAGGCCGCGGGCTTGATCCGCCGCGAGCAGGCGCCCCCGCCGGTCGCGACGACTCTGTATCACCTGACCGATGCGGGCGCGGAGGTACGGCCGGTCCTCGACGCCCTCGGGCAGTGGGGGATCAGGTACATGGTCCAGCCCGCCGGGGATGACCAGTTCCGCAGCCACTGGATCGGCTTCCCGGTCGCCGAGTTCCTGCGTGACCGCGAACCGGGCGGCCCGCCGCTGTCGATCGAGTGCCGGGCCGGGACCAACCCCGCGGTGATCGAGGTGTCCGGCGGTTCGGTCAGCCTGCGGCTCGGGCCGGCGGCCGCGCCCGATGTCGTCCTCGACGGCGAGCCGCGGCTGGTCATGGGCTTGCTCTGCGGTTACCTCGGCACCGCCGAGGCCGCCCGCCTCGGCCTGCGCATCGCCGGCGATCCGGCCAAGCTGGAGCGCATCCTGCCGGACCGCAACTCCACCGAGCTGGCCGGGCCGGATCAAGCCGGCGTCAGGCCGGGCCGATGAGGTCCCACTTGTTGCCGGCCAGGTCGAGGAAGACGACCACCCGGCCGTAGGGTTCGGTCCGCGGCTCGGTCACGAGCTGCGTCCCCGCCGCGCTCAGGCGGGCGAGCGCGGCGTCGAAGTCGTCGACCCGCAGGAAGAACCCGACCCGGCCGCCGGCCTGGCGGCCCAGCGCGGCGACCTGGTCGTCCCCGTCGGCCTGGGCCAGCAGCAACCCGGTCTCGGCTCCCGGCGGCCTGACCACCACCCACCGTTTCGGGCGGCCGTCGTTGGTGGTCGCCGCCGAGTCCTCGGCCAGCTCGAATCCGAGCGCACCGTGAAGAAACCGATCGCCTCGTCATAATCGCGCACCACGACGGTCGCCAAGCTCAGATGCACCCGCCCATCCTAGAATCCCTCCCTCAGCAACCCTCGCTAGGACCTCCGGCAGCCATCGTGGTGACGTTGCTGCTCTTCTAGTACTACAGCGGCGGGCCGTGATCTCTAGCCCGCCGGGTGTAGTGGGCTTTCCGGGCGGTGGCCTGGTGGCGGCGGCGCCAGTCTGACCATTGCTCGTGGAACGCCTGCGGGCGGGTGGCGCGG
>JBPCKO010000261.1:0-24676 GCA_051004215.1 Streptosporangiaceae bacterium | reverse complement strand
GGGTGAGCCATCGCAGATCCGTCATGCCAGATTCGCACCTCGCATCTGTCTGGCCGGAACCGTTCCGCCAGCCAGCAGATAACGCACAACGGATATGAAGCCATACTTCAGGCTGATCTGACGCCGGATCGTGACCCGTGATCCGGCCTCGAGCGGGGCCGCGGCGCAGGCTAGCCGACCACGACGGTCAGCGTGAAGCGGCGTTTGGAACCCGTGCAGGCCAGGGCCTCCCCGCACGACACGCGGTGCGCGGTGATGACCGCCCGGCCCGCCTTGATCGCGCGGTAGATGACCCGCTTGGGCCGGCACCCGCCGCCCGGCACGCAGGTCCTGGTGGTCTTGAGCAGCTGCACCGGGCCGGTCTGGCGCAGGACGCCGGGCGGCGAGCTGCCGCGGAAGGTCCAGTAGCTGCTGGCCAGGACCAGCTCGAGCTTGTCCCCGACCGCGAGCCTGACCGTGCTGCCGTTGGCGGCGTCCCGCTTGACGATGACCTGGGCGTCGTGCGCGCGCGGCGCCGGCTGAGCTGAGCCGCAGCCGGTCAGCAGCACGGCCGCTGCAGCCGCAGCCAGCGCGAGGGAACGCGCCATTCTGGCGAGCATCTGTACCTCCCGAGCATTAAACGCACCACTTGGACGCGGCCGGGCCGCCCGCGGTTCCGGCCGGGCCCGTCCACAGAAATGGCTCCTGAGCGCCGCCGGAGCGGTCCGGTCAGCCGAAGAGGGCCGACAGCATGTCGGTCGCGCCGGCCGGCCAGGCGCTGGCCCTGCTCGACCTGTGCGCGGAGTCCGCGGCCGCGGCCGGTGACCTGGACGAGGCCGTGCGCTGCCTGGCACGGGCCACCGAGCTGGCTCCCGACGAGGAGGAACGCTACATCGCCGCGGCCCGCCATCTGCTGACCCAGGGCCGCCGCGGGGCCGCCCGGGCGCTGCTGCAGCAGGCCAGGGCCGAGGTCGACGACCTGGGCGTGCGCCCGCCGCCGGCCCTGCTCGAGCTGGAGCAGCAGACCCGCCGCCGCATGCTGGCCGTCTGACCGTTCCTTCCGCCCCGTACGGCGCCGCCGTGATGTAGTGGGCGGGACGGGATGCCGAGACGAGAGCTGGGCCGGCCTGTGCCCGAACTGCCAGAAGTCGAGTCGGCCAGGTCGGTCATCGGCCGGGCCGCGCTCGGCCGCGTGATCGCCGATGTCGATGACAGCGACACCTACGAGTGCCGCCCGCACCGGCCGGGCGAGATCAAGGCGGTGCTCCTCGGGCGGCGGCTGATCGCGGCCCACCGCCTGGGCAAGAGCATCTGGTGCGACACGTCAGCGGCCGGCGGTGCGGGCGGGGCCGGAGCCAGCGGGGCTGGCGGACCGTCGCTCGGCATCCATCTCGGCATGTCGGGGAAGATCGTGATCGCCGACGGGCGCGGACACGAGCTCGACGGCGGCGACTACTGGGAGCGCGGCCGGGCGGGCGGGGACTACCGGTTCACCCGGTTCGGCCTGACGTTCGCCGACGGCGGCGCGCTGCTGCTCATCGATCCGCGCCGGCTGGGCCGGGTGCGCCTCGACCCGCCCGTCGAGCGGCTCGGGCCGGACGCCCAGACGATCACGCCGGCGCAGTTCAGGGCCGCGCTTGCGAAGGGCTCGGCGCCGGTCAAGGCGCGGCTGCTCGACCAGGAGGCCATCGCCGGCATCGGCAACCTGCTGGCCGACCAGATCCTGTGGCGGGCGCGGATCCACCCGGCCAGGCCCGTGCGCGAGCTTGGTCCCGCCGACGTGGACCGGCTGCTCAGGGCGGTCCGCTGGGCGATCAGGTCGTCGCTGGCCGACGGCGGCGTGCACACCTTGCCGCTGCTGCCGTTCCGGACTGAAGGCGGGACCTGCCCGCGCTGCGGCGCACAGATGACGAGGGGTGTCGTGGGCGGCCGGACCACCTGGTGGTGCTCGCGCGAGCAGGCCCTCCGGTAGCCGGCCCGCGGCCGGGCCGGGCTACCAGCGGCCGCGGTGCACGACCTCGTCGAAGGGCCGCCGGGCCGGGCTGCGGACCGGGGTCAGGGGCCGGTCGGCCGGATAGCCGAGCGAGATGAGCAGCACGAAGTCGCGGTCGGCGGGCAGGCCGAGCAGGCGCTGAGCGAGGGCAAGGTCCGCGACCCCGGCGTGGCAGCTTCCGATGCCGAGGTCCGCGGCCGCGAGCATCATGCTCATGACGGCCTGGCCGAGATCGAGCTGAGCCCGCCGGAACTCGTTCTCCTGGGCCGGCCCGACGACAGCGATCGTCGCGGCCGAGCCGGCGACGTGATGCGCGCCGCGGAAGACGCCGGACAGGTCGCGCAGCTGGTCCCGGCCGGTGATCACGACGAAGTCCCACGGCTGCCAGTTCTGGGAGGACGGCGAGCGCCGGCCGGCCTCGAGGATCTGGTCCAGGTCCGCGGCGGCAATGGGCCGGCGGTCGAACTCCCGGACGTTGCGCCGCGCGGTCAGGGCATCCCAGGTCTGCATGCTGCGGACCCTACCCCGGGGCCGGTCGGGCGCGGCCGGCCGGTGTCACCTCTCGTTCTGGTCCGGGATGGCACCTCCCGGAGCTGGCTGGCGCCGGGGGCGGTCCGGCCGCCCGGGCGTTCCCTGACCCGACGGCACCCCGGCCCGCCGGCCGGCGACGGCGCGGGCCGTGATGGCGAACAGCCCGACCCCGGCGGCCATGGACGCGATAAACACCCAGGATGAGACATTGAGCTGAGCCGCGCCCGACAAGCCGTGCCCGAGGTTGCAGCCGCCGGCGATCCAGCCGCCCGCGCCCAGCAGGAAGCCCCCCGCAGCTAGCCGGCCGTATCGCACGGGGATCTCACCCCGCAGCCACCATCCCCCGGCCGTCCGGGCGGCGATCGCGGCGCCGGCGACGATGGCGAGCAAGAAGGCGATCAGCCACCAGTTCGGCGATCCGGCCGCCACGCTCGCCGCCGCCCCGACCGTGCTCGGACCGAAACTGGCTCCCCCGGCTTTGGCGAGCACCCAGCCGGCGATCGTGACCAGGCCTAGCGCGACACCCAGCTGCGGTGCCTTCCACTGCCACGAGTTCGCGGGCTGCTCGTCAGACCGCCACCGCCACAGCGCCGCCGCCACGAGGGCCAGGAACAGCGCCGACAACGCCAGTCTCGGAACGCCTAGCACTCCGGCGAAGGTCGCGGTCGAGCCACCGGCCAGCACCGTCGGCCCGGCCACGTGAATGTGCCGGGCGGTCAGCTCGCCGGCCACCCACCCGCCAAGCCCGGCCAGCGCGCCGAGCATCCCCGACCCGAGCTTGTAGAACAATCCCGATACGCAGGAGCTGGCCACGGCCATCCCCGCCCCGACCGTCAGGCCGCCCGCGATGTCGGCCACCGGCCTGAACGACAGGCCGGTATTCAGCCCCCGCGACCAGGGCAACGCATACAGCACCGACAAGCCGACCGAGGCGACCGCAACCGCCAGCAGCCAGCCGCGCAGCAGCAGCGTCCGCCGGGCGAGCGCGGACGCGAACATGGAATGGAAGCACAGCTGACCACGCTGGAGCACGTATCCCATGCCCAGGCCGGCCGCCGCACCCGTTACCAGCGCCGCTACCAACTGCCGCCACCTCCGCGGACCTGCTGGCGTCCAGTGTCTCGTGCCGTCCGGCGTGCCGCCAGCCTTCACCCCCGGGGCCGAAGTCTTCCGAAACTCTTCCCGAAGACTTCCTTGTAGCCAGTCAGGCGACCGCCACGGCCGGCGAGGCGTGGGCCGAAGCGCTGGCGATCCTCGACGACCTCGGCCACCCGGACGCGGCTCAGCTACGGGTCAGGCTCGCCTAGGCTTAGGCCGGATCGGTGCCCTGGGTTCCCAGGGAGAACTGCGGGTTTCCCTGCTGGTCGACTTGGGCGTCGAGAATCTTGTCGTCCAGGTATGCGGCGGCCTGCGGCTCGAGGAACACGTGCGCGCCGCTGGCATCAATCACCTGATCGTGCTCGGCCGGCCCGGTCGCGGCGGCCAGCTGGAGCTCGCCTGGGTTTCCCGGTTCCGGGACCGAGGACTCGATCCGCAGACCCGAGCCCTCGGGTGCCTGCGGGGTTGACGTGATGGCCTTCACGACCTCGGCGGCCGCTTCGGTCAGCACCAGCATGCGTGTCACCTCTCCTTCTCGTCCGGGACAGCAAGTCCCGGAACTTTGCTCTGCCAGCTGACAATCCGGCTGAGCCGGATGTGCCTGAGCGATCGGGCCTGCCCCGGTCACCATGCCCCGTCGGAGCACCTCAAATCCCCGAACCCGGGGCTACGGCGATTGACCGTGCCTCGCATAGGCGAATAGCGCATTAGCTATGTATGAATACGTTGTGACCGACGTCTTCACTGGCACGCCGCTGGAGGGCAACCCCGCCGCCGTCGTCACCGATGCCCGCGGCCTCCCGGCCGGGCGGATGCAGCGGATTGCCCGGGAGTTCAACCTGTCGGAGACGGTCTTCGTGCTCCCGGCGGAGAGCGGAGGCGACGCCCGGGTCCGCATCTTCACCCCGTCGGCTGAGCTGCCGTTCGCGGGGCACCCGGTGCTCGGAGCCGCGTTCGTGCTCGGGGAGGGTTCCGGTGCGCGGGAGATCGCGCTGGAAACGGGTGCGGGCATCGTCCCGCTAGAACTAGTGCGGGAAGACGGGCGGGTCGTCACGGGCAGGATGCGGCAGCCTGTCCCGACCTGGGAGACCTACGAGGGGGCCGAGGAGCTGCTCGCTGCGCTGGGCGTGGAGTCGTCCGGGCTGCCGGTGGAGGTCTACTGCAACGGCCCGCGGCATGTCTACGTGGAGCTGGGCAGCGAGCACGCGGTGGCGTCCCTGCAACCGGACATGGGCGCGCTCGCCAGGTTGCCTGGTCTCGGAGTCGGATGCGTCGCGGGCGCGGGCCGCCGGTGGAAGTCCCGCAACTTCGTCCCCGCCTTCGGCGTGCCCGAGGATCCGGCCACCGGCTCGGCCGCCGGCCCTCTTGCCGTGCACCTTTCCCGGCACGGCCGGATCGCCTTCGGCCAGGAGATCGAGATCAGGCAGGGCGCCGAGATCGGCCGTCCGTCGCGCCTGTACGCGCGTGCGACCGGAGAGGGGGATCGGATCGACACCGTCGAGGTCGCTGGCGCGGCGGTCATCGTCGCCCGCGGGCAGCTCGATGCTTGACCCTGCGGTCATGTCCGCGCTGGCCAGCCCGAAGCGGCTCCAGGTGCTGGAGTGGCTGCGGGATCCGGTGGCGTTCTTCCCGCCGCAGCGGGACGGCGACCTTGTCGACGACGGCGTGTGCGTCCTGTTCATTGCCAGCAAACTCGGCGTCGCCCAGCCAACAGCCACCGCGCACATGCAGGCACTCGCCCGCGCCGGCCTGGTCACCTCCAGGCGAATCGGCCAGTGGACCTTCTACAAACGTGACGACGCCGCGCTCGCGGCCCTCAAACGCAAGATCAGCGAGGAGCTATAGCAAGGAAGGGCGGCGCGGCGGTCGGCGGGGGCTGATACTAATGCGCCATGAGCGGCGATCCACAGCCAGCCGACCCGATGCGGGCCGAGGCGCAGGCCTGCCTGCAGGTTCTCGCGGGCGAGGACGCGCGGCTGCGCGATGATCAGTGGACGGCGATCCGCGCACTGGTGGCCGACCATGTTCGCGCGCTGGTCGTGCAGCGGACCGGGTGGGGCAAGTCGGCGGTCTACTTCGCCGCGACCAAGCTGTTGCGAGCCCGCGGTGCTGGCCCGTCGGTCATCGTGTCGCCGCTGCTGGCGCTCATGCGCAACCAGATCGCGGCCGCAGAACGGGCGGGCATCCGCGCTCGCACGGTCAACTCGGTCAATATCGAGCAGTGGGACGAGACCTACGCGGAGGTGGCGGCCGGTCAGGTTGACGTCCTGCTGGTCAGCCCGGAACGACTCAATAACCCCGGCTTCCGTGACCGGGTGCTGCCCAGCCTGATCGCGTCGACCGGACTGCTCGTCGTCGATGAGGCCCACTGCATCTCCGACTGGGGGCACGACTTCCGGCCGGACTACCGTCGGCTGCGGACGCTGCTGGCCGACCTTCCGCCTGGCGTGCCCGTGCTGGCGACGACGGCAACCGCGAATGAGCGCGTCAGCCGCGACGTCGCCGAGCAACTCGGCACGGGCTTCGAGGGCGAGATCCTGATCTTGCGGGGCAGCCTGGACCGCGACAGCCTGCGCCTGGCCGTTGTCGCGCTGCCGTCAGCCCACCAGCGCCTGGGCTGGCTGGCCGACCATCTCGCCGAGCTGCCAGGATCCGGCATTATCTACGCGCTGACCGTTGCCGCGGCCCGCCAGGCCGCGTCTCACCTGCGCGGTGAGGGCCTGAACGTAGTTTCCTATACCGGCCAGGACGATCCGGCCGACCGGCAGGCCGCCGAGGAGGCTCTGCTGGCGGGCGAGCTCAAGGCCCTGGTCGCGACCAGCGCGCTCGGCATGGGGTTCGACAAACCGGACCTGGGCTTTGTCGTGCACCTGGGTGCCCCGCAGTCGCCTATCGCCTACTACCAGCAGGTCGGCCGGGCCGGCCGGGCCGTCGACCGGGCCGACGTGATCTTGCTCCCCGGCCGGGAAGACGCCGACATCTGGGCGTACTTCGGCTCGCTCGCCTTCCCGGCCGAGCCGCTGGTCCGCCGCACGCTGTCGGTGCTCGCGGCGGCAGACCGTCCGCTATCGACCGCTGCGCTCGAGGCCAGCGTCGACCTGTCCCGGGCCCGGCTGGAGACAATGCTCAAGGTTCTCGATGTCGACGGCGCCGCCCGCCGGGTCACCGGCGGGTGGACCACGACGGGGCAGCCCTGGGTTTACGACGCCGACCGCTATGCCCGGGTCGCCGCCGAGCGAGCCAGAGAGCAGCAGGCCATGCTCGGCTATATCGCCACGACCGGGTGCCGGATGGCCTACCTGCGGCGGCAGCTCGACGATCCGGCAGCTGCGCCCTGCGGGCGCTGCGACAACTGCACCCAGCGCCGGTGGCCAGACGGGGTGACCGAGACGGCAGCCCGGGCCGCGCGCGATCACCTGCTGCGTCCCGGCACTGCCGTTCGGCCGCGCAAGATGTGGCCGACCGGCATGCGCGACCTCGGTATCGACGTCGCGGGCAAGATCGCGCCCGACATATCGGCAGAAACGGGGCGGGCCCTTGGCCGGCTGACCGATCTCGGCTGGGGGCCCAGGCTACGCGCGGTGCTCGCCGGGGAACCGCCGGCCACCGACGCGGCCCGGCCGGCTGCGAGCCCGGACGAGTCCGTGCCCGGCGACATGCTTGCCGCGGTGGTCGAGGTGCTGGCCGCATGGGACTGGGTGCAGCGGCCGGCGGGCGTCATCGCGATGCCGTCGCGCTCCAGGCCGCTGCTCATCGCCAACCTGGCCAGCCAGATCGCGAGGATCGGGCGGATGACGTACCTCGGCCCGCTCGAGAACGGCGGCCCGGACGGGCCTGCCCGCCATCACAACAGCGCCCAGCGCCTGCGGGCCGCCTGGAACAACATCGTCGTGCCCGGCGCGATGAGTACCGATCTGGCCACGCTTGAAGGGCCTGTCCTGCTGGTGGACGACCGGATCGAGACCGGCTGGACGATGACGGTCGCCGCGATGCGGCTGCGCGAAGCTGGCGCCGTCGCCGTCCTGCCGTTCGTGCTCGCCACCGCCGCCTCGTAACCCGCCCGCCTAACGGACCCAGAGCTGGTCTATGAGCACCGTCCAGTATGGGTGGAACTGGTAGTTGCCGACGCGCCGCGACAGAAAGACAAGCGCGCGCGGGTTGTACAGCGGCACCCAGGGTGCCTGGTCGACGAGCTCGTGGTCGATGCGCGCCCAGAGGCGCCAGCCGGCATTGGGCAGGCGGCTCTGGATCGTGACGGCCCGACTAACCTGGGCGTCGATCTGCCGGTCGCAGAACTCGGCGCCGTTGAGGTTGCCTTGCGGGCTGTCGCGGATGAACGAGCGGCAGGTCAGCAGCGGGCCGACGAAATCCGGCGGCGCCGGGTAGTCCTGGTACCAGGAGAAGTCGCCGATCTGGGTGTGCCGGCGCGAGTCATACAGCCGCCTAGCGTAGGCGTTGTCATTGGTGACAACCTGCAGCGATGCCCGGTATCCGAGCTTGCGCAGGACGGAAACGAGATAACGGCCACTCGGCCGGATCGGCGTGCCGTCGCCGAGACTGCCGAGCACCACCGTCACCTTGGAGCCGCGCGTGCCGGAGGCGCGGACGAGCTGCTCGGCCCGGGCCAGGTCTGGCGCCGCCCAGGCGCCGCTCGGCCCCGGATCGGAGGTGTACGGGCAGTATGGCTGGTAGCCCGGCATTGCCGGGGGAAGGATCTGGCAGGTTGGCCGGGCGATCAGCGGCCCGCCGATCAGCTTGATCATCTCTCTTCTGTCGATGGCGTAGTTGAGGGCGCGGCGCGCGGCCGGGCTGTTGAAAGGCCGCACGCGCGTGTTCAGGACAAGCGCGATCGTGGCACCGAGAGGTCCCGCGTGAAGCTGGCTGGCATAGCGCGTCGCGAGCTCGCGAAGCCGGCCAGCCGGGGGCGAGAAGAGCACGTCGGCGCTTCCTCCCTCCACCGAGCTGACCGCACGGCCGGGAGGGACGTCGAGCCGCAAGACGATCCGGTCGGGGTAGCCGCGCGGTTGCGCGTCGGGTGACCATTCCTTGAACCGAGGGTTGCGGACCAGGGTCCAGGCGTGCCCTTCCTGGTAGGACTGCGTCACGTAGGGGCCGGTCGCGGGCAGCTGGGCGGGTCCGACCTCGTGGTCGGGAGTTCCCGCCGGGACGGCGTCGGCGAACGGGAAAGCCAGCTTGTAAAGGAACTCCGGGTCCGGTGCCGTCAGATGGAAGGTGACCGTGTTGGCGGCATCGTCGGTGACGATCCCGCGCGAGAGGTCGCAGTGCCTGGGCGTCCGTTCGCATTGGCCAGCGCCCTCGATGCCGGCGTAGAAAGCCGCCGGGCCGACGCTGCCGTGGTTGAGGCTGAAGACTCGCTCGATTGCCCGGCGGAAGTCCTCTGGCCTTACCGGCACGCCATCGGAGTAGGTGATGCTGGAGCGGAGCTTGAACAGGTAGGTCTTGCCGCTGTCGGCCGGCCCGGGCAGCGCCGTGGCCAGGTCGGCGACCAGCGTGTCACCGGCCAGGCCGCCGACGCGCCGGTAGCCAACGAGCCCGTCATTGGTCATGTTCAGCAGGTGGTCACCGGACGGCCGCCACATCGTGTTCGCCAGCAATTCCGCCCGGCCGCAGGCCGGCATCTACGTCATGCGGGCCAACGGTCGCGGAGCGACCAGGCTCGCCACCTCGAGGTGGCCGACCAGCAACTTCGGCCCCGCGTACGCGCCCGGCGGCGGCCGGATCGCGTTCTCGAGCGACCGGCGGCACCCGGCTCTCTGCTGCGAGGACCTTTTCGTCATGCGCGCAGACGGCCTGCACCAGCATCTGGTGGACACCGGCATCCACGGCATCCTCGACGTTGCCTGGGGCTCCGCCCCACGGGTCACGGCATCGTCAGGCACGGTTTCACGTCCCCCGGCGGGCCTGCCCGCCCCCGGCGCCGACCGCCGGGCCCGCTGCCCAGCAGCACTCCCGTGTCCGTGACCTGCGGGTCCGTCGGCCATCGGGTGTCCACTCAGCGCCCGGATTCCCGGTGGGCGACGCGGCGGATCCGGAGCATGAGCGTGGCGGAGGGGGTTACCTTGCCGGAGGTATAGGTGGACAGCCGGGAGGCGGAGGTCCCGATCCTCGAGGCGAACCCGGCCTGACTCAGTCCTGAGCGCCTGACCGCCTCCGCGATCTCGGCGGCGACGGCTGCGCGTTCGCCGGTCTCCGCTCGTTCACGGGCGCGTGACAGCACGGTCTCCATGGCCTCGGCGACGCCGTAGGGGCGTGAGTGGCTGAGCACCTCTTCCACCTGGCGCGCGGTCTTGCCCCAGGGATCGGCCAGAACCTCGGCCGTGATCCGGTGCCAGTCGGCGAGGTCACCCCGCTCCAGGGCGGTCTGCACGGCTTCGGTGGGCCACAGCGAGACCGGAGCGGCGGGGGTGATGGCCAGATTGCGGAAGGCCAGAGCCACGGGCTACACCTCTGCTTCGAGCATCTCGGCGGCCAGCTCCCTGCACACCGAGCGCACCTCATCCCAGTCGGTCCAGCGGGGCGCCAGGTCCCGGTACTCGCCGAGTTGCCGCGTCACCGAAGAGTCTTTCGGGCGGGGATCGGCGAGCTGGCGGACTAGCTGCGCCGCGACGCCGCGGCCGCCGCCGTGCTGGTCCGTGTAGTAATCATCGATCCCGGCCAGGATTCCCGCCGCCTCATGAAGGCCATGACGATCGGCTAGGTCGGCGACA
The DNA here is from genome assembly GCA_051004215.1 of Streptosporangiaceae bacterium. Lineage (GTDB taxonomy): Bacteria > Actinomycetota > Actinomycetes > Streptosporangiales > Streptosporangiaceae > Chersky-822. Next base: position 14,347 of record JBPCKO010000261.1, on the reverse strand, counting down.
TCCAGGTAGTCCCGGGTCTGGTTCCGCCGCACGATCAGGAACCCCTTGATCCGCAGAGCCTCCTGGGCCGCGGGCACCGTCAGCACGCGTCCTGACGGCAGCGTGACATGGGTGGTTTCCAGCGGCCGGGTGCGGATCATCTGGCGCACTCCGGCCTCGATGTCCCCCAGCTGCCCGAGGATGACCTTCCCCGGGACCACCCGGTTGGTCACCCACTCGCCCTCAGATTCAAGAGCCTCGAGCACCACGTCGAACCGGTCCCGCAGGTCAGCGAGAACGTGATCATGATCGTAGGAGTCCCGGTGACCCGCATACAGGGCCGCCGCCGACCGTCCCACGAGCACCGCGTCGGGAACCATCTGCTGCAAACGCGACGCGGACTCCAGCACGGTCAGCAGTTCAGGGCTGGCCTCGGAAAGAGAGTCACCCCGCGCTGGCTGCCGGTCCGGAAGCCTTTCCGTCATGAACTGAAGATATCAGATGTGATAACAATGCCGCGTCACCGAGCGTCGGGAGTCCTGGCCGCCGGGCCGGTCCGGTCGACGGCGGCGTAGGAACTGGGGCAAGCTTGCCCAGCATGTCGATGCTGCATGTGCGTGTGGTGAGCCCGGCCGACCTCAGCAACGGGGTTGAGGAGGTACTGCGCCGCCAGCCTGGAGCGACCAACCTGGTGGTGCTCGACGGCGTAGCTCGCGAGCCTCGCGGCGACCTGTTCCAGGTCGACCTGGTCCGTGAATGCGTTCAGCAGGTCGTCAGCGAGCTGCGTGAGCTGGGCATCGACGAGCGCGGCTCGATCAGCTGGGGCGGAGTCGACACGGCCATCGGCACGGGCATGCTTCAGGCTGAGCGGGCCGCGCCAGGCGAGGGTGCCGACGCCATCATCTGGGACGAGGTCATCGCCAGTACCGGCGAGGACTCCACGCTGACCTGGACGTACATGGCGTTCATGATCCTTGCGTGCATCCTCGCGGCGATCGGCGTCGCGACGAACTCCCCGATCACCATTGTCGGCGCGATGGTCGTCGGTCCTGAGTTCGGCCCGCTCGCCGGGATAGCGGTCGGCCTGCGGCTTCGCCGGAGGGAGGCCGTGCGCCGCGGGATCGTAGCGCTCGTCGTCGGTTTCGCCGGAGCGATCGCCGTGACGGCCGTCGTCGCCGTGGTGTGGCGCGCCACCGGCCTGGTCCACGTCAGCGACCTGGCTAACTCAACGCGCACCAACTTCATCTATCAGCCTGGCTGGTTCTCCCTCATCACGGCGCTGGTGGCTGGTACCGCCGGGACACTGTCGCTTACCTCCGCCAAGTCGGCGGCGCTGATCGGTGTTTTCATCTCGGTCACCACGATCCCGGCGGCCGGCAACGGGGCGCTAGCCCTGGTGTTCGGCCGTTACCACGACGCGGGACAGTCAGCTCTCCAGCTGCTCATCAACCTCACGGGCATCGTCCTGGCCGCCTACCTGGTCCTGCTCGCGCGGGGACACTCTCGCGTCCCCTACGAACAGCCCGACGGGCCAGCCGCCATCACCTGACCCAGCGCGGATCGGCCGGCCCGAGGCCAGGTGGCGGATTGTTCCATCCGGTGGACTACGGCCGGAGTGCGTGGCCCCGTACGCGGCTTATGTAGCGGCGGTAGGCCCGCTCGCCCACCGTCGGCCAGCTGAGCCGCGCTGGCAGCGGAGCCTTGCTCAGGAACAGGGCGCGGTCGCCAGGCGTCGCGTCCTCCATCAGCAGGCCCATCATGATCGGCCGCACCCGGCGCGGGAATTTGGCGAAGGACTCGCGGCCGAGCTCTTCCCACTCGGCGACGGTGACGTGTTCGCGCACCAGCGGCAGGATCTCCGCCTCCTCGTCGTTGAGGTGCTCGGCGAGAACGTCGCTGAGTCGCGCGAGTGCCGCCGCGAGGCCGGTGGTGGCTGAGGAGGAGGGTGATCCTTGCCACTGCTCGGCCAGCCCCTGTACCTGCTGGCTGCCCAGGGCGGCGGCCCGGTGCTGGGCTTCCATCTTCCGCACGAGGTCACCGTGCGGGCGGGCCCGGTCAGCTAGCTTGGGCCACAGGTAGGTGTCCTCAGCCTCGTGGTGGGTGTGCAGGCTGTACAGCAAAAACCCGATGTGCCTGGCGACCGGCCCGGCGCGGCGCGAATCAAGGTGGGGTGCACGCTGGATGTTGTCGGCGAGTAGCGGGAACTCCCGGCGGAAGATCCGGTGGATGACACCATCTCGTGCGTGTTCGGCACCTCGCGTGCGCCGGGCCCGGTCGGCGGGCCCGGCTTGGTCTCATGCATGGCTGCTCCTGGTGAGAGTCTGCGGCCGGGAATCCTGGCGGGCGGCCGGCAGCGTGCCGCTGATCGCGGTGCCGAGTCCGGGCGTAGAGCGGCTGCGAACGGTGCCGCCGACCACGGCGAGCCGGTCGGCCATGCCCGGCAAGCCGGTGCCGTGAGTCGTCATGGTGGTGTCGAAGCCGGACCCGTCATCGGTCACGCTGAAGTGAAGGTGGCCATCGTGATCGGACAGGACGATCGTTGCCTGCGAGGCGCGGGAATATTTCGCCACGTTCTGCAGGGCTTCGAGCACGCAGAAGTACGTGGCCGCTTCGACGTCCGGGGGGTGGCGCCCGATACCGTCTGCCTCGACCCGGACCGGGAGCGGTGCCCGGTCAGCCTGCCCCCGCACCGCTGCGGCAAGGCCCTGGTCCGCGAGCAGCGGCGGGTAGATCCCGCGGGCCAGGGCGCGCAGGTCATCCAGGGCCAGGCGCAGTGCATCACGGAACCCGGCCACTACCTGAATAACCTCGCCGTGGTCTTCGATGTCCTCTAGCAGAGTCAGCCCAGCCATGAGCGCGATGAGCTGCTGTTGCGCGCCGTCATGAAGGTTGCGCTCAATCCGCTGCCGTTCGGTGTCCTGGGCCCGGACCAGGCGCCGGCGCGATGCCTTCAGATCGTCAATTGTCGCCTGCAGTTCGTCGGCCAGCCGGACATTGCGGAGCTCCAGGGCCGCCTGTGACGCCAGGTGCGCGAGCAGCTTGTCCTCGGCTGCGGAAACAGGCTCACCCCGCGGCTTGGTGATCGCGATCACGCCGAGCACCTCGTCCCCGTGCCTGACCGCGATCGCGCGCGTGGCCTCGATCGCCGCGATCGGGGCGCTGCCGGTGAACGCGACGCGCGGACGGGGGGCCGAGTCCTGGGGCCAGCTCGCCCGGGGCGTCAGGTACCCGCCCACCCGGACCCAGACGTCCACTCGTTCCGCGCCGATGGCGGCGGCTAGTACCGACGCCATCCGGGCGCGGTTGAGAATAACGTCGATCTGGTAAAGCCCGTGCTTGAGGATCGCGAGCGTGATGACGGCAGGCAGCCCGAACAGCCTTAGCACCGGCTCCACGAGGTAGGCGACGGTCGTCGCCGGATTCGATGAGTTGCCGGTGGCCGCGATGCCCAGCACCCCCGTCCTCTGGCAGATCGCGAAGATCACGGCGAGCAGCGTGATCCACTTGATCTGCTGGCGCTGCTCGGAATGGCCGGAGCGGTAGCGGATGACCAGCGCCGCGCAGGCCGTGACCTGCATGAGACCGGCGACCACGGCCGCGCCGTTGAGCGTCCCGTTCAGGACGACGGTGGGCAGTGGGCCGATCGAGGTGACACCAAACGGGTTCATGACGGTCCGCGACGTGCCCCCGGGCGCGGGCAGCCCCACGAGCCCGGGATGGACGGCCACGCCAACCAGGGTGATCGCCGTCGCCATCAGTTCGAGCGCCACGACCGGGCGCCAGCGCCGGGAGGGCAGTGTCCAGGTCGGGAACAGCACCAGCATCAACGCCACCCCGGTTACCACCGGGACGAAGCTCCAATGGGCGAGCAGCCCGGCCGCCGCGGCCGCGGGGCAGCGTCCCAGGATGGCTGAGTCCCAATACCGCGTAAGCGGAGCTGAGAGCCATGAGCGCCAGGAACCCGCCGTCGCCGAGCAAGAACCAGCCGATGGGATTGCGGGCGCGACGGAGGACCAGCCCGCCGAGACCGGCGTACATCGCCGCTGCCGGCCCCCCGACCAGGGCGAAGACCGCGTCTTTGATCACCAGGTCGCTCAACGCCATAACGGTCGCGGCCGTAGCGGCCAGCGACATCGCCACGACCAGCGCGCACAGAATGGGCACGGAACGGCCGTCGTAGATGGCCGGGCCCGCCGGCGTGCCTGTGCTGCCCGCGCTCGGGTCCGGCTGCCCTGGCGGCCCGGCGATTACGGCGTCAGCCATCGGCCCACCGGGCGCAAGCAGCCGTGGCGTCGGCGGCCTCCTTCTCCGGCGCTGCCCGGCGTGACTGGGGGTCGGTCATGCTGGCGACGCTAGGCCGCGGCGCCCCGGCGCTGAATCGTGCGCACCGCAGAATCGGGTGCGGCGGTGTGGTGGCTGGCCGCGTGGTGTTTCCCGCCGGGGCCTCCACGATGGAATCCCCGGCTGGTCCTACCGGTAGATGCCGGGAGTGACGGCTCCGGCGTAGTAAAGGAAGTGGGCTCTTGTGTAGCTCCGGTTCCCGGTGATCTCAGGGTCAGGCGCCGGTCCGAGGGCAAGGTCGGTGCCGAGGAACGGACGGAAGCCGGGATAGATGTTCAGGTAGCTGGCAGGATCGGCGCGCAGCAAGCCGATGAGTGTCTCAGCGACGATGCGTCCGCCGACTGGCCCGAGGGTGAGGCCGCCGGTCGCGGTCTTCGCCTCGGCGAGGATGTAGTACCACAACGGCGTGCTGGCGCCGAACGGCGCGTAGACGCCAGCGATGTCGGACAGGTCGGCGGGGGTGAGCGGGTCGGCGCCCATGGCGGCGGCGATGGCCTGGCCCGAGGGCAGGCTCCAGGTGAGCTGGCGGAGCAAGTTGCGCTGGGGCAGGACGGTGGGTGAGGTCTGGGTGTGCGGGGCGATGGCGGGGACCGGGATGGTGAACATGACCGAGGAAATCGTAGTGTCGATCTTCTTGTTGTTCTTCACTTGCCCGTCGCCAAGATCAAAGAAGGTCTGCCAGCCAACGTAGCGGCGCGGGGCGGGGAAGCCGCCGAGCAGGTCGTCGCGGTCGTAGCTGACCGGCGCGCTGAAGTTGGGCTCGGTGGCGTCGAAGATCAGGCCGAAGAACGGGTCGGCGGTTGGGCTGCTCGAGTCGCCGGTGCCGCTGGTGAAGTTGGCGCGGTAGGAGGGGCGGACCATGGAGTGGCCGAACCGGTAGGCGGCGGCGCCGAATTCGATGGGCACGAACGCGTCGCCGCGCGGCGGCCGGTAGAACTGGCTTTTGCGGGTGAGCCCGTCGCTGACCACGGCCTGCCCGGCTATCTGCGGCAGGTGCTCATTGACCAGCAGCCACTGGTAGTGCCACAGGGTGATCTCGCGGGCGATCAGGAACTGGGCGTAGGAGTTAGACCGGTCCGTGCCTCTGGCCGAGGGGAAGACGCGCAGGTTGATGCGGCCAAGCTCGGTCAGGACCTTGTTGTAGAACAGGATGTGGGCGCAGTGCAGACCGCCGACCATGACGTTTTCGTCGTCGCGGGGATCGCCGACCAGCGCTGTGTAGGTGCCGTCGCTGTTGGGCACTCTGGGCAGGTCCTCGTGGACGCCGCCGGTGCCGATCTTCAGCTGCGGTCCGACGGACCCGTCCGGGTTCGTTACGTACAGTTCTGGTCGGGTGCCGGGGCCGCCGCCGAACACCGAGCCAAGATCCACCGCGGGAGTCCGGGTGTTTGGCGAGGTCAGCGGGTTCTGCGGGATGCCGAGACGGGACGTCTGGTCGAAAGTGATGTCGTGGTCGGTGAACTGGCCGACGAACGTGGATCCGGCCGTCATCGTCGGGTTGTCCGGATTGGTGCCGTACGGGTTCGTGGCGGTCGGGTTGCCGTTCACGATCGGGTCGACGATCAGGTTCTTTGGGCCCGCTCCGAGGTCGTCGGCGGCGTCCATGATTCCGCCCGCCTTGCCGACTTCGAGCAGCGCGGCGCGTACTTGGTCGGTTGCCTCGGCAAATGGTGGCAGCCCGGGGAAGATCCGCCCGAACAGGCCGCTGTTGGCCGGCGCTCCGGGCATTACCCTCAGGCCGCGCAGGCCAGATTGCGCGGCTGCGCTGGCGGTTCCGCTCATCGCCGGCAGTACCCCGGTTGAGGCGGCAGCCAGTCCGGCGCCCGCCCCCGCCAGCAAGTGGCGCCGTGATGGTCCTGACTGCTTGTGGTCAGTCATGATGAAACGCCCTTCTGTGTCGTCGATGCCGGGCCGGGCGCGTGACCAGGTGCTAATCCGAGTTTCCGGCTAGTTGGCGGCCGCGCGGGCCCACCTACCGCGGCACGATGTCTCCTCGGTCGCGCGAGCGGGTCGAGGCGACCGTACGACGGCCGGATCCGCCCGCGGATCGGGAAAGGATCCCCAGATCTCACCTTGACGTCCCTAGATTCCTGCTGCGCCGGGGTGTCTGGGAGTGTGCAAGACCAGGCTATGAATGAGCCGGTCGCCCAGTTCGTCTCGAAGCCGCCGAAGATTTCGGGAGCTCGAAGAGTCAGGATTGCTCCCTGCATTAACTTCTGTGGCGATCACTCGGTGCCCGGCGATGTGTTCGACGCAGTCGGTGATCGCGACGGTGCCGCCGCCGCGTACCACGCGTGCCATCTCTGTGATCATCGCCGCCGGGTCAGGGACGTGGTGGAGCACCATGTTGGCTACGGCCGGGCCGAGCGCGGAGTGCTCAGCCAGGGCGTCGATGACGTCGGTGCTGTAAAAGCCCCGATGCATCTGATCCCACTGGCCGGCGTGCTGCTCGAAGAATTCTTTGACCTGCTCGCTGCCCGCCAAACGGATCCGCCCGCTATTCGCTGCCCTGTTCAGCCTAAAGCTTGGTCCTGGGACCACACGGCGGGTAAGGGGGTCAGTTTCCATGGATCGAGGAACCACGGCGCGACAGGACGGGGCGCCAGAAAGCGTGCCGACGGGCTGGACGTCACAGCTCCAGTAGCGCCTGCTCGATGACCTCGGTCAGAGCCGGGTGGATATAGATGACTTCGGAGGCCACCTGATCCACGGTGTTACCCAGGCACATGGCCTGGACCAGCGGCTGGATTATGGCCGATGCCTGCGGGCCGATGATGTGGGCGCCGAGCAGGAGCCGGGAGGCGGGGTCCGCGATGACCTTGACAAAGCTGGTCGTGTCCTCCAGCGCCCATCCGTAAGCCGCGTCGCTGTAGGGGTGGGTGGCGGCGACGTAGTCCCGGTGCTGGGCCTGCAGTTCCTGCTCGGTGACGCCCACCGAGGCTACCTGGGGGTCAGCGAAAACTGCGGACGGGACCACGGTGAATGACGACCGCTTCGGCCGGCCGGGGTGGAGCAGGTTGTGGCGCACTAGCCGTGCCTCCGCGTTGGCCATGTGCTTGAGCTGAAAGTGGTTGGCGACGTCGCCGAGCGCCCAGATCCCTCGCACGCTGGTCGCATAGGTATCGTCGGTGCGAATATGCCCGTGCGCATCGACCTCGATGCCCGCGGCCGCGACGTCGAGCAGGTCGCTGTTGGGCGTTCGCCCGGCCGCCACGAGGAGCACCTCGCCCTCCGCGGTCTGGGCACCGGCCGATGAGGCGAAGGTGAGCTGGACCCCTTTGCGGGTCGCGGTCGCCCGCTGGACCGTTGCGCCCAGGCGTACGTCAAATCGCTCCTGGTACAGCTCAGTAAACCGGGCCCGGATGTCGGCGTCATGCTGGGACAGCAATTGCTCCCCGCGCGCCACGATGGTCATCTTCGTGCCGAGTGAGCCGAAGATGTGGCTCATTTCCGCCGCGATGTACCCCCCACCCAGAACGACCATCGATCGGGGCAGCCGGCCGAGGCGCATGACTGTGTCGGAGGTGACATAGGGAACCTCGGCTAGGCCCGGCACCGCAGGGACCGCGGGACGCGACCCCACGGCCAGCACGAAGCGGTCGGCCCGGATCTCCGCACCGCTGACCCGGAGCGTTTTCGGCCCGGTAAACCGCGCCTCCCCAAGGAAGACGTCGATGCCGCCCTCGCGCCGGTGAGCTACGGCCTGCTCGTGTAGCGGGTCAATCCGGCCGAAGACCCGATCACGTATCGCCGGCCAGTCCGCGCCGGACCATTTCGCGCCGATCCCGAACCGGCCTGCCTGCCGCACCGCCTGAGCTACGTCCGCGGTGTAGACCAGCATCTTCGAAGGGATGCAACCGCGGTTCAGGCAGGTGCCGCCGAACCGTTCGCATTCCACCACGGCGATCCGCCAGTCGGCGAAGTCCCCGGTGGGCAGCGAGTTGCCGCTGCCTGCACCCACGATCACTAGGTCGTAGCTTCTTGCGGCCACTGCCTGCTCCCTCCCGATGCCGTGATTCTGCCGGTCCGGCATCAGTGGTCGCCATGGTGTCATCTGGCCGATCAGCGGGGCGTCTTAGGTGGGCACCAGGCCGGCCTGATACGCGGTGATGACGAGTTGTACCCGGTCCCTGGCGTCCAGCTTGGTCAGCCGCCGGGCGACGTGGGTCTTGGCGGTGCCGGTGGTGATGTACAGCGCGGCCGCGATCTCGGCGTTGGACAGGCCAAGGCCTACCAGCCTGAGGACCTCGCGTTCGCGGTCGGTAATCCCGGTGAGCTCCCGGGGCTTGCGGCCGGGACGGGGCTCGCTGGCGAACTGCTCGATCAGGCGGCGGGTGACGCCGGGCGCGATAATGGCGTCGCCGGCCGCGACGACGCGGATCGCGGTCAGGATGTCTTCCAGGGCCATGTCCTTGACCAGGAACCCGCTGGCCCCGGCCCGCCGCTTGGCCCGGCGCCCGGCCTGGCCGACATCGACCGGCTGGCCGCCGTGACCCTGGACGCATGCGTGATGCCGTGCCGCAGAGAACCTCCGATCCGGCCCGATGCCGTGCGGGCGATCCGGCGGTGCGGCGTACCGCTCTGGGCCCATGAGACACCTGGCAGCGCGAGGAGTTGCGAAATCCGGACTTGCGCAGACTGCCTCCTCCGCGGCGCTGCGAGAATGGGGCGTGCCTTGTAATCCGCGTCATCACACGGTCGCCGCGCCGGCGCTGCCGCGGCTCGGCCCGGGCGAGACGGTCGCGGCCTGTGCACGGTTCGCCGATGTGATGGCAACGCGCCGAACGATCCGCGACTTCGCGCCCGACCCGGTGCCGGCCGAGGCGATCCGCCAGGCGATCCGGGCTGCTGCCACCGCGCCCAGCGGCGCGAACGTTCAGCCGTGGCGCTTCGTGGTGGTGACCGATCCGGACCTCAAACGACGCCTGCGGGAAGGCGCCGAAGCCGAGGAGCGACAGTTCTACGCCGGGGGAGCGTCGCCGGAATGGCTGGATGCGCTGGCGCCGCTGGGCACCGACTGGCGCAAGCCGTTCCTGGAGACCGCGCCCGTGGTGATCGTCGTATTCGAGATCCACCGCAGCGCGGCCACGCCGCTGCCGTACTACGTCAAGGAGTCCGTCGGGATCGCCGTAGGGCTGCTGATCGCCGCCCTGCACCTGGCGGGCCTGGCCACCCTGACCCATACCCCCTCCCCGATGCGCTGGATCAACGAGGTGCTGGGCCGGTCACCGCACGAACGCCCTTTCGTCGTCATTCCGGTCGGCTACCCGGCGCCGGGCGCGCAGGTACCCGACATCGCCCGCAAGCACCTCGACGAGGTGCTCGTCGAGCGGCCGCGGCCCTAGCCTGGCGCGGTCCTAGCCTGGCGCGGACCGTCGTGGTACGTCGTGGTCACCGCCGCCAGAACAACAGGTGGGTCACGCCACGGCCGCTCGTCACGGATTCGAGGTGAAACCGGTCGAGCAACTCCTCCTGGGAGGTCCACAGCCGTTCGCCCCGGCCGAGGTTGATCGGCGCAACGGCGATGTGCATCGTGTCGACGAGGTCGGCAGCGAGAATCTCCCGGACGGTCGCGACGCCGCCACCGAGACGGACGTCCTTGCCGTCCGCTGCCTCCTTCGCCTGCCGCAGGGCATCGGCGGGTGTCGCCGCGATGAAGTGGAAGGTCGTGTCGGACAGCGTGAACGAGGGGCGGTCGTGGTGGGTTAGCACGAAAACCGGGGTGTGGAACGGCGGGGTCTCGCCCCACCAGCCCTTCCAGTCGTGATCCTGCCACGGGCCACGCTGGGGTCCGAACTTGTTCCGGCCCATTATCTCGGCACCGATGTTGCGTGTCATGTCGCGAGTGAAGTAGTCCTCGAGCCCTCGGGAGCCGCCGGGGTCCGTGCGATTCACCCAGCTCGCGGTGGCGCCAGCCCACGCGAACAGGTCATCGGGATTAGCGTGCCCGAAGGGGTGCTCCAGGCTCTGGCCCTCGCCCGCGGCGAACCCGTCCTGTGACACGTTGAAGCATTGCACCCGCAGTAGTTGTGACACGTCTTTCCTCGGTGCGGCGATTAGCGTTCGGGGCGAACGCTCTCCGAGATTGTACGCTCGGCCGATGTTCTCCATCAGCACGCCCGTTATGCGCACAGCAGTCAGCCGGCCCGAGGGGATTTCAGAGATCAATTTAATGCGTAAGATATTCGTAAGCTTCTGATCGGTAAGATGCGGCCAATGCTTATGCGTAAGCCTTTGGTAAGCAGTCAGGAACAGCTTTGTGCGGCCGATGATCGTAGGCTGTGAGATTAACGCGGCACCGGTCTATTGAGAGTGCCGTCCGGAGCATCTTCGCCGGAAGGGAATCCTGCATGTCTATTTTCCGAGCACCCGAGATACGGAAGCTGGAAATGATGACGACTACTCACGATCCTCATGGCGGCGGGCATCCCCGCCTTATTCTCGCGCTCGGCGGCCTGGCCGAGGCGCACAGTGCGCAACGGGAGTTCCCGCTGTTCCCCGGCACTACCACCGTCGGCAGCGCCGCGGATGCTGACGTGCGGCTGATTGGCCTCGAGCATCGTCATGCCGAGGTCCGGCGCGACGGCGCCGACGAGTATGTCTACTGCGACCTGGGCAGTTCAGCGGGCAGCCGGGTAGACGGGCAGCCAGTCGGCGAGTGGGCGCTGCACACCGGCGACCGGATCGAGATCGGGCGCTGGATCCTGTCGTACTATCGCGACGAGTTCGCCGACCACGGACGACCCTACGGCGGGCGGGAAGGCGGCGGCCCATACCGCCCGCCTCGGCCAGAACCACGCCCCGCGGCACCTCCCCGCCGGGGGCAGCGAGCCGACCGCGACCGATCCCGGTGAGTATTACTGACGGCGCACCCGGGCCCACCGGACCACGTGCTCATCTCAAGGGAGAACAAGTGTGAGCTCAACCCCGATCGGTGACCATGGCCTGTTGTCGGACTGCAATTCGGCGGCGCTGGTGAGCCGGGCCGGGTCGGTTGAATGGCTATGCTTCCCGAGATTTGACAGTCCCTCGGTCTTCGCGCGCCTCCTCGATGACGACGCCGGCCACTGGTCGATCCGCCCAGCGGAGGGTTTCCGGGCTGGCTGGCGCTACCTGGGCCAGACCATGGTGCTGGAGACCACGTTCACCACGGCCGCCGGCTCGGTTTCGGTCACCGACGCCCTCGTGCTCGGTTCAAACGAGCGGGGTCACGACCTGGGCGCGGGTGCTCCCAGCCTGCTGGTGCGCCAAGTCAGGGGGCTCGATGGTCAGGTCGACCTGGATGTCGAGTACGCGCCGCGGACTGAATACGGGCTCGTCTGGCCGCTGCTGACCCAGGTCAGGGGCGGTATCGCGGGACGAGGCGGAGCGGACCTGACCATGCTGTCGGCGCCGGCCGATCTCGAGGTCAGCGCCGGGACCGCCACCGGGCGGTTCACGGTCCGGGCTGGTGAACTGCTGGCCTTCGGACTGCACTACGGCCGGCCCGGCGGGCCGGAGCCCCGGTTGTGGACTCAGGAGGAGCTGGCCCGGTGGATGCGGGATACGATCGTCGGCTGGCGATCCTGGTCGCGAATCCACCAGGCATATGAAGGACCTTGGCGTGACCTGGTGCACGCCAGCGGGCGAGTCCTGCAAGCTCTTACCTATTACCCGACCGGAGCGATCGTCGCGGCACCGACCACCTCGCTTCCGGAGGATCCCGGCGGGAACCGTAACTGGGACTACCGGTTCTCCTGGGTCCGCGACGCGTCCTTGACCATGCACGCCCTGTGGGTGGCCGCGTGCCCGTACGAGGCAGAGAGATTCTTCGCCTACCTCACAACCGCCGCGGCTTCCTCCCTGCACCGGCACCTTGATCTGCAGATCATGTTCGGCATCGGCGGCGAGCGGGACCTGTCCGAGCGGGAACTGGCGCACCTGACCGGATGGCGCGGCAGCAGTCCGGTACGGATCGGCAACGGAGCCTGGAACCAGCGCCAGGTCGACGTTTACGGCGAGCTGCTGACCGCCGTCGATCGGCTTCGCGACCAGCTCGGTGACCTGGATCCGGCCGTCAGAGACTTTCTCGTCGCTGTCGCCGACTCGGCCGCTCGCTGCTGGACCGAGAAGGATCAGGGCATCTGGGAAATTCGCGGCCCGGCGCGAGATTTCCTGCACTCCAAGCTGATGTGCTGGGCGGCGCTGGACAGTGCCGTAGCGCTGGCCGCGAAACTCGGTGCCGGCCAGCGCGCTCAGTACTGGCAGCAGATCAGGGATGAGATCCGGGCGACCATCCTCCAGAAGGGCTGGAGCGACCGGGCGGCCGCATTCACGCAGTACTTCGGCTCCGACGACCTTGACGCATCGAGCCTGATGTTGCCCATCACGGGATTCCTGCCCGCCACCGATCCGCGAGTGCTATCGACCATCGAGGCGATTCAGGCGCGGCTCGTCGATTCCCGGGGCCTGGTGTTCCGGTACGAGAACAGCGGGAATTCCGACGGACTGCCCGGCCACGAGGGCACGTTCCTACTGTGCACGTTCTGGCTCGCCCAGGCGCTGGCCATGGCCGGTCACCCCGAACGCGCCCGGGAAGTGTTCGAGCGCGCCATCAGCTACCGGAACGATCTCGATCTGCTCGCCGAGGAAATCGATACCCGCACCGGCGAGTCGCTCGGCAACTTCCCCCAGGCATTCAGCCACATCGGCCTGATTAACGCCGCCTGGGCCATCTCGGAAGCAGAGAAAAAGGATAGGACGCCATACGGCCGGGGGCCCTGAAAGCCGATGACGCCAAGCGGCTCAAGGACCTGGAGCGGGAGAACGCGACCCTGAAGCGGCTGCTCGCGCCGCGCCCTGGTCCTGGATGTCCTGGAGCAGGTACCGCGCCCGGCGAGCCCGCGAGCCGGCCGAGCTAGCGGGTTCTGGGCACATCACGGCCGGCGCCGGTACCCGGGCAGCTAAACTCAAACGCCACCCGCGAACCGGCCGGTCATGGCGTCTGCGCCCTTGTAGATCCCGTCAGCCGGAAGCTTGCGGCGGTCGTCATCGCGATATTCCGCCATTAACTCGGAGGCTGCCGTGCCTGACTTCCCGCCAATTGCCCACGTCGCCGTGACGGTGACTGATCTGGAGCGCAGCACCCGCTGGTACAGCCAGTTGCTGGCCGCCGAGCCCGTTCTCGACGAGGACGAGCAGGCGGGAGGATTCCACCACACCGTGTTCGTGCTCGGCGGAGGGCAGCTTCTCGGCTTGCACACGCACCCGGGCGGCACCGCTGGCAGCTTCGACGAGCATCGCGCCGGCCTCGATCACGTGGCCTTCGCCTGCCGAGATCGCGGTGAGCTGAGCAGATGGGCCGCGCGCCTGGACGAGCTGGGCATTCCCCACGGCGGGATCAAAGACGCTCATTACGGCTCCGGTGTCTCGTTCCGCGACCCGGATGGAATCGCGCTCGAATTCTTCGCGCCGCCCGCCTGACCCCGCTGCGAGCCGACCGTCGCGCACTGAGACGACCGCGATCACCTTCCCTGGGTGGCACTCAGCTCACATATGCCTCGGCGCCCCGGGCCCCCGGCTACTACTTCGCCGACACCAGAACCGACCCGGCGGTCTTCACGCTGATCGAGCGGTGGAATGGCCGCGCCTGGAAGCAAGAACCCAGCCCGAGCCCGGGCGGGACGATCGACTCCGGACCTGATCAGAGCGCCCTGAATGCAGTATGCGCGGTGTCGCCATCGCAGGCCTGGGCAGCAGGTTCCTATAGCTCCGGCAACCCCCACGGAAGGATCTTGACCGAGCGCCGGACCGGCGGCACCTGGACGCAAGTGCCCGCAGAGCGCCAGAAAGACAACCGGCGATGAACGATCAGTTCAACCGTGCCCGCCGGCTCCAAACACTTGCCCCGCATGGCGGCGTCGCCGGCCGGCGCCGCGCCGGGGGCTGAGGGGTCGCGGTCAGCTCCGGGGAGCCTCCGCGGCCTTCACCAGGCCGGCCACGATGACCGGGTACAGGTTACGCAGCGAGCGGTACACCAGGCGGCCCA